>JBAUHR010001028.1:0-15665 GCA_049680385.1 Rubripirellula sp. | reverse complement strand
GCCTTGTGTCACCAAGGCGGGCATCGATGTTGGAGTAATTGGCAAGAGTGATTGAGGTTGATTCGTAAATCGTTTTCGAATTCTCGATGGTGATAACTTGGTCGAAGACATTCGACATGCGAATGCTGGTTCCACCTTTGTAGGTTCCGCCTTCGACAAACACTTTTAGCCCCATGCGGTCCTTCAGATAGGTCACGATATTCTCGGGAACACCAAAGTTAACGGTACCCATCATTAGCTCTCATGTATTTGCGTAAGATCAGAGATGTCATTGCGTTTCTCTCTCGTTTAGTTGCCGATCGGCTTCGCGTTTGGCGACGAGTTGAGCTCTAGATCAGCCATTTGTTTGATGACGTTTTCAAAGCGAAGATCATTGGAGTCGATCAGGCGGCCTTTGCGTGCTTCCTGCAATGCTTCGCTCCGTTTTCCTAATTCTCGAAGGGTTGAGATAAGGTCGAGCCGAAGATTTGAGTTTGTCGGATTGATGGCAATCGCTTTTGCATAATATTCAGCAGCTTCGTCGATTCGGTTGACTCGGAGCAATGCACGGGCGGTGAGCGTATAGCAGTTTGATTTTTCGTCGGTGCTTTGACAGTCCTCGCACATGAGTTTGCTCTGGAGCGTTTCGAGCCATTGGTAGGCCGACGCGTTTTGGCTGGCCAGGATTTCTCGTGTGGCGGTGCGCATGATTTCCGGCGTGTCGGGCAGGGCCGCGAGAAGGTCGACCTGTTGGTATTTCGATATTTGGCTCATCACATTGGATGTCCAACCGGGCGAGTGCAGGAGTGAGCGTTTCCAGTACTGAGCCGCTAGATCGTTCATACGGCTTTGGGCGGCCAGTGCCGCGACGTCGCGCAGTTGAAACGGGTGTCCACGATGAAGCTGGCCGAGCTGTGTCAACAGTTCGCGTGTGACGGATTTTTCAGTGTCCGCGTCACTGGTCAATTTTGCGGGCTTGAAATCGTTGGTCAGCGCAAAATCTAAAGCGATGAGTCGCCCTCGGGTGTCCGGATCAAGCGGCAAACGGGCAAGAGACTGAAGGTACAGGTCCGCTGCTTCGCGATAACCCAGTGGGATACCGACGGGAGTCGCGGATTCGACCGCTCGTGGAAGACCGTTGATGTATTGTGATGCGTTACGACCCAGCAGGCGACGGTAAGTCGGAGAAGTCGCTTCGTACATCTCGGTTGCTTGCTGAGCGGTAGCGGGGTCTTGGTCCTCGACTTCTTCGAGTCTTGCGAGTCGATGTTTGACTTGCCCAAGCGTCTTCATTTCCGCAACAAGCATTGGCTTGGTTTTATTTTCGGCTTGCAAGCGAATCTTATTAAGCATTGCCGTGTCCCCTTGCCCGGCTGCTAGTTGCATTTCCGTCGTTCGGATTGCCGTTGCCGCGGACGCGTCTTTCAGGAGCCTAGGGACCGATGTCACAGATACTACCAGCGCGATCAATCCAACGATCGGCGAAACGATCAAGGCGAACCGAGCCAGCTTTTCACTATTGACGATCTTGGACCACATAGAAGGTCGCTCGAGATCTTCTTCGAGTGTGAAGAGTTCTTCCGTTTCGCTGGAACGCGAAACCATTGCGGCCATCAGCAATACGAAGATGATCAAGTTGGCCGGAACGATCAAACCGAAATCAAAGAACTGTGAAAATACGACTGCGGTTAGGCTGTACCAACCGGTGATGCGAACGCCGTGGTCAAGGGCATCGTGTGTTAGGGAGATGGTCGTTAGGCACCAAATCAAGACGGTCAGCAAAACAGCCGCCATCGTGATGCCGACAATTCCTTGTTCGACAAACAGTTCTAACCAAAGGTTGTCCGCGTGCAGAAACCAGTTCTTGGGTGTCTCGGTTTGGAAGGGCAGATACGCATAGGCGTAAGAGGAAAGTCCCGACCCTGCAGGTAGATGGGAAACCGCCGCGTCCCAGCCTTCGGGCCAGTGTTGTAGGCGACCGTCCGTGGCCAGTGTTTTCGAGTTTGTCGACAGTAGCTCTAAACGTTTGACGGACTCGAGGTTTAGCTTTAAGGGAATCAGCAATATGGCTGTCGCAATACCAATGACAGCCAAGGCCACGGGAATGGTCGAAAGGCCTTTTCGACGTCGAATCCAACCGAATGAGACGGTTGTCGCGATGACCGCGGCTCCCAAGCCACCTCGGGAACCGCAAACTAAAAGTCCGGCCAAGCAAAGTACGGCGCATACCACGCCGACGGCTGAGTCGCGATCGCTTGCCAAGGCGAACAGTTCGCCGATCTCGAATTCATCGCCATCGATTTCTTGGCCGGTCAGCGCGGACAGTCGCCATCCTAGTAACCCCAGGCTGGCGGCGAGCCCAAGGTTAAGCGTCAAGGCGGCGTTGTTACGGTTGACGAAGCTGGCAAAGTTGGCGTTCCCTACTTCGTTGAAGTACTTGGCAATGGCCAATTCGGGAAGCGTCAGCGAGACGATTCCAAGCACGGAAATCAAGGCGCCGGTAATCGCGATGGCGCTTAGCAGGCCGATCAGTCGCGAACGTGTGTTGAAAACGCGCAGCGATGTCCAGGCCAGAAGCACCATGACACCAAACAGTGCGACTGCATGCTCGGAATCGTCAGGAGCGATTGAGATCGAATAAGATGAGGGCAGTTGGTCGGCTGGCAAGATCGGACTAAGCCAGTCAGTGTAGGCCGCCTTCGAAGCTGGGCTAAGCAAGCCGACGATCGACGGCGACAAGCGAACGGTTTGGAACGCTGAAAATCCCAGCCACAGCACCAAGGGGACCATCACTAGCATGTGTCGCGGCCGGTGATACGCCGACCAAGCCACAACGGACGGCAATGAAAATGCGAATGCAATCGCAATTGCCAGCCCAGCGACGCATTGGGTCCACCAGAGCACACCGCCAAAGTCCAACGAGACCGCGAGAGGCAGAATTGCCAACGCCAACGCCGAGATGGCAGTGCTAAACGTTGCAAAATGGCGAAGGAAATTCATGCTTACGGGCGAGACTTCAGCGTGAGCGATTGTAGTGAGAGCAGGTGCTCTGCCGAGGGATGTAACTTAGCCACTAATCGATTGGGGGGGCAGAGTCTCGACATGGAATTCGCGTGGTGCAAAGACACGACCTGTGGGCGCGGACTTCGTCCACTTGGGTGACCGTTTGAAACGGAAACCTAGGCCGAGAAAATGATGGTTTGGCTGCAAAATGTCCAGTTTGCAGCCGTTTGCGTGGGGGAAGAGATGATTGCTGGGATCGCCAATCATTCGGATGGACGGACCCTGGTGATTTGACGAGTTTACGAACCTGTCGCTGGGAAAGTTCCCTTCCCCAAAAACCGGCTCTCGGAGTTCAGGATGACCCGCCGAACATTTGAATGCAAAGAACATTCCGGTCCATATCGGCCGGTTCAAAAGTAGGCGATGGAATACTGGTCCTAAGCGGAGCAACCCCTATAAGTGTATGACCAGCGGCACTTTGGTGTGAACCAAAGGGACGGGCGATCCAGGTTGCTTCGGACTCTCGACACGGCGGGAGACGACGGATTCCGGTTTTTTCAGTGATTTAGGTGGTTCGTGTGCAAAATCAAGTTCTCGACAAAAACTATGCTTTGGCAAGCAACTGAATGTCGTGTTCGACCATCGCTTTTACAATTCCGGCAAGCTTGGTGGTGGGTTTCCAGCCGAGTTCGTTGGCGGCACGACTGGCGTCGCCGACAAGATTGCTGACTTCGGCGGGGCGCATGTAGCGAGGGTCGGCCTGGTAGTGGTCCTGCCAGTTCAGCCCAACGCTTTCGAAGGCCGCCGCCAAGAAGTCTTGGACGCTGTGGGTGATGCCAGTTGCCAGCACGTAGTCCTGGGGCGATTCTTGGTTGAGCATCCGCCACATCGCGTCGACATAGTCGGGGGCGAATCCCCAGTCGCGGCGTCCGTCGAGGCTGCCCATTCGCAGCTTGTCTTCCAAGCCGAGCGAGATGGCTGCGGCGGCACGCGTGATCTTTCGAGTCACAAAAGACTCGCCACGGCGAGGCGATTCGTGGTTGTAGCAAATCGCATTGACAGCGAATAAGTCAAACGAATCACGGTAAACTCGCGTCATTTGAGTCGCGAATGTCTTAGCTACACCATAGGGCGAGATTGGCTGCATTGCCGTCATCTCGTTCTGCGGGCCGGATTCGGGGCGACCGAAGATTTCACTGCTGCTGATGTGCAAGAACTTGGGTTGCTTGGCAAGATCGCGGATGATCTCGAGCAGTTTGAGAGTCCCCATCGCCGTGAACTGGCAGGTTGATTCGGGGATGTCAAAGCTAGCGCCGACATGGCTCTGGCCCGCCAAATGGTACAGTTCGTCGGGTTGCGTTTTGTTCAGGATTCGCCGAATCGTGGTGACGTCGTCTAGATCGGCATAATGTAGAAATAGTCGCTCGTTGTAGATCTTTTTGTCATGGAAAAGCGTGTCCAGGCGAAGTCGCGTCGTCGAACTGTTGCGGCGAACCAGACCGTGGACGGTATAGCCTTTGTGCAATAGAAGCTCAGCAAGATAGGAGCCGTCCTGGCCGGTGATGCCGGTAATGAGCGCAAACTTCATGATGCGTTTTTAGTTTTGCTAACGCGGCTAGTTAGTTTCGGGCTGGCCCAGCAGTTGGGCAAGCATGTCGCCGAACTGCGTCGTCACGACCGGCCGGTCATATCGCTGGAGTGCGATTTGACGAGCGCGTTTTCCAGCTGATTCACGGTATTCCGCGTCCATCGCGGCCTTTGAAACGGTGACAGCAATGGAATCGGATCTTCGCGGCGGGCACGTCCAACCCAATTGGTTCTGCTGGACCGTTTCGCACAAATCGGTCGTGGGGTCGGCGATGGCAAGAACTGGACGTCCGGCAGCCAAAATTCCATACAGTTTGCTTGGACACAGGCACCCGGTAATTTCCGGGTGCATCGAGACCAAGTGCACGTCAGCCGCCGATAAGCTATCGCTTAGGGTTTCTCGCGGTTGATAGGGCAGGAAACGCACGCGATCGTTCCCCGACGCGGCAGCTTTTTCTTCGAGCGATTGTTTTGCGGCACCGTCGCCGACTAACACTAGCACAGCCTCGGCGGGCCAATTCGGATCCACCGTTGCATCGATCAGCACGTCCAACCGCTGAGTTAACCCCATGTTACCGCTGTGCATGACGACCAGTTTATCGGTCAAATCGTTGTTGCGACGAAACTCGGTGGACTTGGTTGCGATCGGTTGAATTGATTGGCAGTCGGACCAGTTCGGAATGACTCGCATCTTCGACTGCTGGATCGACCAGGGCGGTGAAGTTAGGCGGCGTTGCATACAGTTGCCCAGCACCACGACTCGATCGCAGCGATCGTAGACCGCTTTCAGTCGGGCGCGAATTTGGCGAGTCAGCCATCCCGCGCGAACCTTGCCGATCGCTTCTGCGACGTCTGGGTAAATGTCTTGCAGATAGCAGACCAGTTTCGCGCCGTTTCGCCGGACATAGCTAGCCGCAACAACCGGCAGCAAGAATGGATCGGTTTCGCAGATTACAGCCTGCGGTTTTATATCGGCCCGTTTCAAGTACTTAGACGCCGAACGCGAGAAAGAAACCAGATTGATGATCCGTCCCGCGGGAGTCCTTTTAGGGAAAACCGTGTGGGTGAGTCGGTGGATTGTGATTCCATCGCGAACCTCGACTCCGGATCGTTTGAATTCCGTTGTGGTTGGTGAATTTGGGGCACCACACACCACATGGACGTCAAACCGTGCTGTTAGATCCTGACAAAGGTCCGTCAGTAGCTGTCCAGTGGCCTCGGAATCCGGCCAATAGCAGCGGTTGATGAAGACGATGGTCGGCTTGGACGTCACAGAGTTGCCGGCATAGAGAAGAAGTGGAACGGAGCGAATAGCCAAGCCGATTTTAGCCTGCGCCGAATCGCCTCTGCCACAATGATGATCGGCCAGGGAGTGATCGCAATCAAGCGGTTATCGCTTTCCTAGGATAGCGGCTGAAACGTCTCCGATTCTTGTGAATATTCGGCATGACCGTCAAAGCCGCGCATCGGTACAGTGGCGAGTGTCGTACGGCAAGCAATCGCTACGGGGTGAGCGTGGTTCCGAATGCGCCTCGGTATTACTGGATTGTTCGAACAACTTTATTCGTAAACGGTTTTCAGGGCGGTATTTGCTGACCATGATAAGAGGGGGGACGTTCCTCCTTTTGCGGCCTCATGGTCGATGTTCGTTTTCTCGAAATCCGCAGCTCAATGAGACTCACCAAATCGCTGCGACGAATGAAGTCTAAAATGAAGTCGAAGGTGAGCCGGCTATGGGGGCCAGAATTGTCTGGATGGGCGGCCAGCGGTTTGGCCTGCCTGATGATTGCGTTGCCTGGGGTTGTCGTCTGGGACTACGGAGGCGTATTGCCGTGGACCCAAATGATGGTTTGCTGGGCTGTGATTGCGATCGCAGTCTTGGCGTTTCCGCTGCTGTTTATTCGTGGACGTAGCTATCACCAAATTCAGCTAGCGATGCCGTTGCTTGCGTTAGCTGTGGTCGGGCTAGGTTTGTTTCAGTCGCTGCCAATTCCAGCGACTATCAGCAGCCGTTTGTCGCCGGGAACACATGCTGCGTACCGAGATTGGGTTCCCGATCAGATCCGCACCGAAGTTGCGTTGATCGAAACCGGAATGGTCGAAGCGGACTATTCACAATCCAGGTCGCTCGATCGTTTGGATGTGGATAACTTTGGTGTCGATCGGCACCCCACCACCGTAAGTCGCGCCAGCACTTTGCGAGCGATGACTGCCTTTGCGTTATGCGCCGTGGTGCTGTTCATTTCTGTTTTCGCCGTTCGTGATCGACGTACATTGAAGTTCGTGTTGGTGATTGCAGCATTGTCCGGGACCACCGTCACGTTGTGGGGGTTGCTGGGAGTTGGTTCGGCGCGAACGCTGCCGAGTGCCGGTGCATGGGCTGTACAGGTAGAAACGGTTCGCCCGTCGAGTTTTGGTCCCTTCGTCAATCGCAATAACGCGGGTGGCTTTCTAAATTTGACCTTGGCCGCGACCGTCGGGTTACTGGTGTGGAGCGTTCGCAAATCGAGTAAGAAATCGACCATCGACCCACAATATGTATTGCCACCGAGCAATGCCTTGGAACGAATTGCTGGAACGTTGCTGTCGATGGTTCGGGATCTCGACGGCCCTTCGATTTTGGCTCTATTTGCCGCGGTCGTGCAGGTTGTTGGGATCGCGGCAAGCCAGTCACGCGGGGCTTTGGTTGCCACCGCCGCCGGCGGTTTGATCGTCACGATTCAGCTTGTGCGGCGTCAACGATCGATCAATCCTGCGATGGTGGCAGCGGTAGTTTTTGTTTTGGTCGCGGCGCGCTGGGCGCTTGTCTATTTGGGGCTCGATGGAGCAGTCAGCCAACGCGTCGATTCTATCTTTACCCTGTCCGAAGGCTCTCAGGTCGGACGCTTGGAACTTGTCGCAGACGGGCTTCGGTCGGCAATGCACTACATGCCGCTGGGGTCGGGGTTAGGGACATATCAATTTGCGACGTTGCCATATCAGCAGGCCAGTGCTGGCATTAGCTCGACGTTGAATGCAGACTCGATGCCCGTGGAATGGTTGGTCGAAGGCGGCGCCGTGATCTTTTTTATTATCGCGATCGCGATCCTTGTGATGGTCAAAGGGCTGGGCATGATGGCGTCGCATCGCCGCAGTCATCTAGCGTCGCTGACAGCGATGGGATGGTTCTTGCTGACGTCCCAATTGGTGGCTTGTTGCTTTGACTTCGGCATATTGTTGCCCGCGAACTACTTGACGGCCGCCGTCTTGGTTGGGGCATTCTTTGGCATGTTGCCTGGTTCGAGCTCTGAGTCCTCGAAGACGCGGACGGTTGGCAGTTCGCGATCACGATCCGAAAATGTTGCCGCCGAACCAAAGAATGTTCTGGTGCCGCTTGCAATCGCGTTTGCACTGGGCGCGACGCTACTGACAGTGACGAAGACAGCGACGGATTATGCGAACGATAGCTTTGCCAATTTCGAGATCAAGCAGTGGTTTCAAGCTCAGCGAATTCGGGGGTCAAGTTCGTCCTCCCTGCCGCCCATTACCTCCGACACGTCGGCAGGGGCAACCTCGGATCCACAGCGACTGTTCCTGACCAGCCTCTATCTGATGACAAGCCAGGAAATGGTGACCCGGTATTCTGGCGCCGAAACGGCGATTCGATCCGAATCTGCTGTATTGGATGCGGCGACGCTGATCGAACTGAAAAATGATCCGCGAATCAGTGTTCGCCGAATGATGGCGGTCGGGGGTGATCCCGAAAATCCCGATGCCGAGGGCGATGGTTTGGCATTCTTGGTTGCGGGGCAGGATCCACTAGCGATCCAAAGTGCGAGGCAGTTTGCGGTCTTGGCAATGGTTCGTTGTCCACTGCATCCGTATGTGCGTGTTCCATTAATCAAGACAGATTTCGTTGCAGTGGGCGAACGCACCGACGCGAGCAACGCGGATCTAACCACGACGCTGTTGAATGATTTGATCAGACTGCAATCGGGAAATCCTCGCGTGATTGAGCAAGCGATTCGGTTTGGCTATGTGTATCCCGGCCCGGAAGCCATTGGGCCGATGGTGAAGCGATTGCTAGAGCAAAAGCCACAGCGGTTTAATGCCATTTGGCCTTTGATTCGAGATCGTGAATCCGAAACGATGATCGACGAAATGATTCCAGACAAACTGAATACGTTACTGCAAGTCGCCGAGAACCAAATCGTTCCTGAATCAATCCGTCGACGGATGTGGGCCAAGGCAGGCCGAGTGCTTGCCGATCCGTCCGTGGACGGCGCGGGGGGAATGCGACAGGACGAAGTGGCGTATGCCGAGGCGCGAATCGCGTTGGCAGACGGACGCACCGACGACGCCATCGATCAGCTCGAAATTGCTGTGCGTCTATCACCTGCCAACTTGTCGTATCGAACCCGGTTGATTCGTCTGCTGATTGCTGAGCAGAGGGAAGACCAGGCCATCAAGCACCTGCGTCGGGCTCTTTTGCAGCATCCAGCGAATGCTTCATTGCAAGAATTGTTAAAGCAAGTCACGAAACAGTAGGTAACTACGAGCATGGCCAGCTTACGGGGGCCGAGCGATGGCAGGCTGTGACAGACTTGTCCGCGTACCCTGCAATTGACGCTTGTTAGGCTAGGGATGAAGATGGGGAAGCTGTGCTCCCTTGGCTACCGTCCCATGTCCAACTCTCCCGCCGTGCCGATTCATGACTTCAACAAATACTCGTTCTTCTCTCGGCCGCTTCAGTGGTCTCCGTTCTTTGCATTTTACGTTTGCCGTTCTGGCATTTGGGGCCACGCAAGCGACGACCGTGGGGCAGCGCTGTAAGGCGGACGAGCCAGGATCGGAAAAGCCGAACATCGTCTTTGTCTTTGCCGACGATCAGTGTTTTGAAACGCTCGGCGAATTGAACAACCCGGAAGTCAAAACGCCAAACTTGGATAAGTTGGTGCGGCGTGGGACCACGTTCACTCACGCCTACAACATGGGGTCGTGGAGCGGCGCCGTCTGCGTTGCCAGTCGCACGATGTTGAACTCGGGGCGATCGGTTTGGAACGCGAACGCGATCTATAACCAGTCTGAATCCGAACGACAGGCCGGGCGATGGTGGAGCGAGTACATGAAGTCGGCCGGTTACCGGACCTACATGACTGGCAAATGGCACTGCAAAGCGAACGCTTCGAAAGCATTCGATGTGGCCCTGGATATCCGCGCCGGAATGCCAAAGGATACAAAAGCTGGATACAGCCGCCCGGCCGCTGATGGGACTGATCCCTGGTCACCATCGGATCCAAAGTTCGGTGGTTATTGGGAAGGTGGCACGCACTGGAGCGAGGTCGTCGCAAACCACTCAACTGATTTTCTGAAAGAAGCTTCTGCGCGTGACGAACCGTTTTTTATGTACTTGGCGTTCAATGCGCCACACGATCCGCGGCAATCGCCTCAGCAGTTCGTCGACATGTATCCGGTGGATTTGATTGAAACGCCGGTGAACTTCTTGCCCAAGTATCCACATGCTGACTTGATCGGTTGCGGGCCAGGGCTGCGAGACGAGAAGCTTGCGCCGTTTCCTCGGACCCCCGCTCAAGTCAAAGTGCATCGGCAAGAGTACTACGCACTAATCACTCATATGGACGTCATGATCGGTCGGATCTTGGACGCGATCGAAGCGACGGGGAAAGCGGATAATACGTGGATCTTTTTCACGGCCGATCATGGTCTAGCAGTCGGGCAACACGGCTTGATGGGCAAGCAAAATCTCTACGATCACAGCGTGCGGGTGCCAATGATGATTGTTGGCCCTGGTGTCGAAGCGGGACGAAAAATTGACGAACCGGTTTACCTGCAAGACATCATGCCGACGACTCTCGATCTGGCTGGCGTTCAGAAGCCAGATCACGTGGATTTCAATAGTCTGATTCCTATGTTGGAAGGCGAGCCGAGCCCGTACGGAAACATTTATGGATCCTATCTGGGCAAGCAGCGTAGCATTCGGACGAAGACGCATAAATTGATTGCGTACCCAAACGCGAACGTGTTGCGACTATACAACGTCGAGGAAGATCCAAAGGAAATGAACGATTTGGCGGACGATCCAAAGTCAAAGCCATTGCTTGAAGAGTTGTTCGGGCAGCTACAGAATCTGCAACGAGAGTTGAACGACGACGTCGATTTGGCCTCGATGAAGCCCTAGGTTTGACGTTTCTTATCGCTGACGCTCAGGTTCTCCCAATGGGAGAGAGTGAAGTAAACGCTTGCAGAATAACAACTTAAAAACCGCACGACCTCCTGTTACCAGGAGGACACCACTATCCCACCTGAATGTTCTCCGATGCAACCTTTTGATATTCAAAATCGCACTCGATATATCTTTGGCGAGGGGACAATCGGTCGGCTGGGCGAATTGGCGGCTGGGTACCGTCCTGCGTGTGTGTTGGTGGTCAGCGATCGCGGCATCATGGAAGCGGGACACGACAGTGCGGCCATCGCGTCGTTGAAAGCGGCGGGGTTGCGTGTCGAATCCTTTCACAACTTTGCTGAAAATCCGACTTCTTCGATGGTCGAAGCCGGAGTACGTCGCGCGGCGGAGGTGAAACCTGATCTGCTGGTTGGGCTTGGTGGGGGCAGCAGCATGGACTGTTGCAAAGGAATCAACTTCGTTTATTCCTGTGGTGGAACGATTCACGACTACCATGGCGTCGGCAAAGCAACTTGTGATTTGCTGCCGATGATCGCGATTCCGACAACTTCGGGGACTGGTAGCGAATCGCAATCCTTCGCTTTGATCAGTGATGCGGAAACTCATGTCAAAATGCCTTGTGGCGATGCTCGGGCGGCTTGCCGGATCGCGATTCTAGATCCGGCTTTGACGTTGACTCAGCCGCCACGGGTTACTGCCCTAACCGGTGTCGATGCGCTCTCGCATGCGATCGAAACGTATGTCACCAAACGACGCAATCCGATGTCAGTCACGTACAGTCGCCGTGCGTTCGGAATGTTGGCAGCCAGTTTCTCGCGAGTGCTTGCCCAGCCGGGCGACATCGAGGCGCGAGGTCAAATGCAGTTGGGGGCGTGCTTTGCCGGCATGGCGATCGAAACGTCGATGCTTGGTGCGGCTCACGCGACGGCAAACCCCCTGACCGCGCGTCATTCGATCACACATGGGCAAGCCGTCGGAATGATGCTGCCCTCGGTGATTCGGATGAACGGCGCGACTCATGCGAACTGGTATGGCGAGTTGATGCGAGAGGTCGATCCGAGCGTTTCGGATAAAGAGGCGCCCGAGCGACTTGCATCGTTGGTGACTTGCTGGCTTCGCGAAGCCGGCTTGGCGACGTCACTGGAAGAGTTGTCGATTGCCGAGTCGGCGATCGATGTGATGGCCGAAGATGCACTGAAGCAATGGACGGGCACCTTCAATCCGTTGCCGCTCGATGCACAGCGCAGTCTCGAACTGTATCGGTCGGTTGCGAGAAAATCGGCTGGCTAATTGCCCGGTTCTGGCCTGTCGATGGAAGCTTTCACGGGGTGTTTGCGGTGACGATGGTGATCGTTCACAATAACGCTGCGTCCACTGAGTCCTTCTATCTTGAGCTTTTCATCATGCCAGACTTTCCAGCCAGCGATTCGGGCATTCAGGTGAGCCAGTCGCCCACGGAAACGCACAATGGGCGTGAAGGAAAGTGGGAGTCCGTCCTGCCAGAGGATTTGGATCGAGTTTCAATTGACGAACCTGTTGCCAATCAACCGGCCTCGGTTCCGGCGGCCGAAGAAGCTTCTCTGGTCGATCAGGCCATTGAGTCTCCGCCAGTGGTTGTTGAGGCGGCGGACCCTTTAGTTTCCGAAACCACCGACAAGCCGAAACTTGAACTGAAGCGTCGTCAGTACCTCGAGCATCACCTGAAATCGAACCCGGCCGACCTGGACGGATTCTTAGAGTTGGCGAAGATTTACCGAGCTGAGAACCGGCCGGTGGAGGCGCGGCGAGTTCTACAGCAGGCGATTCAGATTTTCCCGGATGAACATGAACTGCACTGGGAGTTGGAGGAGGCCACTTTGTCTCGTTCAATCCAGCAACTTCGGGAAGTGGCTGAGCTAGACAGCCGACTGGGGACTGCCGAAACCGACCACGAACTTACTCGTTGTCAGCAAGATTGGGCTTTGCGGCGCATCGAAGTTTGCCAGGCTCGCCTGAGCCGAGATCCATCGCTCGTGAATCTGCGAATCACTCTTGCCGAAGCTTGCTACGATACCGGCGATTATCAAGAAGCAATCGAAGAACTGGATTCTGTTCTGGGCAATGACGAGCTTTCGCCATCTGGATATTTGATCCGTGGCAAGTGCTTGTTGGCACTTGGAAAGGATCTTGATGCGATGGTCGCTTTACGAGCATGTGCTTTGCGGCGTGCGGTTGTCGCGCCGGTTCGATTGCGAGTGATCGCCCTGCGTTTGTTGTGCGAGACTGCCGATCGGCTTGGCGTTTCGTTGACACTTGCCAATTATCAAGCCAGTCTGCAGCAAGCCGAACAAGAGCTTGCCAAGCAAACAGCGATGGGCGCTTAGCCGTCATTCAATCATTTGCGTTCCCTCTAAATCCGAGACATTGTCATGGCTCAAGCCGTCGTCGACCCTGATCAACTGCGACAATTCGCGGCCCAACTTCATCGGTTCTCTGAAGAAATGAAGCAGCGTTCGACGGGGCTAGCGTCACAGATGAACCAGTTGGAACAGACTTGGCGTGACGAACAACAACGCAAGTTTTCGGATGAGTTCACAACCCAATTGCGTCAGTTGGCTCGCTTGATTCAAACCACCGAAGAGCACGTTCCGTACTTGATGCGCAAGGCCGAACAGATCGACGCGTACTTGGGGCGCTAACCGTATGGCTAGTAGCAATGTACGCAGCATCGAATCGCTGCAACATTTTCACGACGGACTCGTTCGCCTCTCTGGCGATTGGGACGATACGTTGCAGGAAGTGCGGATGATGGTGCATCGTGCCGAAGAGTATTTTTCGCAGGATCGTCCAAAATACTGGCGGCATCAAACTGAATTGGCGAGTCGTCAACTGAACGAATCAAAGGACAGTTTGGCGATGAAACGCTCGGCGGCTCGGGCCGAAGATCGCCCAGCGGCGACCGAGGCGTTTGCTCGAGTGCAGCAGTGCGAGCGGCGAGTTCGGTTTTGCGAAGCGAAGGTCCGAGAGGCCAAGGCGTGGTCCATTCAGATCTCGCAGGTGTGCAATGAAGTTCTCGGCCCCCTTGCCGACGTCGCACAGCACTGCGAGGTTGGGTTGCCGACCGCAGCAACGGAATTGCGTGGTCTAATCGAACAACTGAAGGCGTATGCCGAACGAGACTAATGGTTGTTTGAGACCAAAGCTAACGCGTTACCTAAACACGACGCCGTTTGCGAGCCGGTCAACGACAACCGAGACTTTCATTGATGGCAGCCAACCGGCTGGGCTCCAACCATTCACAGGTTTATGAGTAGTACTAAGACTGATGTTTTTGCGTCGCTGGCCGAGACCCGTGATGATCCCGCTGAAATGCTTGACCGAATGGTCGATCACTTCCGCAGTACTCGAAGCGCGATGGAGTTGTTCGAAGCGATAAAGATGCAGATCCGCCACCGAGTCGGATTGCCGCTTGTCGCAGCGGAAGACGAGCCTGCTCGGCCCGAGGACGTTGAGCGTCAACTGGAACTTGGACTTCTTGATGCCTGCCGCGAAACGGGCACGATGTTGATCCAGGATGGTCGCGTAGGCGAAGGTTGGATGTATTTGCGACCGACCGGTGACATTGAGGCGGCGCGAAAGCTTCTGAGCAAAATTGAGATCACCGACGATAACTATGACGAGATGATTCAAGTCTTGTTGCACGAAGGAGTGGACGTCGGACGCGGCTATCAAGCAGTGATCGATAACCAAGGCACTTGCAACAGCATCACGTTGTACGAGCAATCAATTGTCAGCCGCAGCAAGGCGGATCGCAAAGCCGCATCAAGTTGCTTGCTGGAACACTTGTACGGCGAACTGTTGGCAATGGTCCGTAGCGACATTGCGCAGAAAGACGGCGAGCCGCCGGCCGCGGATGACGAAACGCTTGGCGAGCTGATCGAGAAACGCCGCTGGATCCTTGACGGCGGCGGCTATCACCTCGACACCACGCACCTGGCCGCCACGGTGCGAGTGGCAACCATTTTGGATGATCCCGCGCAGCTTAAGAAAGCGTGGGAGCTGACTCAGTACGGGCGCCGTTTGAACCACCAGTTCCAGTATCCAGGCGAAGAACCATTCGTCGACTTTTATCCGGCGTACGGGACGTTCTATTCGATCCTGTTGGGCGAAAATGTTGACGCAGGATTGAAGATCTTTGAACGCAAGGCCCGTGCGGTTGATGTTGCCACCAACGGAACTGGCGCGATTGAAACGTATGTCGATCTGCTAGATCGGATCGGGCGGCACAAAGACGCCGTGCTGGCCTCGATCGAGTTGGTGCCCGGTGACGTTCCGACTCAGCGGATCGTTCCGATGCTGATTGAAATCGCAAATCGAGGCAAAGCGGCGGGCGACAGTTCCGCGTTCGAGCCAATCTTGGAATACTGCCAGCGGCACAACGACCTGCTCGGCTACGCAGCGGTTCTGCACGCAGCGGTTCTGAACGCGGCGTAACTCGATCGGTGCTCATCTTTTACCCGAGAAAGCTGGGACGTCGCCGTATTCAGATTTTTGCCAAAAATCCTTGGATATTGACGCACGCCCCCACTTCGCAGCTAGCGTGCACTGCCTATATTGACACCTGTTCATTTGTATCAATTTAGGCACCCAAGCTGCAGCACCATGAGAAGAACAAGACGCTCTTCACTTGCTGATCGATCTGGCCAAGTCGTTGCGATCCGCCGAGAAGTTCGCTGGAGCGTCAATGTCTTGGAGCCGCGGCTGATGTTAGCCGCCGACGCAGGGGTTGCCTGCGTAGTCGCCGTGGAAGCGACTGCCGGCGATTGTTCGCCGGCGCCGGACGTGATCGACAGGAATCCGGTTGCGACTGCTGCATCGGTCGTTTTTCTGGATCAGCGTGCTCCCGATTTAGAAATGGTGGCAGCGTCGATCG
>JBAUHR010001027.1:0-3583 GCA_049680385.1 Rubripirellula sp. | reverse complement strand
CATACGATAAAAGAAGCGTGTGCGGGGACAACGATCGACTCGGCGCGTGCCGATGTCGGAGCGACTTGCTGACGCGATCGCAGAGTGGCAAAGAAATCATCCAGGTGGTTCGAGTACGTTCTGCCTTCCCGACATTGCACGTAGCAAAAAGAATTGCGAAACCACACTTCCGCTGACATGTGACGAAGCCAACGATCACTTCCAACGGACGTTGCAAGAATCGAAGTGGACCGTCATTCGCGGGTGGCACTGTCTACGCCATTCGTTCTGTAGTAATTGTGCCGCCCAGGGCGTGGATCAGAGAATTATCGACGCTTGGGTGGGTCACACTACCGAAGCGATGCGGCGTCGATATCGGCACCTATTCCCGAACGAGGAATGCAAAGTCATCCAAAGCGTGTTCGGTTAATCGTATGAAAGTCTGACGTGAGTCTTTAAATCTGCGAACCGTGGCGAATACACGCAACGGCGATCGACACCGGTTTCCAATCGCGCAATGTGAGACGGTGGCAGCAATTTTCGATTGAGCGCTACATCCATCGAACGTCAACAAACATCGTTTGCTCGTAGTATTTCAATCAGCCGACTGTTGACCTCATGCCAATACGACTTGACCAAGTCATGGACTTCGGCGGATTTGGACCATTCGTCCGCAAAGCCGCTCACGGGGCATAGCTCCTGAGCGGCGTGATTGATTAACAACTGTGCCTGATGAATCAGCTCAAGTGCCGCGCGGACGCGATCGACGCTTTCCTGATCCAATCGAATGTCGGGTTCTCTTTCGAGCATTGATGGCAGCCTATCACTGAACTTACATTCAACCAAAAACAAAGTCGTCCACTTTTCAGTTGGGCAGCAGCCCTTCATTTTGAATACGTTGCAGTTCTCCGTGTGAAATGATCCACTCCTTACTGCTTCCGCGACCACATTGGCGTTTCTCAGCCCACACGCGGCCCCCACGGCACCATTCACGGACAGTGAACTCTGCTCGACGCAGAATCTCCGCAACCTCTTTCGTCGTGTAATACTCCTTCGCTGGCTCCTGTTCGATCAAGGCGGTTAACATCGACTCGATTCGCTCTAGGCGTGTTGCGATTTCTTGTTCTGACATGGCTATGATTCCGAATGAATTGTTTGGCATGGTGGAAAGCGACGCCACAGCAAATCGCTGAAGCGCCGCAGAGTTGGTCAGCGACACGGGTCAGTCGCTCGACTCGGGCTTGGACTCCGCTTGTGAGGCCTGCGAACGGACTTTGAACGCCGTTTGCAAACACTTCCAACACAACGAAGCATCCTTGAACAATCCATCAGAGAACGTCGTGGTGACGCATTCACGTTCCTTCTCACACCAAGCACATAGGGTCGACTCGTGCCGACCAGACAAAACAACTTTCATCGTAAAAACTCTCCAAGAAATGACATTGAGGAGCGACGATGCCCAACATGGACATGCAAATCGCAATGAGAGAACGCCTTGGAAACAAGGCGTTCTGGAGAGCTGGCTCGCAAACCGAACCGCAAATTGACCGGTGTCTGCATCAGGAATGCCCAAAGGCACCTCAAATGCATCCTCCCGATTTCGATGACCGAAGTCATCGCGATAAGCAGCAGTTACGGCCGCTGCTTCCTTACTACTCTTTTGCCGCGTAGAACCGTTCTGTACATCCGCTGCAACGATCGTATTGGATGTGAAACTGTTCGTCGCCAAGGAACTGATTCCAGGCTTCGCAAAGCGGTTCGCTGATATTGCGATAAAGCTCTGTTGCTGTGGAATACAATCCCGTTTCGTCGTAGTCGCCCACCAAAGAAACGCGATCGCCAGCCCATCGACCGACGATCAATTCTTTTGGAATCGGCATTGGCATGCCCTCTCGAGCGATGCCTTTGGCGATAACGTCTTGGATATCTTGGCCTTCGGTCAATTCAATGATCTGAGGACCTTGTCCGCCGTAGTCACCGCCGCCAGTACTGGTGCTCTGACGAAGCAACAACGTGAAGATGGCACCCTGCCGATTGGCAGCCCATTCCCACAGTTTTGCACCGCCGCTGATGCACCATGGACAAACGAATTCCTTTTTGTCTGTGTTCACTGGTTTAAAATACTGTCCCATAATTGTTAGTGGTTAATAAAATAGGAATGACTCAGATCCATCCGAGTCGACGAAACCGAAAGTCTGACCGGCTCAAATGACGTCCGTAACCGTCAAGTGAACCGATCAAGTCATCGGTGTATGGTTAGCCGACGCGCATTCGCGTGCGGGATTGATTCAAAGAAAGCAAAGCCGTGGAAGAAACGGTTTGCTGAAAGCTGACAATCGCCAGCAAGTTCACCAGTGTTGCCGATCGGTACATCGAATCGATGTCGCGAAGCGGTTTCGCCTAGTGTCCCCAGCCGAAGCAGGGGATTAGAGGATCGATTCAGGGATCGATCCTCGTGTTTCGTTTGCAACTACTCGTCGTCTTTGGACTCCGATGCAGTTGCTTCGGCCTCACGTTTCAAAATGTCGCGCCACGCCGCATTCGCAACTTCGGTTAAAAGTGGCAAGTCATCACGTGAAAACGTGTTGGTTGACTTAAAGCCGCCTTTTGAATCCTTGTACGAACGTGACAAAGTCACCTTGTAGAACGTTTGGCCTTTTTCCGTTTGGTTCTCGAACACACTTGCCGAGATCCCGCGAAGTCGGAATTTCTTCACGGGTTTGTTGTTTTCGTTGGACTCTTTGGTCATAGGAATATTGGGAATGTAAATAGTGTCCACACGCGTCAGCTGAAGCCGTCACATCGTCCCTGAACTTTGTAGCGGTATTTCAGCGGTCTGCGCGTGGTCGGTAGTGCTTTCGCTCTGCACACTTGGTTTCACCAGCGGCACCAAGTCATCGTGGTGGCAGCAGCGAAACAGGGGAGCGGTCAGCATGTTTTCTGGTTTCAGTGTCTCAAACGATCCGAAGCGATAGATTTTCAAAGCCGGATCGTCGGCATTTTTCTTGGCGAACGCATCGCGCAATTGACGCGATCGTTTCTCAGTGGGCGCGATGAAAAGAACGAAAAAGTGGTCGATCGTTGTCTCAGGAAAGTGCTTTCGATGAAACTTAGACGCAAGCAGCTTTTTGTAGCCCGGTGTTTTCCGTGCGGCCACACGGTCATGGAAATACGTATCGCGGTCAAGTTCCAAATACATCACCGCATTGTGATTCTGGCTGTTCAGAACAAACGCTGAATCCGGGGCGCAGACCAACTTTCCACCACCAGTGAAATTGGTCAGCAATTTGAATCGTGCTTTCTTGTCCGGCTCATCGATGTTTACAAATTCGTCTTCATTCACCCACTGAACGAGGGAAACATCGGGTCGTGTTGGTAGTGCGCGATCCAGCATGATGTGGGCGTCGCTGACTCCGATGTAGTGAAACAAATGCTGTGGCTGTGACGGCTCAACAGGCTTCAGCAAGAGTGCATCGTCAACCCCCACGATGCAAGTTTGTTGTGCTGACGTGCTGACAGACTCGTCAGCCATTCGGAAACGCTTGGCGACGGCACATCACCTTGGGCAGAAGCAATCGCTAGTTTGTCTAGCTTTACCCCAATC
>JBAUHR010001026.1:0-3056 GCA_049680385.1 Rubripirellula sp. | reverse complement strand
ACTCGATTTCAACCGATCCCACGCCCGACCGCCAAACAGCGAAAGGCAAAAAACACCCTCACTGGCGCCACCGCGTCCAACCCGGCGTCGAAGCGGGGTCCATTGAAGTGAACGCCGCAGGACCAATTCTAAAGTAGTCATCAGTCTGAAAGTGGTGGCTACTTTGACACTCGCATGACGCTCAGAATGTTGCTGTAGTCGTCAGTCCAAACGCGAAAGACAGGATCGCTTATGGGTATTTGCCAACTGCCGTCCAAGCGTTGCAGAGTCGCTTTGTCACGAGCAAAGACAAAGTAGGGTGCATCGGCTTTTCCCATGCGGATCGACTCTTCGCGATGACGCTCGGACAAAAACGCATCGTTTTTGAATCGGCAAGCCAGACCCAGGTCGTTCGCTGCTGCCGTTAGCACGCGATCGAGTTGCAGATACTTATTGGAAATATGAAACGCCAATACTCCATTTTCACCAAGTTTTTTCATATACATCGCAATGGCTTCGCGAGTCATCAAGTGTGTCGGAACCGCGTCACTGCTAAATGCATCCAACAACACCAGGTCGTACTGACCGTCATCGGCGGCCTCCATCGCCTGTCGCCCGTCGGCCATCACCACGCGGCAATAATCGCCACCGCAATTCGATAGGTACGTGAAGTATGCGGAGCTTTGCGCGATATCGCGAACGATCGGATCGACTTCGATAAATACGATTTCACAATTCGGATTTGCATAACAGGCAACCGCTCCGGTGCCCAATCCGATCGCAGCTACTTGCTTTGGATCACTTGATCGACTGTCCGGTTCCGACAAGAAGGCTGAAAAAAGATCACCCAGCGGCCCCATGGGGTGATAGTACGCTAACGGCTCACACTTTCGTGATGGATCCAGACTCTGAGCACCATGTTGCGTTGTGCCATGTAGCAATCGGCGATAACGAGGTTGCTGCCCCATCCCCACCATCACGCTATCATCGACGACTAGGTGCCTTCCGAAAAAACTGCGGGCTCGATAAACCACATTGTACTGCGGACCCGCGTCGTATTCATGGATCATCAAGGCGATCCCAACCAGCAATGCAAACGCAATGGTCTGCCGCATCAAACGCAGTACCAAAAGCGTCGGAATCAGTAGTACGACCGCCAATGTAAACCAAGCGGAATTGTTCGCGTTGTCACTTGAGACAGCACGCAGTAACAAAACGGAAACCAACGTTGCGACCACGAGTGGCCAATGTCGAATTACCGACTGCAAGTCGATTATCGATTCGTGTTGTGCTGACGGTTCGGCCGCATCAACTTGCGCGACGCTTTTGCGTCGTTTCGGTTTTCGAGTTTTTGCAGGCGGTGGCATCGACCTCGTTTCTGGTACAGCCTCGTCCTCGCCGGCAGGCACTTCCCCGTTCGCTTTTGTGAACAAACAGGCGATCGCCACGACAATACCGAACTCCAACAAGACCGCGAAAAGACTTGGCGCAACAATCGCGTTAAAAAATCCGCCTAGCACGCCGCCAACTGACAGCCACAAATAAAATTCCGTCAAACCACTCGCGTCAGGCCGGCGTCGGACCAATTCGCCGTGGCACAACATCGCTCCCAAGAAGAATGTCAAAAGATGCAAAAGGGCCAGCCACATCGATTTTGGCGCGACGGTCGCGGCAACCAATATGATCGCCGTCGCGGCCATCCACTGTTTACTCCAGCGATGTGGAAACCAATCTCGCGAAGCAAAGACCAGCACGAACGAAAGCAAATAAATTTCCAGCGGCACGACCCAGAACAACGGAATCGGCGCGATGTCCGTGGTCAGCCGCGTCGTCACCGACAGCAGCCAACTTGATGGCACGAACGCCAGCAACACCCACATTGCGCGTTGAGACCATTTGCGTTGCGACCATGTAATGCGTCCCGCGACGACGTTGCGACTGGTATCTGGGTTTGTTGCTGGTTCGCTTTCGTGTCGGCGATCGCGCATCGTCAATGCAACGCAAGCCGTAATGCCAATGATCAGGACACCAAAACCGAGTGCCCAAACAAGTGTTTGTTGTCCCAAGCCCAGTTTGGGTTCGATCAGGAACGGATACGACAGCAGGCCAATCATGCTGCCTGCATTGCTGATCGCGTATAGAAAATAAGGGTCCGGCGCGGACGGGTGCGACGTGGTTGAAAACCAGCGTTGCAACAACGTGGCATTCGCAGAGATTGCAAAGAACGGACCGCCAACAGAAATCGTTAGCAGTTTCAGCAGCGACCAAGCAGGATGATTGGGGTCATGGATCACCCAGCCTTCAGGGACAGCGATCGGCAACAGGAGTCCTGCAGACATCACGACGCCCATGTGCAAGAACATTTGTCCGCGAACCGACAGAAAACGGTCCGACAAGTGCGCGTACAAATACCCTACTAACAAGACGGCTTGGAAAAACAGCATGCATGTGTTCCAAACCGCTGGCGCACCACCGTAAAGTGGCAAAACCAACCGCCCCACCAACGGCTGAACAACAAACAACAAGCAAGCACTGATCGCCACCGTCAGTAGATAAATCGTCAGCAACCGCAATCGTTTTCTCCCAGGTCCGTCAGTTTATGTTGCGCGGCTCCCCGCAGCGTCTTGTTAAAATTTCAATGCGTCGTAAGTGAATTTCTGTGCCGATAGATCAACCTTCCAGCGCGGCGCTAACCTTTGCGATCAGTTCACGGCGTTTTCGGTGATCTTTGATTTCATCAAGCTTTGCGCTCAGCGCCACCACAAACGCAGCATAATCATTGTGCCAGTCCCGCTGCAGTTCTGTGACATCAATGCGTGGTTCCGGTTTGCCTTGTGAGACTGGCTGATCGCCTGGAACAAGTTCGTATGTTTCGTCAAAAGCTGGCATGAAGATCTTGGATTTGTCCACACCCTTGGTTGCCAACAAATCTCGCATCACTTTGCGAGCATCATCGTCGCCGTGATTGAGAAACAGTCCGCCTGTCGCCGGGCCACGCTCGATCACCCAGTCAATCAATTCACCTTGGTCCGCGTGAGCCGAATAGTTGCCAAGCCGGCGAATTTCAGCCGCAACCT
>JBAUHR010001025.1:0-8758 GCA_049680385.1 Rubripirellula sp. | reverse complement strand
CCAGCACGAACGGTCGATCCAATGGATGAATTGCCGCGATGTAGTTGTCGAAGGTTGGTTGAAACTTGCCTGGAACCTGACCAAAGATCCGATAAGCCTCGTCTGACCAAAACACCTCGTTGGTTTGCGCATTCCAATGAAAGCTGCCAATCTGGGCAATCGACTGCGACTCATTCAGATGTTGCACACTACCCGCCGCCGTCGCCTGGTCATCAAGATCGAAGTACTTCTCGCGCTGGGCGCTGACCTCAGCCAACGACCGGCGAAGTGCTTCATTTTGCTCTTCCATCTCGATCAGTTGCATTTTCAACTGATGCACCAGCAAACTTTCAGATTCGAACGGCGAAGAATCCGAATCTTGCCGAGAATCCGAATCGCGTCGAACGACTTCACCAGCCGACCACTGATTGAATTGAGGCTTGGCGTTTTCACTCATATCCGGCGTTTCCTTCATGCAGAAATCAGCTCGTCCCTGAATCATTGCCAGGATTTATGAAATCCCAGCAATCTCAGACGACGCAGCCACCGTTGCTCAATTTGAAAACACAGCAACGGGTGGATCACACGCCCCCACATGAGGATAACAGATACCAACTCGCCTTTCCTGGTGAAAGGCTGCCAATCGTGGCCAAGAGGGTGCGACAAAAAAGAATTTTTCGCGCCATCTTTTCGGTCGATACTTGCCAATAGGTCAGGGGTTCAATGACTGACAACACGAGTGAATAGAAAATTAGGATCAATGAGATGGATTCGCGGACACAAAAGATCAAGGGCTGCTGTCCCGCCGGACATCACGTTCGTGGCGATATCGCTATGGCAGGGCAAAAAGTGCGTTGCCCGCGCTGCGACGTTCCCTTCATTTTCGCACCACCCGAACGCGCCGTGGTCGTTTCGACAGGGAAACCGAGCGTGACCGAATCAAGCATCATGCGGATTTTGGGCGATGCCGATCCGTTGCCGCCCGCGCCGATTCACTCGGCCAATCAAATCAAGACCCGCCCGTGCCCGAAATGCTCGGTCGCGATTTCGGAAGCGGTTGCTGTTTGCAGTCACTGCAACTGCTATGTCGGTGCGACTCCGTCGTTTATGAGCAAATTGGCTTAGCCACTTCGCATGATTCTGTAGAAGAACTGCATAACAACGGTCGGCAAAATCGTCTACGATTCGTCCATGGGGACATCGAATTCGAAAACCACCGCAGTCAACGCCTCGGCCACCAAAGGCCCCGAGGGCACGGCGAATCTGAAACTGACAACGGCAATCGACACGTTGCCTGGAATGGGTCGCGCGCGTGCGAAACGCTTGGCAAAACTGGGACTAAAAACTGTCCAGGATTTGCTGTTCTTATTTCCGCGAGACTATGAACGCCCCGCACCGCCGGCAAAAGTCGACGAGCTTCGCGAAGGCGAACCGGCTTCGATGCTAGGCGCGATCGCAGACACCGAAATCGTTTCTCGAACACCCGGCAAGTCGGTCTTTGGCGCAGTCGTCGAGAACGAGTCGGGCTCCGTCCGCATTCTGTTTTTCAACCAGGCGTTCCGAGCGGAACAATTGACACTCGGCCGCCGTGTCATCATTTCCGGAACGCCGAAACTTAGCGGACTACGCTGGGAGTTCGTGCATCCGAAGGTCACGATTCTGGATAAGACGGAAACGTTGCCAGAACCGCGGATGATGGCGATTTACCCGTTGACCGAAGGCGTCAAACACTCGGAACTTCGCAACCTCGCCGAAACCTACCTGCCTCTAGCAACTGATTTGCACGAAGTCATGCCCGAGTCGCTGCGCCGAGCCGCGGCGGAACGATTGCGAGAGAAAGGGATCCAAGTCTTTGGTGATTTGCCACCAATCGACGAGTCGCTTCGACAATTGCATCTGCCCGACAATGAGATTTCGATGATGACCGCGCGAACGCGGTTGGTGTTTCAAGAACTGTTTGTGATGCAACTTGCATTGGCAATGAAACGGCGGCGGTCAACGACGAACCTGCATGCGCCACCGCTGCCTTCGACGGCATTGGTCGACGCGCGAATCACGAACCGGTTGCCGTTCACGCTGACCGGTGATCAGCGGCTAGCCATTGACGAAATTCGCGCCGACATGTCTCGCCAGTTTCCCATGAACCGTTTGTTGCAGGGTGACGTCGGCAGTGGAAAAACCGTGGTTGCGGTTTACGCGATGATGTTAACAGTGGCCGGTGGCCATCAGGCTGTCTTGATGGCACCGACCGAAGTACTCGCTCGCCAGCACTATAAAACGATGACCGAGATGCTTGAAGGCAGCCGAGTCCGCATCGGGCTGCTGTGCGGATCGCTATCAGCAGCCGACCGCCGCGATGTATTTTCGAAAACGGCTTCAGGCGAAATCGATTTGCTGATCGGTACTCAGGCATTGTTGTACGGTGGCATCGAATTTCACCAGTTAGGCCTGTGCGTGGTCGACGAGCAGCACAAGTTTGGCGTCAATCAGCGAGTGCAACTGCGGACTGGTGGACTCGATCCCCATTCGCTGGTGATGTCGGCGACACCGATCCCTCGCTCGATCGCGATGACGATGTTCG
Organism: Rubripirellula sp.; assembly: GCA_049680385.1. GTDB lineage: Bacteria > Planctomycetota > Planctomycetia > Pirellulales > Pirellulaceae > Rubripirellula. The sequence continues at coordinate 6,198 of JBAUHR010001025.1, read as the reverse complement.
GCGATGTTGAACTGAGCACGATCCGCGAAAAACCGCCCGGTCGCGGCAAGATCAATACTTACTTGTCGCACGATGGTTGGAAGGATCGCTGGTGGGCGTTTGTTCGCGAACGGCTTGGCGAAGGCCGACAAGCCTTTGTAGTCGCACCGCGAGTCTCTGCGGTCGTTTCAGATGACGATGAATCAGAAACCGAAGACGTATCATCGGTCGAAACGGTCTACGAAGACTTGTGCAACGGACCGCTTGCCGATTACCGCGTTGGACTGCTGCACGGCAAAATGTCGAACGACGAAAAACAAGCGGTGATGCAGTCGTTCGCAGCGGGACGAACTCATGTTTTGGTCAGTACAACGGTGATCGAAGTCGGCATCAACATTCCCAACGCGACCGTCATGACCATCATGGGCGGACAGCAATTCGGTCTAGCTCAGTTGCACCAATTGCGTGGGCGAGTCGCGCGAGGCACGCACGCCGGACACGTTTGCGTCTTTACCGATGGCGAGCGATCACCGGACGAGAACGAACGTTTGAAAGTCTTCGAACAAACCGACGATGGATTCGAACTCGCCGAAGCTGATTTTCGCTTGCGTGGGCCGGGCGATGTACTCGGTCGCAAACAAAGCGGCATGCCGCCAATGCGAATTGCCGATCTGAACCGCGACGTCGAAGTCCTAGCGGTTGCCCGGGCGATGGCGCAAGAAATCATCGACGAAGATCCCGAACTGGAATCCGAAGATTTCACGGCACTTCGCGACCAGATGATGCGGCGTTACGGCAAACGCATGAACCTGGGTGATGCAGCATAGGTCCGCGTGAAGAATCACTGACGGATCCGTAGCACGGACTGCCAGCCTGTTTTGCAGTCTAGCGTCCTGCACTACGTCCTGTTTGGATTCCGCGATAGGCGCAGTCGAACACCAGTCGACGGACACATCGTGATGTTACGCCGTCGCGGGACAACGGGGGATTTTTCCAGCAGTTCAAATTCGTGATTGCGAATCAAAGTTCCCAACACGATTGCCAGTTCGTAACTTGCAAAGGCGGCCCCGACGCACCGCCGGTTGCCACCACCAAACGGATAGTACTGTGACGGGGTATACGTGCGATCCAGGAACCGACCGGGATTGAACGTTTCCGGTGATTCGTAGATGGATTCGTCATAGTGAGTCAAACATGACGCAGCCGCGACCGAAAATCCAGCCGGCAAATGATAATCACCGATCTGCATCGGCCGCGTCAACGTTCGCAAGACTTCGGTGACGATTGGATTCAATCGCAATGTTTCTTGAGTGATCGCTCGCAGCAGCGGCATCGCGGCCAACGTTTCGGGCAGCATGTCGCATTGATCGAGTTCACGGCGCAGGGTTACCAACCATTCCGGATTCCAGTGCAAGTGATACAGCGCCCAAGCGATCGTGACGGCAGTGGTTTCGTGCCCAGCAAACAGCAACGTGCCGATCGAGTCGGCGAGATGTTCGAAGTCAACGTTGGGTTCTTCGTCCGTAGGTCGTGCCAAGATCGACAAGATGTCTTCGCGCGTGTGTACTGAATCGCCACGACGTTGGACTTCGTTTTTGATTTGCTGTCGCAGATTGGTCTGTGCCACTCGCAATCGGTCCATGGGGCTGAACCCCAAACATGAAAACTGCGTTCGTGGTGAAAAGAAAAGAATCGGCAACGAACGATCCAAGACTCCACGCGTTGTCGCGCGAAACTCTTGCATCAACTGGTGCGAGTCAGCGCCGAGAACCGTTTGCAAAATCACATCTAGCGATATTTCGGTTCCAAGTTTCAGCCCGGTAAACTCGCGACCGTCTAGGTAATTGCCAATCGCCGCCTTTGCAGTCGCCTGCATGGCCTCGCCGTACGCTTTCATGCGATCCCCGTGCAGCGGCGGTGCGACTCGCTTGCGTTCGGCGCGGTGGGGCGGTCCTTCCATCATCAACAACGACCCGCTGCCTAGGATCGGGCGGATGGCGTCGCGAGCGAAAACAGAAAACGCGTCGGGATCGGCCTTAAAGATCTGTTCGACCAAATCTGGTCGCCCGGTGACCAACACGTCGCCGTTGATCGCTCGCATGACGAACGGGTCGCCGTACTGCTGGACACAGCGGACAAACATCCGGCGCGGATTCTGGATCACGTGCCACGTGTTGCGCCACTTGCCCGCTGGACCACCGGGAAGATTCATCGTTGCTGCCTATCAATCTAAAAACGGACGGGAAGATCGGCTCGGCTGGTGAACGATGCAAATGATCGCTCCGTCAATCTGTCGTCAACCTACTAAATCCGCGAACGAATCAGCACGTGACCAATGAGCACGCGACGAAACAACACACCACGATCTCATTGAGATGTCGATCGATCAGACGAGACCGCCGTCGACAAGTTCTTTCCGATCGGTCATCGCGGCGGCCAACGATTCGCTGTGCGTGACGGTGATCAAAATCGCCCCCACCGACTTTTGCAGTCGTAACAACAACTCGGTCACACTGTCAGCAGTCTTGCGATCTAGATTTCCGGTCGGCTCGTCCGCCAGGATCAATCGCGGCTGCATTAGCAGCGCCCTCGCAATCGCGACACGTTCACGTTCGCCGCCCGACAACTCACTTGGCAAATGCCCCAGCCGCCCCGACAAACCGACTTCGCCCAACAGTTCCGTTGCTCGCGTGACATCGTTTGCCGACGATTGTCCCCGCGCCAGGCTGGGGACCAAGACGTTCTCCATCACCGTCAATTGCGGCAACAGATGGTGATCTTGAAAAATAAAGCCGACCTTATCGTTGCGAAACCGAGCAAGGTTGTCATCGGAGAGTGCAAAGGGGTCCGCACCGTCGATCATCACCGTGCCCGAATCGGGCCGGTCCAGCGTGCCCAGGATCTGCAGCAAGGTGCTCTTGCCGCTGCCGCTGGGTCCAACCACGGCCAGCGAATCGCCGCTGGAAAGTTCTAAGTTTAGATTCGACAACACGATCAGCCGATCGTTCCCGGTCGCGAACGACTTTGACAGACTCTTGACGATCAATGACGGCGAAGACGAATTTTCGTTCATAGTCTTAGTTGGAAAGAAGATTGCACATCGACAACGCGGCCAAACCATAAAACGTGTACTCCACGTCGGCGGTTTGATCGAGAGAAAAACCAATGAATCCACCGGAGCCTGACTCGGGCGACTCCATCGCCAAAGCGTAACGCCGAATTGAATCGACGTTGACTCGCGCCGAGGCGTCTAAGTCGGCAAGTGTCAGCAACCCGGTGAACGACGACAACAGATCTGCAAATGGGATGCGTGTGTTGGCCGACAGTCCGCCTTCGTCAGTTTGCATTTCCGACAAAAATTCGACGGTATGGGTGTGATCGACGCTGTCGAGTCGCCCCATCGCTTTCAAGGTACCTATGGCAGCCGCGGTCGGATTCACGCCCGGGCGTTTGGCTGCACGAATTTCTAAGTAGCCACCATCGACGTGCGCTTGGGACGCCAGGAAACGCTCGATTCCTTGGGCATCGTTGACGGGAACATCAATCAATTGATGGCACAGTACCGACAAGAACGTTTGGTAGGTGCTGCCGGCGCGGCCTTCGGGCGTTTTTGCGAATCCGCCGTCATCGGTCCGCAAGGTTTCCAGCATCGCTGCGACGTTGGTTCGCCAGTGCAGATCATCGTCGCCGATCACCACTTGGCCGACCGCCATTTCGCAGATTGCCGCGCCAAAAATCAGCGACATCAAGTCGATGATCGATTCTCGTTTCTGCAATCGAGACCGCAAGAAATCGGCAGCTCGTTTTCCGACCGACTCGTCCAATCCGCCGGCGATCCAAAGCCCTCGCAACGCAAACGCGGTGTAATACGGATCGCTTTCACCTTCGCGACCGGCAAAGCCACCATCGGATCGTTGCTTGGCAACCAACCAATCGACATGACGGCGACGAAACCCTTCATCGAGACTCGACGCGCCCAAAGCCAACTGCAACGTCAACTCTTGCAAGTACGGCAGACTCACGCAGAGCCTTGCGGGTTGAAGTACTGGGGCTCGTTACCGTCTTTCCATTTGATGTTGCAACCGATCGATGGCCGCTGATCGGTGGTTGGCAACTTTCCGCCGATGACGGCATCGATCGCCGCTCGCAAGTCCGTTCCGGTCACAGGAATGTCAGTCTTGGGACGACTGGAATCAAGTTGGCCGCGATAAACCAATCGCTTGTCGGCGTCGAACAAAAAGAAGTCGGGCGTGCAGGCGGCCGAGTACGCGATGGCGACGCTCTGGTCGTTGTCGAACAGATAGGGGAACGAGTAGCCTCGCGCCGCCTTTTCTTTCACCATCGCTTCGAGCGAATCGTCTGGATACTTTTCCGCATCGTTACTGTTGATCCCTACAACGGTGACACCTTGATCGGCATAGTCATTTGCCAGGGCCGCCAATTCCTCGGCGACGTGAATGACGTACGGACAATGGTTACACATGAAAATCACGAGCAACGCTTTGGATCCATCGAACTGGTCGATCGAGACTACGTTTCCGTCGGTCCCCGGCAACTCAAATGCGGGTGCGGTCGTGCCCAAGGGCAACATCGTGCTAGCGGTGCGAACCATCTTTAAGAATCAAAGGGTTTGGAGTTTTGGGATCAGAGAATCGCTAGTTCAGGCCTACCGTCTCGCACTGTGGCACGACGGCCGCAATCGAAACGGTCAACCTTAGCAGCTACGCTATGACTTTAATTTGTTCAGCAAACGACCGGGGCTGCCCATGGCGTGATAGCCGCCGTCGACGTGCAGGATCTCGCCGCTGATGCCTTCGCTGTTTTCGCTCAGCAAGAAAGCGCCGGTGCGACCGACCTCTTCGTGGCTGACATTTCGGCCAAGCGGTGCCATGTGCTCGTACAGTGTCAACATTTCCTCGACACCGGCGGCACGTCCAGCCAACGTCCGAACCGGACCAGCCGACAAAGCATTGACTCGCACCCCTTGTGGGCCCATGTCATACGCCAGATAGCGTACGGTCGCGTCAAGTGCTGCTTTGCAGATCCCCATGACGTTGTAACCAGGCACACATTTCTCGCCGCCAAAGTACGTCATGGTGGCGATCGAACCGCCGGGGTTCATGATTTCCTTGGCTTCAGCGGTACATTTGATCAGTGTATAGACGCTAACGTCCATCGCCAATTTGAAGCCTTCTCGCGAGGTGTAGACCGTGTCGCGGGACAGATCGTCACGATCGGCGAACGCGATGGAGTGCAGCAAAAAGTCGATTTTCCCGAACGTTTCCGCTGCTTTTTCAAAAACAGTGCGGATGTTGTCGTCATTCTGCGCATCAAGAGGTACAAGGAACTTTGCGTTTTCGTACTTGTCCGTCAACTGAGAAACACGGCGGCGATTGCGTTGGCGTTCATCATCCGGGCGATCGGGCAGGTGAGTAAAACCACATTCACCACCGGCGTCCATGATTTGCTTTGCGATCGCCCAGGCAATGGAATGGTCGTTGGCGACTCCGAGGATGAGTCCCTTTTTTCCGGCGAATTGCATCTGCAGTGTTTCCTAATTTGGTTTTAAAACGGTACGTCAAAACACCAACATACCGCCAATCCCTTGGGTTCGTCTATTTACCTTCGTTTGAGATCTCTTCGATCGCCATCTAGCTCAGCAACGTTCCGATACCAACTCATCGTCCCAGACCGCGTGATGTGAGCCAACATGCTCACTCCCCCCAAGCCTTTTCGAGTCGTCCTGTGCCCCAATCATCTGAATCTACTGACCCGGCTCTTCTTGATCCGGCGACCAACGAACTGCGGTTAGCACTCGAACTCGCAGCAACCGAACAAATCGACCTTTCCGCCCCAGCATTCGCGACCACCGTACTGCCGAATCTGTTGAATTTGGTGGGTAGCCAGACCGGTGGTCTGGTCAGACAGCACCGTGGAAGCTGGGCCTGTGGTCCATGGGTCGGCGACGCGACGGATGTGCCCAAGCAATTGATTGGCGACGTGATCGACCGTTCTCAATCAGGAACGATGTCGTCACAATTGTCCGACGGTTGGTGCATCACGGCGTTGCCCAGCAATACCGAGACCTCGTCGACGGGTAACCGCCTTGTCGCATCTTCGGCGTTGGTGGTGCGTGTCGAAGACGGCGAATCGGAGGCCCGAGTTCGACGGATCACGTGCGCCGCCGAATTGCTTGCCACGACGTTGCATCGAATCGAA
>JBAUHR010001024.1:0-3197 GCA_049680385.1 Rubripirellula sp. | reverse complement strand
GGTCCGCACCAACAACGGCTTTCGCACGCAAGCGCTCCCTGGCCAACATCAGCTCGCGAAACAAAGTTCGGTTGGGTTGCTTCCAAGCGGGAACGCTCATCGCGGTCTTAGCAAACCAATCGCGATACGCCTTCTCCGCTTCAACCGCCAACCTTGTTCGCGGGAAGCAAGGTCCATCGTTGTAGATGCGGGTCGGCTGGTTCGCTCCATCACGTGACATTGTTCTGCGGCGACTCCTTCTCCGCAAACATCCGCTGTTAGCGTGGATGTTGTTGACGTAACGCTCGGCTATACTACTCAGCAGTAACGCGGCAAAACTTTCTTCGGCATCCGAAATTGGGCGTCAAGGCGTTGCAAAAGCAAACCCAATCCTTCTAGCGAATCGCAAATGACCGGGGCACCATCTTTTGTTGCATCGACGATCGGAATTCTTCTTCTATCGTACGTTCCGCTTCCGTTTTACTTACTGATTCCCGTGCTGGGCGCACTCGTCTACTTCATGCACCTTCAGGTTTTCTACACACGCACGCTTGCGCGTGAATTCTGGATATCAACCTACCTTCGCGACGAGAGTCCCATCCGAACGTTTCTGCGAACGACTAAATGGCTAAGGCTGATTTCGGTTGCACTCTGCATTCCACTTGCACTCGCAACGTACATCGTGATCTTTTCGTACGACTTCATTGATTGCATTGCTATTTCCGCTGCGGTTTTCGTGGCGTCAACTATTCACAAGAAGTTGTCGCGACCAGTGGATACGAACATCGCTGAGCGACTGACGGAGCTGACGCACGTGCGAGTCTTCTATTGGTTTGCGGTGATCTTGGTTCTGTGTTTCATTGCTTTGACCAGCGTTGCTAAGGGAATTGCAACTGACCATTCGGCGTCGACAAGCAACGAGATTGCCACAGAAACAATTGATGGCGTTAAACACCCAGTTTTGATCGTTCGCCACTGCGTGCGGACACTACGCTATTTCGAGCTTCAAATGCTTCGGATCCGCGACTTAAATGGTTGGCCATATGGATGGTTGATATACTTCTTTTTCCTGATACCCAATGCTCTGCCTGCGTACGGGCTAGTTACGCTCTTTTCTGGAATCGATCGCCAAATCAAAGGACTAGAACGAACATGAGAACTAAGTTTGTTGTTGCTGTTTTCGCGATGCTACTGATCGCCCCTGGATGCATGCCCTACCAAGACGAATACGAGCAGGCGATGGAAGCCAAAGAGGAAGCCGAACGCATGTACGAAGAAGCGAAGGTTGAAGCGGAGACCGCGAAGGGCGCACTTGAGGCTGAGCAACAGTCTGTGCAGAGAATCTACAAGGAAGACTGATGTGTTTAATGTCGGTTTCTTTAGTTGAGGTTTCCGTTCCGCTCGAATTGGACAGTCGCCGATTTCGTGACTCCATCAACTGCCGAGCGGTATCTTCGGCCGCAACCTCGGCTTCGGGATGTTCGTCATCGTCTTGAACCGACTCTTTATCGGCATCTATGCCAAAGTCGGTCTTTGTCTTTTCATGCACGTCGATCAGCACGGCCGCCCAGGTGTCGGCTACGTGCTCGGGGAGATCGATACTTCCGTCATCGCCATCTTCGCTCGCGTCGTCCTTGGCGACGGCGGATAAATGCCTCATGGCGTTGTTTGGGGAAGACGCGGTGTTCGCGTTCGACATGCTTTTTGAATCCATTCAAAACTTTCGGAGCCTATCCGTTGGCGTGGTCGGTCTCTGGCATTAGCCAACCCCGACGGGGAACATGGAGCAGCAGTCCGAGTTTCCCTGCCCGATGCAAATGCGTTTTCACCGTTCCGTAGTTCCGCGACAAACGATCCGCCACATCCTTCGTCCGAACCGGCGTTTGCCCGTCAAACATTTCTCGAACCGTCTCCGCCATCTTCTCCGGTTCGGTCAACGGTCGGTTCAATTCCGCTTCGGTGAACTCAAGCACATACGGCATAGTTCTGCTCCGACAGTTTTCCGTGTTTCAATTCGCCGTCGGGTGCAACTTGCTCAAAGCCGCCGGTACCGAGCAAGCGATAGCGGGCGACTTCCTTGAAGTCGGTGACGGTGCCGACGCTGCACAGATCGAATGCGGCGATCGGCGTGTTCTGGTAAGCCGCCAGCAGCGTCTTGTTCATGACGTTTTCCATGATGCTGGGCAAGCTCATGGAACTGAAACCGGCTCGGATCGTTGCCGTTCCGTCGCCGAACACACGCGGGACGTCGATGCCTTCGCTGCGGGCACACTCGGCGACGAGTTCTCGCAAGCCGATGTGCCGGAACGGGTCGGCGGCGTTGAGCGTCTTCTCGCCGTAACTAGCCAGGAGAACCTTTTCTTCAATGCCGACCGAGAGACACGCGGCGGCTTCGAGGACTTCACGGGAGTGACGCGGTTGGTTTTGGGTTTGCTCGGGAGCTTTGGGGCGTTCGCTTCGCAGCACGGCGAGTTCCGTTTTGGTGGTGGACCAGCCTTGCTCGATCGCGTCGGCTTCGATGTCGGGATGGTTTTCGGCACAGAGCTTGCGAATGCCGGCGATGCGTCGGGACTCGGCAGCGGCTTGGGCACGCATTTCCTCAACCGGCGAAGGTTCCTTGGTTGCAGGCTTCGTTTCGGTTTTCGGTTTCGTGCTCATGTTCAAACTTGCGTTGACGGGTTCGAGTTCGTCGGTGGATTCGGGTTCGGTGTCTTCGGTTTCGTCGCCGGGGTCTTCGACGTCGGCGTAGTTGCCGGCGGCCACTCGGGCTTCGGTGTTGTCGTCGGCACCGAGGGCGACGAACGAGACTTCGCCGAGCGTTGATTTACGGGCGATGTAAACCGGCCCTTTTTGTTCGCGGCCGTTGGCTTGAGCGGTTTTTCCCTCGGGGATGAACACGACCCTGTCGGCGCTGGCACCGAGCGATGCCTGCCAAGGGAATCCGTTCTCGCTGGTCGCGATGACTTCTTGAGCGGTCGTTCCGACACCCGAGATGACGCCGGCGACAACGAGTGACTTGTCGTTGATGGTGATGTCGTCGGTGTGGCCGACGATGCTGCCGCGATCATGGTCTTTCAAGATCGGTCGCGACTTGCGAGTGACTCGCATTCCGGCCAAGTCGACGACGACCGGATAAGGCCAACCGCCCAACCGCATCGCACCGCCGGTGTACGCGGTCATCGAGAACTTGCGCAGCGAAGGCTTGCCCTCTTCAGGCG
>JBAUHR010001023.1:0-77233 GCA_049680385.1 Rubripirellula sp. | reverse complement strand
TGTCGGCCACCAAGCCAACAAAAACGGACGATTAGCTCAGTTGGTTAGAGCGCCACGTTGACATCGTGGAGGTCACAGATTCGAGTTCTGTATCGTCCATCACCGAAAAGCCCGTAAAACCCAGCGTTTTGCGGGCTTTTTTCGTTATTGGCAGCGTCTGTTTCGTCCATGCCAATGGTCTGGGATGGCGCCTCGTTTCCCGTTTGGGTTCGATATCTAGGTGCAACCGGTGGTGCAACCGGTGGTGCAACCGTTCGAAGGGTGGCTTGGAGGCGTTCGTGGCCCTTCATCGGTTGAAGCGTTTTCGATTTCCGGACCGATCGGCGATTGTTCATCTGCGGTAGATCGCGATGGTCGTGCTATGGGCTCGTCGACGGATTCGCCGTTATCTGTTTGACCGCGGGACTTTTCTTCAGGAGCGGCTGCCGCTAATGGCAAGGCCAGCCACGTGCTGGACCGCCGGTTTTGGGTGGATCAGGCTACGCTGATGGCGTTTCGGAAATTTATTCAGGTTGATTCCTAATAAAAGCCGGCGCCGTGAGTCTTCTTCTATTGAGAGGATAAACCGAATCCATGTTGCAGCCGACTCCGCGAGTCCATCCGATCAGTGCCGAGGGTGTGCGAAAGCCTACTCTGGCGGCGCTATTTAACACCGAGGAAACGCCGCTATTGCGGTATGCGTTTTCCTTGACGGGTCGGCGCGCGGTGGCTGAAGAAGTTGTGCAAGAAGTTTTCTTGCAATTGCACAAACGTTGGGACGAAGTCGACGCTCCTCGCGCATGGCTGTTTCGCAGCGTACGGAATAAGTCCTTCGACCACCTTCGTAGCCACAAGCGGGAGGTTCTCGGTCACGATGACCGCGCCGAGTCTTCACGGAACGAAAGCGAGGAAACCGCCGAAGACTTGCTTCTGCGAATGGAGGCCACTGGCGCGCTGCGTCAGATATTGGACGAGCTTGACGAGTCGGACCGGCAGCTCGTGAAGCTCAAATATTTCGACGGTTTGAAGTACCGCCACATCAGCGAAAAAACAGGCTTGAGTATCAGTAACGTTGGCTATCGATTGCACCATATTTTGAAAGACCTGGAAAAGAAGCTGCATCCTTTGGGATTCGACGGAAAGTCATGAACGAACCATCACACAATCCTGCCGAGATCGACCCTACCAAGATCAACATCGAAGCCCGCATCGTCGCGATGTTGTTGGGCGAAGCGTCGGATCTGGAATGCGATCAACTCAATCGATTGATCGATGAGCGGCCTGAACTCGCTTTGATCAAGACGCGTTTTCAGCATGTGCATGGTTTGCTGAAAGACGTCGGAGCGGGCGAATCAGTTGCCCTTCCAGATGATTGGAAGCTCTCCCAAGAAAAGCGGGATCACGTGGTGGCGGTGATTCGTGGTGAAACGCCAGATCAAGCGATGAACGAATCAGTGGTTCGATCGCCGGCAACGTTGAAGCATCTGAGTCGTTTCAAATCTCGGTCGTTCGCAACGGTTGCTGTACTTTTGCTTGTCGTCGGAAGCGTTGCTCTGTTGGCAATCCCGGCGGTGAACTCAGCGAGAAAGTCCGCAGTCGCATTTCACACCGCAGGCGTCGACGAGAGTTACGACATGACAGTTCGAGCGTCATCGTCGATTCCGGAGGCCATGAACGGAGCGGCAATGTCGGTACCTGAGGAAGACGTGAAATGGCGTTTCGAAAACGCAGGCGGACACTGGGAGAGTGACGACGCGGCAGCCCCAAAGTCTGCGTTGTCAGAGATCCGAGAGTCAGCGATCCGAGATCGTCTCGATCCAGAAACGTCGTTACCAAGCCCCTATTACTTGCAAGACGACGTCCAGTACTTTCCGTCTGGTCCCGAGTTTAAGTTGCCGCGCGAAGCGGTCGCCTTACAAAAGGCGCGTGAAGAGGAAGCGGAATCTCAAATCGCAGGCGGGCGAGTGTTCCTGGATGTGTCGCCACCGCAATCCAGCCGTGAGAATGCAGGCAAGGAACTGGGTACAGCGAAGACTGAACGTGTACTCGTCGAAGTGCCCGTCATCGGCGACTTCGCGGCAGCCCCTCTGATGATTGAACAACCGCCAAAAAGCGATGCAGAACTTGAAGAGCTACTATCGGACGCCGCGATTCCCAGCTCCTCGCCTTCTCAACCAACACCACTGAGCGGCGGGACGTATCTGCAATTCGGTTTAGAACCGAGCGACTCACCGGCTGGCAAAGACGGCCGCGATATCGGCGGCGAAGTGTTGGGTGGCGGTCACGTCGCCAACGGAGGCTTCGACCTAGGACGCGGCGAATTAAGAGATGCATTTGGAGGTGGGAGTGGACTCTATTTCGGAAAGGAGAACGCATCCGCGATTGCCATGGACACGCCAAGGATCGTGATCTCTGACGAAGAAGAAAAAGCGGCGACGGGTTTCGATCCAGGACGCGTATCGGGTGACATTCATTTGAGTGAAAATAATCCCACGGGTCCGGCTTTGCCACATCCAGCGAACCATCCAGTGGATGCCATGAAACGCAGTGGCGAAGAACTAGGCGTCGACGCGAGTGGCGTCGTGCGATCTGACCGATTCTCGAATGAAGGACGCATCGAAAACCTTGAGCGACTTGCCCCTGCGAAAGAAACGATAGAACAACAGCCCGCAGTCAGCACTCGGATGAGCATGCTGCCGATTCTGAACTTACGCTCGGAGTTAAAAAACAAATCACCAGTCGCAAGAACTGCCGTTCCTGCTGGAATCGATGAAAAGACAGCCGCTGCCGAAGCGTTCTCAACATTCTCGCTGCACGTCAGCGATGTCTCGTTCAAACTTGCTCAGGCTGCACTGGTGAAGGGCGAATGGCCTGAGGCGTCGAAGGTTCGCATCGAAGAGTTCGTCAACGCATTCGATTACGGTGATCCGATGCCGCATCACGACGAAAAGGTAGCATGCCAAGTTGAACAGGCCATCCATCCGTTCCTGCAACAACGAAACGTGTTGCGAGTCTCGATGCGAACAGCAGCAGCAGGGCGGGCCAGTAACACGCCACTTCGGCTCACGTTCTTGCTCGACAACTCAGGCTCGATGGAACGAATCGATCGCCGGCAAACCGTTCGCCGTGCGTTTGCTCTCTTGGCGGCACAGCTAACGCCGATTGATCAGGTCACGCTGATCAGTTTCGCGAGGCAACCGCGATTGTTGGCGGTCAAAGTTAGCGGTGCAGAGTCAGAGCAGCTCGTGCAGTTGATTGATACGATGCCAAGTGAAGGGGGCACGAATATCGAAGCGGCCCTGCAACTGGCCTTTGAGAAAGCAAGAGAACAGGAAACGGTTGACGCTCAAAATCGGATCATCCTGTTGACCGATGGCGCCGTCAATCTTGGCGATGCGAACCCCGAGAGCTTGTCACGCATGATCACGACGATTCGTGATGCGGGGATTGCGTTCGACGCTGCCGGGATTAGTGCGGACGGACTCAACGACGAAGTGCTCGAAGCACTGACGCGGAAAGGTGACGGTCGATACTACTTGCTGGACTCTGCCGAGTCGGCAGACGATGGATTCGCACGCCAAATCGCGGGAGCACTTCGTCCATCGGCAAAGAATGTAAAGGTTCAAATCGAGTTCAATCCAAATCGAGTTGGCCGTTACAAGCTGCTCGGTTTTGAAAAGCATCTTCTGAAGAAAGAAGACTTTCGAAACGACACTGTGGACGCTGCCGAGATGGCTGCCGCCGAAGCGGGGGTTGCGGTATATCAGTTCGAAGCGAAACCAGATGGTGAAGGAGATGTGGGTTCGGTATCGGTTCGCTTCCGTGATCTATCGACAGGGCAAATGGTCGAGAACCGTTGGCCGATTCCGTACGAGGCCGATGCGCTGCGAGTAGACCAAGCTGCACCGTCGCTGCGCATCGCAGCTTCGGCGGCATTGTTCGCGGCCAAGCTACGAGGCGAACCGCTTGGCGAAACCGTTGACTTAAAAGTGCTATCCGAATTGATTTCGGGATTGTCTGAACAAGACCGAAACCCTCGGCGAGTTCAACAACTCAAGCAAATGATCGAACAGGCAAGGCAGTTGAGTGGGAACTGAAAGTGAGGCTTCAGGACTGTCGGCTTCGTCGACTAACTGAAAGCCGCGGGCGTCAGGTACCTGGGGGCGTGTGCTGCCCGGCCGCTTACGTGTCGCGGCTCACGAAGCCGACAGCCACAACTCAACATCCGTGTGAAAGCGTTCACTCCAACTTGGAAAATGGCTCTTATGAAAACCAAGCATATTCTCGCGTTCACTTCACTCGTGTTGCTTGTTTTCCTGCAACCTTGTTTCGCACAGGAAGACGCCGAACGCGCTAACATTCATAGCTCGATCAACGACGATGGCACCGGAAAGATCATCGTTGAAGCTCGTGGGACATTGCCCGAGCCGCCTGTGTTTTTCACTGCTTCGGCAAAGGCATCGGCTGTGGTTAGTCGCGACGAGATCGATCAAGTTGTCGAATTGAAGGTGAAAGTTATCCAGGGGCGTGCAACGACCATCAGCCTCGGGCTTCGAGGAGACGGCGAGGTTGTCGGCGTCGAGGGTGATGAAAAAGAGCTTCGGTCCTGGTCGGTGCGACGCGCGGGAGACTTACGCTTCCTTGATCTTCATGTCACCGACGGCGTCACAAAAATCAACGCGGAAGTTGTGATTCAATTGAAGCAACTGCAACTTCCGGCGGCGATCGAGCTAGCACACTTGGCTGCCGGTGACGCAGTCGGCTTCGATTCGATTGTGGCAATCAACTTTGCCACAGGAGTCGCAGGATCAGTAACCAAGGCAGAAGGTTTTTCACCACTCGATTCCGCCGAGCGAACGGTTCGGTTTCAAACCGCGACGGGAGGTGCTTTAGCACTTTCGATTCATCGTGACGAAGCGTCGCCGTCGCCTGTCGAATTAGTCGGCACCACATTAAAAGGGAACGTTGATGCCAATGGGAAGTCGATCCAGTTTCAACTTCGCGGCACGGCTCGGGTTAGCGAACCCGATGTAGAAATCGTCGCCCTATCAGGCAATGCCGCGGTCAGCCAAGTGCCTGCGAACAGCAACTATCGATTGAAGCTAGCCGTCGACGAAGGACAACCTGTCTACAAACTTGTTTTTGCAAAAGCAGGTGAGTTTCCAATTGAACTTGATTTCGTCGCGACGATCGCAGCGGCGGATGGCAATGCGAAGCGTATGGACTTTAGCGTTGCGGCTGCCGCCGTCGTCCCTCTTTCAATCGACGGGCTTGCGAGCGATCTCGAATTCCAACGTGACCAGAGTTCTATCGTACCGCTGCGCGACGACAAAACGTGGAAGGGATTTTTGCCAGCGACCGGACGAGCCAAGTTGAATTGGAAAGCAGCACGCAGGACGGGGGAAGGGAAACTGTTCTTCACCACAACGGGCCATGTTGAGGCGAAGGTCGGTGCCGGGCTGCTGCGCCAGGATCACCAAATCGACTACAAGGTTCTTCAAGGCGAATTGAAATCGCTCAGCATTCTGTTGCTAGGCCCCGGCGAAATACTTGATGTGCAGAGCCCGAACATGGTGGGGTGGAAGGTGGTCGGCAAAGGAAATGATCGACAGTTGGACGTTACCCTAAGCCAACCGATCACCAGCGAAAGTCGCATCAATATTCGAAGTCAAACGCCGCTTGGTGCGTTTCCCGTTCGCGTTGAAGGTTTGCGGCTAAATCCCATCGATGCGATCCGGCATTCGGGTTATGTGAGGCTAACCAATCTCGGTTCGGTGCGGCTGGAACCGACGGGACTGAGCGGGCTGACCCAGTTGGCTCCGGATCAATTTCCGGGCAAGCCAATCGAGTCTCGCCAGGTTTTTGTGTATCGCTTTCCCGCGGCAGACTACGGCTTCACGGTTGCGGCAGATCGTATCCAACCCGAAGTAAACGTATCAGAACTCGTTCTCTATGAACTGACTGAATCCGATCGTGTGATTCGAGCCGATGTCGAACTTGATATTCGCGAGGCACCAATCCGCGAATGGGACTTTGGCGTTCCTGCGGACCACTCCGTCGTCGCTGTCACAGGTGCAAGCGTTGCAGACTACATTGCCGCAACCGAAGTTACCGATGGACGTCGCAACTTGAAAGTGATTTTCGGTCAAGACATTCGTGGACGCCAGCTTGTGTCGTTGCACTTAGAGAAGAGCGAGTCCGCGGTCGCCGGTGACTGGGTGCTACCACACATCGAATACCCGGAAGCAAGAACGGTTCGGGGTGACATCGGAATCATCGGTGCACCGGGCTTTCGGATCTCCGTAGGTGACACCCAATTGTTGGTCGAAAAACCTCTTTCCTACTTCCCGAAACCGTCACCTCATTTGCAACAAGCATTTCGGATTCGCGAACCGGGATGGACTGCGACGATGCAAATCGAACTGCTGCAGCGAAGCGTTCAATCGGACGTTTTCCACCTCTACTCGCTTAATGAAGAAACGGCGTACGGCAGCGCACTGATCAACTTTTTTGTAGCGGGGTCGCCCATGTCGGAGTGGAAGATCCATGTACCACCATCGCTTGGCAATGTGATGGTCGACGGCCAAGACATCCGCACTTGGCGTCGCGAAGGCGAGACATTGATCGTATCGCTGCATCAACCCGTGATGGGCGCCTACACGTTGCTGGTCACATTCGAAGAAAAACCGAGCAAGACGAAAGGTTCGTTTCTCGCCGGTCAGGTCGCGCCGATCGGAGTACAAGGCGAGCGTGGTTTCATTCAAGTCGTCAGCCCGATGCAGGTGGAAATCAGCACCGATTCTATCTCCGATGACATGCTCAAACTGGATCCGTTGGAATTGCCAGCGGAACTGCGATTGTTGAGCACCGCGCCACCGCTGGGAACGTGGCAATACACCGAGCGTCCGTTCGACCTGAACTTGGATGTCCGTTGGTTCAAACCTGGAATGATGGCCACACAAGTCGTTGAGTTTGCCGAAGCCAACAGCCGAGTTTCTCAAGACGGCGAGTTGGTTACCGACGTGTTGTACTTCGTTAAGTCTCGCGGACAACGCACGTTCAAAATCAAGTTGCCGGATGATCCGGTCCGGCTTTGGGCCGTTTCGGTCGACGGACACCCGGTGACGCCTCGCCAAGCTGACGACGAGACATTGATTCCGTTACCGGGCGGTTTGGACCCGAACATCCCCGCCCAGGTTAGCGTGCGATTGGGAAAACCGACGGTAAGTGAATCGAGCCCTGAACTGATGCTGCCAATCGTTTTTGCTCCCGTCCTGAAAACCCAATGGAATATTGTTGGCGACCAGAAGCACGTCTTGGTTCCAAACGGCGGTACGGTCACGCCGTCGTTTCCCGTCCTTCGTCCCTCGGGTTTCAATTGGGTCGCGAAGCAGGGAATCGTCTCGTTGCTGTTGATTGGACTTTTTTCAGGTATCGGAATCTGGGGCTGTCGCAAGAACGATTTCTATCGTGTCGCTGGTCTACTTAGCCTCGCCATTGCCATTTGGATTTCGGCGTCCACCGCATCAGCGGCTTATTCTCAAATGCGTGCGCCGGCACCCTTGCAATTGAGCCTGCCGATTCTGTCGACTGGCGAAATGATCCAACTGCAAGTGTCGAACACACCAATGTGGCGAGCCAATCTATCGTGGCTAGGAGTCGTCGCTTCGCTGGCTGGCGTCGGGATCATCGGTTGGTCATTCACAAAAGGCGAAACGTACCAGCGGGTACTGCTGCGAATCGGGGGCATCTTGTTAGTCGCACTCGGCGCATTGTTTCAAGGGGATGGTGCCGCGTTGTTCTTCTCGCTTCTGGCCGCTGCGATCTTGGTTTTGTTGTTCGCCTGGCCTGCAATCGATCTGTTACGAAAGCTACCGACCTGGATGCGCGATCAGAACGCGAACAGGAAGACGCAAGGATCTGACACAACCGTTTCGCGTGAAGAGCTTGGTTCCGCCGGGACAACAATGCTGTTGCTGGCTCTGTTTCTTTGGCCGACAAGCGATAGCTTTGCCGCCCCGGCGGATGGTTTTGAAGCCGCCGACTCGATCCACCAACAGTGGCAAGTGACCCATCAAGACTCACGTCTAAAAGCCAGCGGAACGATCAAACTATCGGGTAAACCGGGTGACCGTTTTGTATTGTTGCGCGCTCCCGCTGTTCTCTCTCATTTCGAAGGGAAGGGGTTACGTTTAACGAAGAATGAAGTCCCACAACGCGGGCTAGCGTATATCGTCAGCATTCCGATCACTGACAAAAAGTTAACAGAGGAACAAAGCGATCCGGCCGACGATAGGGTCGCTCATTTCGAGGCCACTTTTGAGTTTCAGCTCGAAGCGGTCACGCCAACGAAGGGTTTGCCCGTGCTGACGGGGGTTGCCGCAGTGCAAGTCGTCAACTTGTCGTATGACCAACCGGGATGGGACGTTACCAGCCCAACGGCTATTCGGATTGAAACTGACCTCGACAACCTAGCGACCGAGGCCAAAGTGTTGCTCGGCCCTGGAACCGCAAACCTCGTATTGAAGCCCAAAGAACGCGACGTCACGACCGAAGAAAAGCAGTTCTTCGTCGAGGCATCAAATCTGTATCTTCCTGGACCGGGTGTCGTTGACGGCAACCATCGTCTCAACATCCGCACTTCCCAAGGCCAAGTCGACGCCTTGAACGTGATCGTTCCCAGTGGCTTCACCGTCAGTGACGTTACCGGTCCGGTGGGATCGTGGCAGTTCGATGCCGACAGCGGTCAATTGAAGATGGAAGTTGAACCGGCTCAATCGAGCGTCTTCGATGTGATGATTGAAACTCAACGTGGACTTGATCCTCTGCCGACCGACGTGACACTGTCGCCGTTGAAGTTTGTTGATGCAGACGGGGAAGTTGGTTTGGTCGCGATTGCATTTGGGCCAGAGGCTCAACCGGAAAAGTCCGAACCGAAGCAAATGTCGGCCGTCAATCTGGGCGACTTCGATGCCAATTTGGTTGCGAACAAACAAGCTGTCGTACATCGGGTGTATCGGTACGGTGCCGACGGAGGAGAAGTGCTCGTTCGCGCCGCGCCGGTGGCCCCCGAGGTCCGCGTCTTAAGCAAGCAAGTTCTTTCACTGGGGGACGAGCGAGTTGTCTTGGCTGTCAACTTTGCGGCCGAGATCACACGAGCAGGTTTGTTTCAATTGAGCTTTCCGCTTCCGAGTGGCTTGGAAGTCGAATCGCTCAGCGGCGACGCTCTGCATCACTGGGCTGAATTGACCGAAGGAGGTCAGCGACAAATCATCCTGCATCTCAGCGGGAAAACGATCGGCACACAGAACTTCTCGCTCGCTCTTTCCGGCACCGCACCGACGGATGTGGCGGAGTGGAAAATCCCAAAATTTGTGCTCAACGAAGCCACTCGCCAGACGAGTGATCTGGTCGTACGGCCTACGACTGGAATTCGTCTGCGAACGGTTTCACGACAGAACGTTTCCGAAACGGATCCACGCACGATGGGAGGCGAGACGCAAGGCGCGTTGGCGTTTCGATTGTTGCAACGTGATTGGAATCTAGTGCTTGGAATCGAAAAACTCGATCCATGGATCACGGGGCAAGTGCTACACGAGGTCACGTTGCGGGAAGGGCAGACTCGTACTGCGTTGATTGCTGACTTCAATGTTCAAAACGCTTCGATTCGCAGTCTGCGTGTCGTGCTTCCCATCACCGATGCGGACGAAATCAAGACGCTGCGAGCGAGCGGCAACACGGTCAGCGACTTTGTTCGGACCGCACCCGATTCGAACATCTGGGAAGTCCAATTCAAACGCCGCGTTGTCGGCAAGATTGACTTCCGAATCGAGTACCAGCGCCGCGGCGATCGGCGGGACGATATCGAATCGTTGAAGCCTGCTGAATTCCCTCAGTCTCGTCAACTCTCGTATTTCTTCGGCATTCGAGCTGGTGGTCGACTGCAGTTGGAACCTGGCGAATTGTCGGACGGTTGGCAGCGGATCGACTGGATGATGGTTCCGGCCGTGCTACGCGAGGCCGAGAATCGAACGGCACCGGCATTTGCACTGCGTGCCGTCACGCCAGCACGTGACTTGGTCATTCATGCTAAACGCCACTCTTTGGCCGATGCACTCAAGTTGCGAGTGGCCGATGGCGTTTTGACCACGGTGCTGTCACCCACCGGTGATCAACTTACATCGGTGGATGTGACGATCGAAGTGATCCGGCGCAGCAGCCTGATCGTTGGACTTCCCGCGGGCGGCGAACTACTGAGCATTTTTGTGAATGGTGAAAGCGTGAACTCGATTCGCCAAGGCGGTGTTGCCAGCGATTGGCAATTCACGATTCTGCCGGGGATCGATGATCGAAATGCGAAAGTTCGCTTTGTCTATTCGGTGCCCGGCAATCGATTGAGTTCGCTGAGTCTGGTCAGTCCAAACCTGAATGTGCCACTTGAAAACATTGTCTGGAACGTCGTCGCACCGAGAGGTTTCGAGCTTGTCGACAGTGGCGGCAATTTAGAATTGGTCAGCACCAGCAATCAGGAAACCTATGACCGCACTTCGTATTTGTCGAAAGTCAAAGGAAAGCGTCAGGTGCAAGCTCAGCAGGCAACGCAACTTTTGGAACAAGCAAACCAACTGTTGCGGGCAGGCGAACAATCCAAAGCAGGGTGGGCATTGAACAGCGTAGCGAACCGATACGGACTCGACGCAGCCTCGAACGAAGACGCGCGGGTGCAGTTGGAAAATCTGCAAACGCAACAAGCAATCGTGGGATTGAACACACGGCGACAACAATTGTATCTCGACAATGTTCGTACCGATGGTGCCGCGATCGACAACAAGCAGTTGCGAGAAGCTGCAGCCCACAATCCGATATTGCAACAGGATCAACTAAACTTCCGCCCCCAAGAACTCAGCCAATTGTTGCGAGGCAACACCACGGCGGATAATGCCATCCTCGGCCAAATCGCCACTCGACTCGTCCAACATCAACACAACACACAACCGGCGCCGCAAGCGATCTTGATTAGTCTACCGGAGGAAGGATCGGTCTATTCATTCGGCCGAAGCGTGCAAGTCGCAGAGAACAAACCGCTCAGTCTCGACTTGAATTTTGGCTTGGTGGGACGTCTACCATTCTGGCGAACGGCATCCGTGTTCGTGATGCTTGTGATCATTTCTGCTATCTTCGCTTTCGTTGCCACGCGGAAAGAGGGGATGGCCGACTCAAGGTAACCACTGAGTCGTGCGCGACCTGGACCGCTGCTGGACGTCTCGAATCCCAGCGAGCACAAACAAGCTCTGCACGCGATCGATCAACTAGGACAAACATGACGAACTCAACGAAGTCGAAGTGGTTCATTGTCTTGATTGTGTTGGCGATTTTGCCAATGCTGATGTGCGGTGGTCTCGCCGCTTGGTGGTTCGGTCGCAATGCGATGGCGGCTCAGGAACTGGCCGCGCGGAAATCTGAAATCGCTGCTCGTGGGCTGCCGATCGACGATCAATCGATGATGGATTTTCGAGCCGCGACGATGGACACGGATGAGTCCGAACGGTGGATGGAAATTCTTGAAACTTTCGATACCGACGACTTCCAAGCAACAGCCAAGGGCATTCCCATCGTCGGCGTTGCGGATGAGACGCTGTTCACGGCCGCGAACAACTGGCAGGGCGCCGACCGAGTCTCGCAATTCTTGAACGCGCACCGCAAGCTGCGATCCGAACTGCATGACGTGCTTGACGGCACCACTGAGATTTGGACACGCGTCGATTTCGAATCATTCAATACGCTGCTGCCGTACTCGCAAAATTCTCGCGCGGCGTCTCGGTTACTGGCTCTTGAACATCTTGATGCGATCCGGCGTGATGACCATGAACAGGCGTTTCGGTCTGCGAAAGCGATGATGGCGGTCGCACGCGTCCAAGACAAAGAGCCGATCATTGTCTGTCAGTTGGTTAGCATCGCCGAGTGCAGCCAGGCGCTTCGGCATTGGAAGATGATGATCGAGCTGGATACGCTAACAGAACCACAGTTGATCGAGCTGCTGGAGCAGCTAACACAGATGGATGACTTTGGTGTTGGCTTTCGATTGTCAATTGCCGGTGAACGAGCGATGGCTTTACCGATGTTTGATGATCCTGGTCAAGCCCTGGACAGCGGCATGCCGGCCACCCTGACTGCACGTCCTATCGACGCGCTGTCTGCGCTCGATTTCTATGCCCAGGCCGAAGCGGTCAACACCAGCAACCTGAACACGTTCCTGACCGAACTATCCACCGTCGAATCGGATCTGGATCGCAAGATGAAGAACGCAGGTTTGCTGACCCAGTTCGACAACATTTTGTCGTCACTGTTGTTGCCCGCATTTAGCGCCTACGGAACCGCCATCGTTCGATCGACCATGGAACGACGGTTGACGAAGTTGGGGATCGCAGTGCGGCTGTATGAAAAACGTTTCCGGGTGTGGCCGCAGTCGCTTACCGATCTCGAAAAGATTGACATCGAATTGGGCCCCATCGCCCCCATCGGCAAACAGGCGTTTGGATATCAAACGCAAAGCAACAACGCCGACGACGCAAAGGAACCCATCACAAAAGCGATCCTGTGGGGATTTGCCCCTCGCGAGTCTGGCGACCAGACGCCCACACAACCTGTCGACCTGTCCCAGTTCGACGCCGAAAACCGCAGCGAGTATGGATTCTGGAACTGGCAGCTTTCGCCGAGCCAAGACCGCGCGGACGCCCAATAGATTGCGAGGGTCCGCACAATGCGGGTCACACCAACATTCGCGTCAAAACCGGCAAATAGGCAGCGTTCTATCCGGTTTCGCCAAATTCGGTTGACGGCTTGGCTGACAAAACGGTCGTGAGATGTTCAAGTTCGGTCGCCATTGACCCGATTGTAGGACTAGTGACAATGAGGTTATCAGTTCGGATTCGGTTCTTGTCTTTTGCGAGTTGCTTTGCTGTGATTGCGCGGTTCATCCAACGATTGACGCTATTTGCGTTCGCCGCTCACGCGGTGTTGGGTTGCTGCTGGCATCACTCGCATGGGGTTTGCAACGATTGCTGTGCGGTGTACGCGAACGCTTGTGCGGACGTCGAAACCGTCGGGCATGATCACGCGAACCACGAGTGCTGTTCCGAAGGCAGCGAGCACTCGCACCGAACCGAGTCCCATTTCGATCGCGGTGTCACATCGATCGAAGCGATTTGTTGTGACGGGTCAAACGGTGATTCCCATGACTGCAACGAAGCTCGGTGCAGCTACGTCACGGTCAAGCTGCAGACTTTCGATTTCCAACCGATAGCTCGAGTGGTCGAATCAGTACACTGGGACTCGCATCGGTTCGCGGCCACGGGTGGTTTGTCGGCACACCGCCCCTTCGCCCCCTTTCCTCGCTTGTTTGCGTTGACGTCCGGTCACCGCTGCGCCGATCTGCAATCTTGGCAGATCTGAGCCCAGCGAGTTTGCGTTAATCGTCACGATCGTTTTGGGCGATTTCTTATTTAGACCACCCGTTCCGACGAGTTGCGGTGCAACTTTTCTGAATGCCGTGCTGTGTCGTGCCGTGCTGTGGTGTTGCTGTGACGTTGATTCCGTTTTGACGTCGATGCTGCGCGACCGAACCGCGTCGAAACCGATGGCCGAGCGAGCCATCAAAACCAACCTTGCCGAGTCTGACCGATGCAATCGAACCAAACCAAAACACCAAGGGCAGCGATGCCGTGGACTGCGATCCGGTGGGGCGTGAGCCTTGTCGTTTTGGTCGCCGCGTTTGCGACTTCGTCCACGTGGTGGCCGCCGTTTTCGCGGTGGGTTGACCAAACGCTTGCCTCACAAGATGCGAATTCGGACGGCGAACGTCCGGATCCGCACGGCCACTCGCCCGACCATGCCGCCCACGGCGAAGCCGAGGCGGTCGGCAGTGCAGCGGCATCTCTGCAACTGACTCCCCAAGCGATGAAGAACCTGGGACTGACGCCCGACTTCCTGCGTCCGGTTGAATTGTCGACGTACCGCCGATCGATCACGGTGCCGGCAGTGGTCGTCGCGAAACCTGGCCGATCGTCGATCATTGTCTCGTCGCCGCTTAACGGAGTCGTCACGCACGTCCACGCGGTGACCGGCGAGGCCGTGATGCCGGGTGAATTGCTGTTTGAAGTTCGCTTGACGTACGAGGACTTGGTCGAGACGCAAACGGCTTACTTGAAAACGATGAGCGAGTTGCAAGTCGAAGCACGCGAGATTGCTCGTCTTGAACAAGCGACTCAGTCGGGTGCCATTTCAGGGAAACTGTTGCTAGAGCGACGCTACGCGAAAGAGAAACTCGAAGCCTTTGCCACCTCTCAGCGAGAAGCGCTGCGGATGCACGGTTTGTCGGAACGACAAGTCGATGCGATTGGCACCAACGGAAAACTGTTGCGAGACCTGCGAATCGTGGCCCCCGATGTGGACGAGCACAATCACGATGAAGAGCTGCGACTAAGCCAAGTCCAAGCCCGTCCCGTTTCGTTCCGCCAAGACCCGTCCCTGCCACCATCACTGCCAGCAACGTTACCAGCGACCAGTGAGGATTCGTACGGACACACACACAATCATTCTCGCTCGCCGCTGGTGATTGATGACCTGTTGGTTCATAAGGGCCAGGCGATCATAGCCGGCGAAAAGCTCTGTTCGCTATCGGACTACACACGACTGTTCATCGAAGGAAAGGCGTTCGAAAACGACGTCAACGCGATCACGGAAGCTGCCAAACGTGGATGGGCGGTTGACGCAGTGATCAGCAGTTCGTCGGGCCAGGAAACGATTCGCGGGCTGAAGCTGACCTTCGTATCCAACTCGATCGACCCTGATTCGCGAACGTTATCGATGTTCGTCGAACTGCCCAACGAAGTGGTTCGAGACGAAACCAACAACGAAAATCAACGCTTCCTGTCGTGGAAGTACCGACTCGGCCAGCGGATGGAACTGCGCGTGCCGGTCGAACAATGGGAAGACCAAATCGTGCTGCCGGTCGACGCAGTGGTCCGGGACGGAGTCGATTGGTTCGTGTTCCAGCAAAACGGAAAATCGTTCACTCGCGTTCCCGTCCACGTCCGCTATCGCGACCAGAACGCTGCCGTGATCGCCAACGACGGCTCGGTGTATCCAGGCGATGTGCTGGCAATGAGAGCCGCCCATCAAATGCAGATGGCAATCAAGAACAAGTCCGGTGGCGCTGTCGACCCGCACGCTGGCCACAACCACTGAAACGGAGCTGAACTCAAATGCTAAATGCAGTCATCCGTTTTTCGCTTCACCAACGTTTGCTCGTCATCGCAATCGCTGTGTTCCTGATCGGTTATGGAACATGGCAAACGACGGTGATGCCGATTGATGTTTTTCCGGACCTCAACCGCCCGCGTGTGGTCATCATGACCGAGGCGCCCGGGATGGCGCCCGAGGAAGTCGAAACGCTGATCACACTGCCGATCGAAACAACCATGAATGGCGCTAGCGGTGTCGAAGCCGTGCGAAGTTCGTCGGGTGTGGGCATCTCGGTGATCTATGTCGAGTTCGATTACGGCACGGATGTTTACACGGATCGACAAATCGTTGCCGAGCGAATGCAGATGGTCCAAGACCGGTTGCCCAAAGGCATCACGCCCCAGCTTGCGCCGATCTCTTCGATCATGGGGCAAATCCTGATGCTGGGCATGTGGAACGACGACCCAGACGCTGATCCGATGGAGCTGCGCACGACGGCCGACTGGGTCGTGCGGCAACGGTTGTTGACGATACCGGGCGTGTCCCAAGTCTTTACGATGGGCGGTCAACGCAAACAGTTTCAGGTTCTGGTCGATCCGGATGCGATGTTGCGGTACGGCGTCACACTGCCGGAAGTCGAATCGGCCGTCACCAGCAGCAACGAGAATGGCACCGGCGGCTACCTGGACCGCCAAGGCCCACGCGAACTGCTGGTCCGATCGCTGGGACGAATCCAGTCGATTGACGACCTGAAGAAAATTCCGGTAACGATTCGCGATGGACGTCCGGTCTTGCTTTCGCAAGTCGCCAATGTGGTCGAAGGAGCTCAAGTCAAACGCGGGGATAGCTCGGCCTTCGTTAGAGTCGAAGACCTGACCACCTCACCCGCCAGCAGCCGATGGCAAGGTGGCCCGGCGGTCGTCTTGACCATCAACAAGCAACCAGGTGCCGACACGCGTGACGTCACCAACGAAGTGATGGAAGCGATCGAAAAACTGAAACCGACTCTGCCACCAGGCACGCGACTGTCGACGGTTTATTCGCAAAAATCGTTCATCGACCGGGCGATTGAAAATGTCGTCGAAGCACTTCGCGATGGCGGCATTTTGGTCGTTGTGATTCTGTTCTTGTTTCTACTTAATCTTCGCACCACGTTCATCACGCTGACTGCGATTCCGCTTTCGCTGGTGATGACGGCAATCGTCTTTTCGGTGTTTGGGCTATCGATCAACACCATGACGCTTGGCGGTATCGCCGTCGCGATGGGCGAGCTAGTTGACGATGCGATCGTTGACGTCGAAAACATTTACCGCCGTTTGAAAGAGAACCGGTCGGTCGGAAGCCCGCTAAGTCCGCTGTTGGTGGTGTTTCGGGCCAGCACCGAAGTTCGCCGTTCGATCGTGTTCGGCACGATGATCGTTGTCTTGGTGTTTTTGCCGCTGTTCGCACTCGGCGGCATGGAAGGCAAATTGTTCGCGCCGCTTGGCATCGCGTACATCGTGTCGATCCTGTCGTCGTTGGTCGTGTCGTTGACCGTGACACCGATTCTATCGTACTGGCTGCTCGCACTCGGCAACGGGCATGACGACGAACAGGACGGCATGGTGCTAAGAGGACTGAAATGGGTGGCGGACAAAGTGATCCGATTCAGCTTGACGTTTCCACGATTCAACTTGGGCGTGACACTGTTGATGGTCGCGATCGCAGCCATCTTTGTTTCGCGATTGGAAAAAGATTTCCTGCCACCGTTCAACGAAGGCACCATTCAGTTAAACGTTGTGTTGCCGCCCGGAACTTCGCTGGCCGCTTCGAACACGATCGCGCAAACGGTCGAGGAATCGCTGAAGAATATCGACGATGTTCAGAAGTTTGCGCGGCGAACCGGTCGCGCCGAATTGGACGAACATGCCGAGGGCGTCCACATGTCCGAAATGATCATTGAATTGGATCCCAATTCGCCTCGTTCACGCGAAGAACAGTTGGCCGAAATACGTGATTCGATGGAAGACATTCCGGGCATCGTTACGGCGGTCGAGCAACCGATCGCTCACCTAATCTCACACATGTTATCGGGTGTGAAGGCACAAGTCGGCATCAAGATTTATGGCGACGATCTTGACTTGCTTCGCCAGAAAGCCGAGCTAGTCAAAGCACAGATGGAATTGGTTCCAGGCGTGACCGACGCTCTGCTGGAACCGCAGGTGATCATTCCACAACTTCGTATCGAACTGGATCGTGACAAGCTGTGGCAATACGGTTTGACGAGCGCCGCGGTCAACGACTACATCGAAACGGCAATGAATGGCAAAGTGGTTTCCGAGATTCTTGACGGGATGCGAACCTTCGATTTGGTCGTCCGCATGAAGGAAGCTTATCGCGAAGACATCGAGCAACTCAAACGACTGTCCATTCAGTTGCCAGAGGGCGGCACGATCCCGCTGTCGGGTTTAGCAAGAATCTATGAATCGGGCGGCCCCAATGTTGTCAACCGCGAGAATGTTCGCCGCCGAGTTGTGATCCAGTGCAACGTGGCTGACCGCGGCGTGGTCGACGTCGTGACCGACATTCAAACGGCAATCACGCCGATCGTTTCGCAGTTGCCCCCCGGTTATTTTGTCGAATTCGGCGGCCAGTTTCAAAGTCAGAAATCGGCCAGTCGTGTGATCTCGGTGTTGTTCGTGATCTCGATGATCGGCGTTTTCTTGGTGCTGTTCACTTTGTTCCGCAGTGTGAACTTGGCGTTCCAAGTCATGGCGGCTCTGCCGATGGCCTTCATCGGTTCGGTTGCCGCATTGGTCATGACCGGGCAAACGCTAACGATCGCAGCCATGGTCGGATTCATCTCGTTAGCGGGGATTGCCTCGCGAAACGGGATCTTGTTGCTGCAGCATTACTTGCACTTGGTGCAACACGAAGGCGAACAGTTCACGCCCGCGATGATCGTTCGCGCTGGCCTGGAAAGACTAGCACCTGTGTTGATGACCGCATTGACGTCAGGAATCGGGCTAGTGCCATTGGTGTTATCCGCAGGCGAAGCTGGCAAAGAAATCCTGTATCCCGTCGCGACTGTGATTCTAGGTGGTCTGATCAGTTCAACGGCACTCGACTTCTTTGTTCACCCGGCGCTATTCTGGTTATTCGGCATGAAGTCGGCCGCCCAAGTGGTCAATGAAGCGGCGAGTGAAGTGACACTCGACGAAGCCGCCGCCAGCCCATGATTCGCATGACGGTCCTATCACGACGCATCAATGAATTCACTTTTTTCGCTCCCTCACAAAACCTACGAGAAAGCACATGCGAAATTTTAAACTGGTATTCACCATCGGTGCCACACTGCTGCTTGTCACCGGCTGTGGTGCCAAACCGACGGCGTCAACTTCGGACGCGGCGACAGAAACGAATAATCTTCCGCCCGATAACGGCGACATTCATTCGCATCCATCCGAAGGACCGCATCACGGAACCCTGGTCGAACTCGGCAACGAAGAATTCCACGCCGAAGTGATTCACGACGACAAGTCTGTGACGGTCTATGTCCTTGATTCGTCGGCAACCAAAGCCGTTCCCATCGACGCGACGGAACTGACGATCAACTTGATGCACGACGGAACGCCGGAACAATTCAAACTTGCCGCCACGCCGGATGACGCCGATCCCAGCGGCAGGTCGTCACGTTTCACACTTGCCGATGCTGAACTAGTCGGTCATATCGACGACGACAAGGCGGCCCCCAAGCTAACGCTGACGATCAATGGCACACCGTACCGCGGCGAAATCAAGCACGACCATGACCACAGCGACCAAGACCACAGCGGTCATGATCATAGTGGCCACGATCACTAATTGATCGATTGGGTTTGCTAGTGACGACCTCGCGATCCTAGGGTACTGATTTCAGTTGCATCGCGATTTTGACTTCGTGTATGACTTCCTGCTCTTTCTTCGAAACACTGCCAAAGCCTAGGACTCCGCCGGTGGCTTTGGCGACCTGAGTCATTTGCAGGCAGGTCAAGTCGATCAGCCGTGATTGGGCAGCGGTTGACATCTGAGCCATGACATCGTGAATGTACCGTCGCCACGCGTCGACGCTGACACCGCGAGGGCGCTTGGCCAGCCATTGGTCAAGTAATATCCAAGCGGTCGTACTCTCGACGATTCCCATCTTTAGCGCCGCATCCATCACAGCCTTGTGCTCCTCCTTGCTGACGTTTCCGTCGGCCCAGGCGACCAACACCAACGGCAACAATCGCAGCGCGACGACACCGTCGGCGGTGATCCCCAACTTGCCAAATTCGTCGAGCAATTCCGTGCCGTGGATTCCTGTACTTCGCAGCAACTCGACGCGGCCTTGTTCGCTAGTCGCTTCGTCGTGAAGTCGTTTGACGATCTGTTGTTCCAGTTCGACAAAAAAGTGCTGAGTGGCAACATTGCGAAGTTGCCCAGCTTGCTTCTTAGTGGATGTCATGAAGTGAGTTCCAATGTGGGTGTCGTTGATCTGCACGAAACACAGCAAAGCAAAGCGTGGACCAACGATCGCGGCAGCGACCAATGCCATTGGCGGCTGATTTTGCGATCTTCCAGCAAGCGACGGCATTGAGCCCTGAGCCGTTTCCGCTCACGCGCGCGACTTCGCACAGTTGGCAGCGAGCACCTCAGCACGCCGCCAGAACGGTTGAGCACAACCACGGTGGGTGTTTCGATTCACCTGTGGTCACAAAGCACAACGAACAGCAGATTGGCATCGCAATTGCGTATCGCTGATACCAAATCAACTGACGTCGGCGACCAAAACGCTGGCAAGCCGCTTCTTTCTAAACGAGATACGAACGATGCCTGAAATGGATTCCCTTCATCGGCGAGGCAAGGCCCTTGAAGATGAGTTTTTCCACCGTGTCGACGAACAATTGGGCGCACGGCTGCGTGAAAAACTTGAACTCGAAGAGTCGCGACTCGACCTCGAAGCCGAAACCGGCTTTCACGACCAAGAGTTACTCGACCATTTGATCGACGCGGGCATTACGTCGTCATCGATCGCGGCGCTGGCGTTGGTTCCGGCCGTCTTTGTGGCTTGGGCGGACGGCCGTGTCACGCCTGCGGAACGCCAAGCCATTTTGAGCGCGGCGCTGCGTCACGGCGTCAAAGATTCGCCAACGGCGTTTGACCTGCTAGAAACTTGGCTGCACCACTGTCCGCCTCCATCGCTGTGGAATGTTTGGGAAGAATACGCAGCAGCCGTCGACGAAACACTGACGCCAAAGATGTCGGCCATGCTGCATGCCGAGTTCTTGCGGATGGCCACCAACGTCGCCAAGGCGTCCAACTCTCGTTTCGGAAAAGGCAAGTTGTCCGTCAACGAACAAGCCATCCTGGACAAGCTCGCTGCGATGCAGTGATGACCTTGTCACAACCATCACAGCGGCGCTGTCAACATTTGCACCGCTGTGAATTGACGGGAACGATTCACTCGCGAAGCGTTTGGTGACAACGAACGCAACTGAGCGTCATTTGGTGGTACGCCAACGTGACGCCTTCGATGTTTTCCGCCTTCGCTTGTCGGATCACTTCGTTCGTCGATCGCTCAAACAAGTTGATGTTGGTTCGATAGTCCGGGTTGCGGCTTCGCACGAACCCTTCGATCCGATTGAGCACTCGCAGATGGCGCGCACTCGACTCGACCAAGTCGAAGTCGCCAAGAGCAAGCCCTTTCAAGATTTCGCTTGAGTAACCGAGCTTCTTCTGCATCCAAAAATCGAGTGGCGTTTCGTCCGACTCGACCGGAACCACGTCGTCATCAGGTTTCGTTGCCGATTCTTGCGCAAACGAATGCGTTCCCAACATGCAAAACAGCAACATCCAAATATTCAGTCGCATCACAGCACTCCTTAGGTAAGCGACGAGAGAGAACGATTGCGACAGCGAAGTTGCTGCCGCGCAGTCCAATCTCCTAGCTGACCTAGATGCAAAGCTCATGCCGTGCCCACGACTGCGACAACCTGCGCGTTTCTGCTTGCGTTGCTCGCGCTACTGTTGACGTTCGTTCCAGTGGATCACGAGATCGGGCTGATCCGACTCGGCGTCTCGAATGAAATTGCCGACCGCCACATCCGGCGAACCGTTGCGATCAAAGTCACCGGCTACCAACGACAGGTGTTGGTGAAGCTTGCTTTCCATTCTCGCCGGGACAAAGTCGCCGCTGTCCGTCTGGGTCAGAATCACAAGGGACGACGAGTCGACTGCGTTTAGTTGCTGTCGACTTTCGCCTGCCAACAGAGACGTGGCGACGATATCCATGTCACCGTCACCGTCGAAATCAGCGGCCGTCGCGTCCATCGCACCGGGCATGTTGCACACGTGATGATGGGCAAAGGACTTACCGTCAACATTTTCTAGCCACTGCACCGAGTGATGAGCCTTGGCCCCGCGATCGAACGAATCGCCGTTGACGTACAGCAAATCGATATCCTTGTCGCCATCCATATCGACCAATTCAATTCCGCTGGATCCGTACGCAGGATTCGGCGCAGCCCACAGCAACTCGTTATTAAAGTTGCCCTTGCCATCGTTCAAAAACACTTCGACTCGTTCGTGTTCTTGGCTTAGCAGAGCGATGAAATCGAGATGCCCGTCACCATTGAAATCGATCGGCGGCACATGAATGGCGCCATTGCGATCATCGATTTGATTGATCGTGAACTGCGGTACACCGTCCGAGTCGTTCCCGTCATTGAGCATCAACAGGATCTGCCCCGTCTTGCGCCAACCGAAGACACCCACCAGCAAATCGGTATCGCCATCGCCGTCGAAATCGCCAGGCCGCACATCCGCAACTCGGCCCAACCCTTCCAGCAAGACCGTCTTTTCAAAACTGGTGGAATCCCCACGCCGATTCAGCCAGACCACTTGGCCGAGGTCACTTTCGTTGGCATTGAACTCGCCAA
The DNA here is from genome assembly GCA_049680385.1 of Rubripirellula sp. Lineage (GTDB taxonomy): Bacteria > Planctomycetota > Planctomycetia > Pirellulales > Pirellulaceae > Rubripirellula. The sequence continues at coordinate 55,073 of JBAUHR010001023.1, read as the reverse complement.
TATCAGCCACCACCAAGTCGACATTGCCATCGTCATCAAGGTCACAAGACTCGACATGCACCGGCTGAAAAACGGTCGCCAAGCGAGTCGTTGTGGGCTCGGACTCGGCAGGCCAGTGCGCCAGGATCGCGCCGGAACCGATATCACAATAAACCAGCGCCGAAGTTTCTTGGATCCCCAAATCCATCACCGCAACGTTGGTGACGCCCGGTGGCCGATTGCCAGGAAAGCGAACCGTTGTTTCGCGGAACGGCACCGGCGATTTGGGGTATCCAGTGATCCCGCTGGTCAGGTCAATGTGGTCGGGAGCCTGATATTGGAAGAATTTCAACACATCGCTTCGGTCCGGCACCTGCAGATCGGTACGCCCAGAAAACTCGTACAACGAGAACCCTTGCTCGACTTCAGCAACCCAATCATCCACCACCGAACTGCTCGGCGGCGCCATCGCGTGACAATCGCCGCAGAATTGCTCGACCTGTGGTCGCACACGCTGAACCAGCGCCGCTTTTTCACTGGCGCCCAAGATATTGCGGCCCGTGTTGGGCCCCGAGTTCGTCGGGGGAATACGACGCGAGGTTCCAGTCGGCGAAACGACTGCGTCGCCAGCCACGTCGTTCTCGGTTGAGTCTCGGCATCCCAGCGAGAACACAATCACGACGAAGATCAACGCGCTGGCATGACGAGCGAACAGATACATTGGCGACACAGACAGTTTCTCGATTCAAATAAAGAGGGACGCACCGTTAGTCTACCAACAACACGAGGACGTTCCAACAAATACAAACGCCGCCGTTACGAACCATCGCGGCAAACGTGATGTCGTTTTATCTGGGCGATCGGTCGCCGGAACCCAGAAACTGCCGCGTCAGCTTGATCACGTTGGGTTGGCAGACGATTGTAAGGTGGGTGGCAAATACACGCCGAACCCGCAGATTACCTACGTGGTCCAGCGGCACCGACCGCAAGCTTTCATCGAATCGTGACCAAATCACCAACCGGCGAACTCGATCATCGCAGTCAAGGTTCGCCGACGCCTCGGCTCGGTTCATGATGACCTTGATTTCGGGGATCAAGTTCCAAGTCACTCCGAACAGCAGACTGGGAAAGAAACCGGCACGCATCACGGGCGCCAACGACACCATCGCCGTCACACGATGCCGGCGCGATTTCGCGATCGCGGCACGTGCGACCCAGTCCCCGAAACTGTGAGTCACGATTGCAATGGAACCGTCCTGATTCGCATCGCCAGCGATCGCGGCCGACAATCGATCGACACTGCTTTCTAAGTTGCGAAAAACGACTCGATCTCGCCAGCACTTCGCCTGACAGCCATGCCGATTCAGGTTGCTTTGCAAAGGCCAAAGTAAAGGCCGTGGCTCGAACAAACCGGGAACCAAGATCACGCGACCGGGCGGCTGAGACAAAGCCTGCGATCCGGCCGCTGCATCGACGTCCATTCAGTCACCCCTTCGCGAAACGACAGACGCCGCAAGACTTATCCAAAGAAAACCGTTCATCCAGTGCCAGTCTTCTCATTTGTTAGCGTGGGCTCAGCGCCCCGGCATCGGACGAGTCCGTTCGCTTGCGTCCCGACAGATCAAGCTCAGGCAAGTCTGCCGCATTTGCGACACCCAACAAGTTCGACGTTACCAGCGGCGTCGCATCCAAACCGCTGCCGTCGAACTGGATATTCTTGAACGTCTTGGCTAGGTCACCGACGACGACGTTGGCCGCTGAACTCGCGTTTCCATATCCGTTTGCGACTGCTCGACCAGATTGCGAGTAGATGGCATTGTTGGCAACGCGGATGCCCGTCGATTCGGTCGTGTCCCAGTTGATCGTTTTGAGCGCGTCGCCTTTGGCGATGATCGTGTTGTTGACGATCGTTAAGTCTTGCGGATCCGTGATGAACGGCTTGGACATGATTCCAATGACCCCCGTGACGATCAAGTTGTTGCGAATGATTGCATCGGCAGTTGCTTGAATTGCATTGTCACGCGAATCAAGGATCACGTTTTCTTCGATCACGTTACGATCGGCAGGTCCACGACCGGTTCGGTAAACGATGATGCCTGGGTACTTGGTTCCGCGGATAAAATTCTGCTTGATTGTTACCGCATACGATCCGTCTTTGATTTCGACACCATCACCTTGGTCAACGTCGGCGTGATTGAGGTCGTGGATGTAATTGCCGACCACGAAGGTGTGATGAGTGATCACCTTGGCGTCGTGTGCTCCCAAATAGAAGCCTTCGCCATGACTGGCCGTGTCATGAATTTCGTTGTCGATGAAGTACAGATAGGACGTGTTCCCCGAATTCGCAGCGATCGCATTATTGGCGGTGCCAACGATTTCGACGTCATGCAACATGAAGTGATTGACGGTTTCCAGTTTCAATCCAGTCGATCCGCCGCGCAGGGTCAGTCGTTCGACGATCAGATATTCCGAGCGGTCGACGTTCAGGGCATTCTGACGTGCGTCCGATCGAGTGATGACGACCTGTTCGCCCGGGGCCCCTTCGATGGTGACGGGAAACGATCGAGTCCCTTGGGCTTGGATTTCCAACCGTGAATCGACGACGTAGGTCCCTGCATGGATTCGAACATGGTCGCCCGCCGACAAATTCCTCAGCGTCCGACTCAACAGATCGCCGTTTTCGGCAGCCGACTTCGATCCGTCAAAATGAACTTCGATCGTCGCCTCGCCACGATTCGCGTACCAATCGGGGGCAAACGTGGGCGCATCGCCCACTTTCCGCCAAAACGGCCGCGGCACGAAAGGGCCGTCCAGAACCGGCTGTGCCTGATCATTCGGCTGACCATTCGGTGACTTCGTCAGGATCGCTTCGTCGCTGACGGCATCGAATTGGGCGCAAAATGCCGCAAAAACGAAGGCAACGGCCATCGCCGAACCTCGTGGGCGGCGTTTGAGTGTTCTCTGCAACATCTTGGAATTCGCTCCGATTTTTGGTGGTTTGGGGATCGTAAGACCGCGCTCAGGCCGGGTCAAGGAATCGGGACGCGGCGCAAAGTTCCCGAACGCCTCTGTTGGCCGTTCTCGCCAGCCGTTTGGATAGGGCCACGGCGATTTCGGTATCCGACTTGCCCTGGAGCTGCGATTTGGTACGCTACGCGACCCTCAGTTGCATTTACACTGGCGGGAATTGTTCAGCCTTGATGTCGAATGACACTCTGTTTTCGACGCAAAACCATAGGAGATTAGACTAGGTGGGTACTAAGAGAACGGGAAAAGGTCGGCGAAAAGTAGGACGTAAGAAACGCCGTATGCGAGCCAAGATTCGTCACCGCAAGAAATAATTCTGAATGTCTACCGTCGATTCCAACTCTGCTGGTCCTGCGATGTCCGAGGAAACACCTGCGTCGTCTGCTGATGCGCCCGTGCCACCAAAGAAACGCGGCGTGCCAGAAGGATTGTGGTTGAAGTGTCCAGGGTGCGGATCGTCGGTTTACAAAAAAGAAGTCGAACAGCGGTTAAACGTATGTCCGAAGTGTGACCATCACTTCTATGTTTCCGCAAAGGATCGCATTGCCCAGGTCCTAGACGAGGGCACATTCGAGCCAATGGGCGAATCGCTTCGCCCGGTCGATCCGCTAGAGTTTTCGGATCGCCGCAAATACGCCGACCGCTTGGTGGGCGAACAAAAACGCACCGGCTTAACCGATGCCGCGATGACGGGCGTCGGAATGATTCGAGCTCGACGCGTCGCTTTTGCTGTCACAGACAGTGCGTTCATCATGGGTAGCATGGGCTCGGTGGTCGGCGAGCGACTCACTCGGCTGATCGAACGAGCCACCGATGACGGGCTTCCCCTGATCATTATCTCGGCTTCGGGCGGTGGTGCCCGCATGCACGAGGGCATCCTGTCGCTGATGCAGATGGCAAAAGTGTCAGCCGCTTTGGCACGCTACGACGAATCAGGCGGGCTGTTCATCAGCGTGCTGACGAACCCGACCATGGGCGGTGTCGCGGCCAGCTTTGCATCGCTGGGTGATCTGGTTTTTGCCGAACCCAAGGCGTTGATCGGATTTGCGGGCCCCCGAACGATCAAGGCAACCATCGGTATCGAATTGCCCGAAGGCTTTCAAACCAGCGAATTTCTGCTGGAACACGGTTATGTAGACCGAATCGTGACTCGCAAAAATCTGAAAAGCGAGATCGCCCGAGCCATCGATTACTGCGGAAAATAACCGCTCATCAGCGATTGCCGGCCACGCGATGCGACTTCGTCGGGCAAAGCGACGCATGAGAAACGGCCGAACAGCCGATATCTAAGGCATAAGTGTTGTGCCACGCTGATTTCTGAACCCACGCACCGACAGATTGCGGCAATTCTGATTTTGGATTGCAGTGCCAAGCTCAAAACAAAATGCGTAAACTAGAATAAGTGGGCGCGGAGCTTCGATGCTCCGGGCGCGTCCGGATTTTGCTTCTGATACCTGAACCCTGATCACCCATTCCGATGAGCCTGTTCGATTCCATCAAGTCGGCGTTCAAGTCCAGCGGTGGAGGAACCGGTGGCCGGATCGACGTTGCAGGACGGTTTTCGCGACAACGAACGGCCGTCACCGGCACGATGGCCAACTTTTTTGTCGCCAAAGACCGCGAACACAACGACCGAATGGTTGGCGTGAAGGTTCTGGATATCGAGAAGATGGAAATGTTCGAGGCCCGATTCAAGGGACTTGGCAAACCATCCGAAGGCCAGATCGCGATGATGATGAAGCATCCGAAGGTCGTCGAAACCTACGAAATCGGATTTTCGCTCAAAGGCGAACCGGTGCTGGTGATGGAGTACATCGGCGGCCCCAGCCTGCAGAACATCGTCGTCCAGCACCAGGAACATCACGTCAAAGGCCGCCGGATGCTGATGATCCGCGACATGGCAGAAGCTCTGAAATACGTCCACGACCAGGGATTCATCCACCGCGACATTTGCCCGCGAAACTTCATTTGCTTGCCGGAAACGACCGGTGTGAAACTGATCGACTTTGGGCTGACCGTGCCGGCGACGGCTCCTTTCAAGGTGGCCGGAAACCGCACCGGTACGCCGCTGTACATGTCGCCGGAAATTGTCCGCCGCCGTCCGACGGACAAGCGAGTCGATATTTTTTCGTTCGGGGTGACTTGTTATTGCCTGTGCTGTTTCGAGCACCCGTGGCAGAGCCAGATGCTCAACGGCCGAGCCGCCCTGCAACATGACTCATCACCGCCGAAAGAGTTGACCGAGCGGTGCCCCAATATAGACCCCCGTTTGGCACGAACGATCATGCACGCGTTGAATCCTGACGTCGAAGCTCGAACCGCCGACATGGATCAATTCCTGCATGGGATCCGCCAAGTGGAAAAAGCATTTGTTGACCAACCCGAATAACCCTTAAAAGCCTCGTTTACGGCCTAATTCGCATGTTCCGCCATTTCGATTTTCCCTGCGAAACCGAACGGCGCCGTGCATTTGGGTCAGTTTCGGTAAAAGGGGGTGTCATTGCCGGTTTTCGCGGCGAATTCGTTGACACTCGTTTTTCCGCGTAACTATACTTCGTGGCAGTCTTTGTCGATCTCGTCGTTTACGGAAAACACCCATGACCCTACTTGGGAAGTCCTTCACCGCTCTTATCCTGATCCTCAGTGCCGTTTTTATGGTGCTGGCGCTTGCTGTTAACGCCTCGCACCGCAATTGGCGCGACGTCGTTTTAACCGGCGTGAACGGTCAACCAGGGCTGAAGGCAAAGATCGAAGCGATCTCGCGTGAAAACGAACAACTCAACATCCAGCGAGAAAACAGCCAGGCTTCGCTCGACCGCGAACAGGCTGCTCGCCGCACCGCTTTGGCTGCCCTGCAGACTCAGCTTGACCAGCTAAAGAGCGATCTGCAGCAAAGCGAATCGAGCGTTCAAGCGCTGACCGCCCAGGTTCAAGAACTGACGCAAACCGACCTTAGCCGAGCCCAAGAACTGGAACGGTTGACCGCCGAAAACTCGACGCTTCGCCAAAAGGTCCGCGACGAACAACAAAATCGCGACGCCCTGTTCACGCAAACGCTTGAACTGACCGACCAAATGAACAAGCTTCGCGGTTTCAAGCAACAGCTCGAACAACGCAACGCACAACTGATGGCTCAAGTCACTCGCTTCGAAGAAGTCGTGACATCCAAGGGCATCGACATCAACGCGCCACTCGACGGCGCACCGCCGATGCGAAATGGCAAGATTCTTGAGATCGATCGACCACGTCGCCTGACCTTGGTTTCGATTGGTTACGACGAAGGGCTGCGAGAAGGCCACATGTTGGAAGTCACCCGCGGCGGTCGTTACATCGGCAAGATCAAGATTCGCAAGACTGAACCAGATCGCTCGGTCGGCGAAATTATGGAAGATTACAGCCAAGGCATCATGCAGGAGAACGACCGTGTCGACACAACCCTCGATTGAACGAAGTGGCAAACAGCCACCAAGCGTCTACACCGTCATGCTGTTGCTTAGCATGCTGTTCATGCTGATCGCCGTGATCGCGATGTGGATCGAACTGAACCGCTGGGCACCTGACTATTACCGCACCAATACGGCGAACCCGTCGGTGATGGTGATGCCAGTCCAATCAACCATGTTTGGCTAAGCTGAGCATCTGCACGCTTCATGCATCTGAACCCATGAAATATCGGTTCAGGAATTCTTTGCGGTCGCCATCTTCGGCCGCCAATTGGACCATCGCGTACAACCGCTGTTGATCGCGACGTTTCTTTTCGCCCAGTGCTTCGTCATCGGTAAAGTACGCCGGCAACGGGCCGAGAATATCAAAGCACTCCGGTTCGTGCGGCCCCGCCACGACGCCATGGCGGTCCAGCATTGCCATCGCGGTCGCGAGCCGGTGATCGTGTCGACTGACCCGCTGAAGCCGATCGTTGAGCCACTGTAAACCGAACGCCCGGCAGGGCTCGGGGTGTTCGACGATCGCCGTGTAAACGCGGCCGTAAAAGTCGGCGTCCGGATTCGACCATTCGATGAACTGCATCTGGGTCATCAGATCGGACTGATCGTAAAGCCAACGACATAAGCTCGGTTTGCCATCCCGTCCGGCGCGGCCGATTTCTTGATAGTACGATTCGATCGAACCAGGCGTTTCCGCATGAATCACGATCCGAATGTCCTCTTTGTCGACTCCCATCCCAAACGCAGGCGTGGCTAGCACGATGTCAGCATCGCCGGTCATGAATTCGTCTTGGATTCGTCGCCGTTTCCCGCGAGGCAAATCGCCATGATAAACGACATGGCTAATCCTCCGCTGCATCAATTGGTCACTGACACGTTCAAGCGTCTTGATCAACGAGAAGTAAACGATCACGCTGCCACCGCGATAGACCGGATCGTCCAGCGTCTGAACGATCGCTTCGATCTTTTCGTCCTCGTCAAAAACGGGCTGAACATCGATTGACAGATTCGGCCGATCGATGCCTTCGTGAAACAATCGAATCTCACTCGGCTCGATCCCAAGTTGCCGGTCAATGTCCTGGCGACATTCCGCGGTTGCCGTTGCCGTTAGTGCGATCGTGGTTGGGTCGCCCAACTGCTTTCGAATATCACTGATTCGCGAATAGTCAGGGCGAAAATCGTGCCCCCATTGGCTAACACAGTGAGCTTCGTCGATCGCCAACAGATGCACGTGACGATGCGACAGCGCCTCACAAAAATCATCTTTGCGGAACCGCTCGGGAGTCACGTACAGCAACCGATACCCCCCTGCCGCAACCGCCGCATAGCGTTCTAGCCGCGTCTCGCGATCAAGAGACGAATTGATAAACGCGGCATCGATCCCACGGCGTTCCAGCGAATCGACTTGGTCATGCATCAGTGCCACCAGCGGGGACAAGACCAGCACCAAGTTGCGACCGTCTGCATCCATGGCCAATGCGGGGATCTGATAACATAGTGACTTGCCCATGCCGGTGGGCATCACGACCATCGCATGCTGGCCCGCCTGAACGTGATCGATGATCTCTCGCTGGCAACCACGGAATGACGAATACCCAAAGTGCTTTTGCAAGAGTTGATTGGGGCCGTCTACAAACGCTGATGAGTTTAGGTCGGTCATGCCCTAAATCTTTGCAATGATGTGTCCCGTCGTCCATCGCCTCCCCCAAAAAGACATCTAGATGAGCACTAAAGACAAGGTTCAATTCGAACCGCTTGAGGGCGAAGTTGAGATTTCGCCGCCCGAAGTTTATGCAGCGAACTTAGTCGAATGGGCGGTCGAGCGACACGCCAGCGATCTGTTCATTTCCGATTCCGAGCACTGTGTTTTGGTGATGATCCGCCGACTCGGGAAGATCGAATTGGTGCGAAAGCTAGCACGCCAATACGGGAAACGCCTGCAAGGACATCTACGAGTGCTGGCGGGTGCCGACGCGGGCGAATCGATTCGGCCGGCTGATGGCCGTGGCGTGCTGACCACACCCAACGGCAGCGAGATCGACTTACGTCTTAGCTGCATCCCGACACTGTACGGTCAAGACATCGCGATTCGTTTGTTCGACCCGGTGCGCGGCGCAAGATCAATCGACAAGCTTGGATACGATCCGTCGGAACTGCAAACAATCCAGGACTTGATCCATCGCCCGTCCGGCTTGGTCCTTGTCGCGGGTCCGGTGGGAAGCGGAAAGTCCAGCACGCTGTACTCCGCGGTTGAAGCGCTCAACGACGGCACTCGTAAGATCCACACACTTGAAGACCCAATCGAACACTCGCTGCCCGGTGTCATGCAATCGCAGGTCAACATCAAGGCCGGCCTCGACTTCGCCGACTTACTGACCGCCGTCCTGCGTCACAGCCCCGACGTCATCATGGTTGGCGAAATCCGAGATTCGCGAACCGCATCGACTGCGGTACGAGCGGGCGCAAGCGGACAACTGGTCTTGGCAACCATACATGCCAAGAGCTGCGCCGAGGCGGTCGATGCAATGCTGCAGTACGACACGAAACCAAAGTTCTTGGCAGGCGCTCTGCTTGGCGTGGTTAATCAAAGGCTGCTGCGGCAACTGTGCCCGAGTTGTCGCCGACCGGTCTGCGACGTCGAAATAGACATCGGCCCGCGAATCGGCAAAGCGTTGGGGGACCAAAAACCACAACTCTTCGAAGCGGTCGGCTGTGACAAGTGTTTCAGTACAGGCTTTGCATCGTTAACGTGTGTGCCGGAAATCATGCATCTGAATCACAACCTTTGCCACGCAATCGGCGAAGGAGTGTCCGCAGCAGACCTAGAAACAATGGCTGTGGACGAAGGCATGCTGTGCTTAGCCGAAGTAACCGCCGCACGAGTCCTGCGAGGCGAAACAACCGCCGACGAAGCCAACCACGCAATCGCCGACCCACTGCTAGCGACCTTGTCGGCATTGGCCAAGCGAGAAGCGTAGCGAATTGCAAACCTCACCCCTCAACGATCCAGACGAACCGTCAATCAACGCTAACAGGACGCTAATAGAAACTCAGTGCGGACTACGTACGAACGGCGGTTGAATTTGTCAGCGGTGCTTCCTTCTTTTGGACGTTCTTTCTCTGGCCTTCCAAGGTGATTTCGTGAATTCCAGTCCGTTCGCATAGGAAGGTTGCGATTTGGTGGGAGCTGCTTTTGAAGTGCATCGAGAGGTCGGCGGTGGACCGCTCGAAGAGTACTACCAGGATCGCCTCGAGATTGAGCTTGGATTTCGCTCCATCCCGCTTCAGGCGAAGGGAAAACGGATCACCCATTTACAAGTCGACTCAGCTCAAGAAGAAGCACGTTCCCGACTTGATCGTGTTCGGTGGATTGATCGTGGAACTAAAATCGGTTTCCGAAGTCACACCAGAGCACGAGACGCCATTGTTCAACTATCTCCGACTCAGTCGCCAACCAGCCGGCTATCTCATCAACTTCGCTCCGACCACCGAAGTCCAACAGAAACGGTTCGTGCTCAGCAAATTTACTCGATGGCCAAGACTCGCAATTTCCACTCAAGCAACACACGGACGAAGAAAGGGAAAGGGGAGCATTGTTTCTGCTTAAGACCGTTCATCAAACCACCCCTTTCCTCCTGCTCGCAATCGCCGATTCGCTACTAGCAACCCGGTCGGCGATGGGAAAGCGAGACCGCCCACCATTAAGAGCGATTTATTGATCGAAGCGTAAGTAAAACGCGTCGGTGCCGGGCGCACAGGTGACTTTCCATCAAGTTTGACTACCCAAGGAGGTCTTCGGGTTTCCCGGAAAATATCCTAGATGGAGGAACTTCGCTCGGACCTCACTTTGAGTTGGGTGCTGAACGGAAGGTTGTTCTCGATTTCGTGTCAAACAAAAAGCCTCGCATCCCAATTTGGAACGCGAGGCTTTGTTTCTTACTGATTGCTAAAGCGAAAGGCCGGAGCCCTATTCTTGTCCACCCAACAGTTGGTCAAGCGTTTGGTTGCTTGGCATGTCGGATGGCTCTTCCGCCTCGGCAGTTGGCGATGGAGCGGCGGCCTCGTCTGCGTTTAGCAGTGGGAAGCTTTCTTCCAAGCTTTGAACCGGTGCGTTTGCCAGTTCTTCCAAGGCCTCGCGGCGGTAGTTGACTTCCGATTCTTGGAAGATTCGGAAACCGGTACCGGCCGGGATCAAGTGACCCAGGATGACGTTTTCCTTCAAACCGACCAACTTGTCGACCTTGCCGGCCAATGCCGCTTCGGTCAACACCTTGGTCGTTTCTTGGAACGACGCAGCCGAGATAAAGCTGTTCGACTGAACCGCAGCCTTGGTGATCCCTAGCAACTGAGTACTCGCCGTGGCACTCTTGGGACGCTTGCCCTTGGCGGGTTCGCCGCCCATGGCTTCGATTTCAGCGTTGGTTTGCTCGAACACTTCCTTCGGAATGATTTGGCCTTCGGTGAAGTCGCTCGCACCAGCCTTGCTGATTCGAATGCACTTGGCCAAGTCGTCGTTGGCATGACGGAAGTGGAAACGGTCCATCACGCTGCCGGGCAACAAGTTGGTGTCACCCGCCGATTCGATCTTCACCTTACGCAGCATGCGAGCGATGATGATCTCGCAGTGCTTATCGTTGATTTCAACCTTCTGCGATTGATAGACCTGTTGAATTTCGTGCAGCAAGTATTGCTGAACGGCTTCTTCGCCCGAAACACGCAGAATGTCGTGTGGCACCAATGGGCCTTCGACCAGCGCTTGTCCGGCCTTCACAAAGTCACCACTGTGAACTTGGAAGTGCTTACCGTGCGGCACCAAGTGTTCGCGTTCGATACCCGATTCGCTGCGGACCACGATCGTTCGCTTACCACGCTTACGCTCGGCAAGGATCTCGACTTCGCCGTCGACTTCCGCGATCACGGCGGGATCCTTTGGCTTACGAGCTTCGAAAATTTCGGTAACTCGCGGCAGACCACCCGTGATGTCCGAAACACCACCACCTTCACGCGGCATTTCAGCCAGCACCGTACCCGGGATGATCTTGTCGCCTTCGCGAACCACGATCATCGCACGCTCGGGCAAGTAGATGACTTCGAGAGCCTTGCCAACGGAACCGACTTCGAGCATGGCTTCGCCGTCGGCGTCTTGTTCGATGACCAACTGCGGGTGCAAGTCACCCTTGTGGTCAACGATCATCATCCGGACGTTGCCGCTAGCCTCGCGTTCGACACGCATCGTCTGACCTTCGACGATGTCTTCAAAGCGAATCTTACCGTGAACTTCTGACAGAATCGGAATCGAGTACGGGTTCCATTCGCAAAGAACGGTACCTTCTTTGACTTCCTCGCCTTCCTTGACCATGACGGCCGCACCGGTTGGAATCGGATACGATTCGATTTCACGACCGCGATCATCGACCAGCGTGATTTCACCGTTGCGGTTCAGCACGATTGGAATGCCTTCGGTGTTTTCCACCGCACGCATCCGAGTGAACCGAGCCTTACCGGCACGCTTGCTCTTGATGTCCGACTCGACCGATTGCTTGTTGACGCTACCACCGATGTGGAACGTACGCATGGTCAACTGAGTACCCGGTTCACCGATCGACTGTGCCGCGATGATACCGACGGCCATGCCTTCTTCGACCATGGAACCGGTCGACATGTCCATGCCGTAACAGCATCGGCAAACACCCAGCGGTGCGTCGCAGGTCATCGGCGTACGGACTTGGATCTTTTCCAAGCCCATCGCTTCGATGTTGCGAGCGATGTCTGGCGTGATCATTTCGTTTTCACGAACGATGATCTCGTCCGTCACTGGGTTAACGATCGATTGGCGGCTAACGCGACCGTTGATCGAATCGACCAAGCTGACTTCGACCTTTTCGCCGCGATAGACAACACCCTTGGTGATTCCTTGGGTGGTGCCGCAGTCTTGCATCGTGATCACCACGTTCTGCGCGACGTCGGCCAGCTTACGAGTCAGGTAACCCGAGTCAGCCGTCTTGAGCGCCGTATCGGCCAATCCCTTCCGAGCACCGTGCGTCGACGAGAAGTATTCCAGAACCGACAGACCTTCGCGGAAGTTTGCCTTAATCGGCGTTTCGATGATTTCGCCGGTCGGCTTCGCCATCAATCCCCGCATACCAGCAAGCTGACGAATCTGTTCGATACCGCCCCGTGCACCGGAGTGCGACATCAAGTACACCGGGTTGATGTACCAGCCGCCTTCGCGGATGTCGTTCTTCATCGCCTGCATCATGTCCTTGGTGATCAACTCACGAGCGGCCGTCCATTCGTCCAGCACGTGGTTGTATCGTTCGGGCCCGGTCATCAGACCGCGCTCGTACGACTTCTTCAATTTCATGACTTCTTTTTCTGCCTTCTTGATGAAGTCAGTCTTGGAGTCCGGCGTGACCAAGTCGTCCGTCGCGAACGACAAACCACTGCGAGTCGATTCGCGGAAACCAGCTTGCATCATGTCGTCAAGCAAGTGAATGGTTGCCTTGCGACCAAGACGCTGATAGCAGTCACTGATGGCAAGTGCCAAGTCACCACTCTTCATCGGTTGGTTGTAGTAATCCATCCCGTCGGGAAGCATTTCATTGAACCGAACACGGCCGGGCGTGGTGTCAATGATCGCACCATAGACGCCGTCGCCAGATTCCGTTTTCAAACGTTGGAAACGCGGCAAACGCATCTTGATACGAGCGTGAATCGCGATCACACCTTGCGCGAACGCCAAGTCGACTTCGTCATAGCCGCTGAAGATCATGCCTTCGCCCTTTTGATCAGGCATTTCGGCAGTCATGTAATAGCAACCCATGACGATGTCTTGCGACGGCGACATGATCGGCTTGCCGTTGGACGGTGCGAACACGTTGTTGGTCGACATCATCAACGTGTGTGCTTCGACTTGCGCTTCGATCGAAAGCGGCAAGTGGACAGCCATCTGGTCACCGTCGAAGTCGGCGTTGAACCCCTTACACACCAATGGGTGCAAGTGAATCGCGTTGCCTTCGACAAGAATCGGCTCGAACGCCTGAATCCCCATCCGGTGCAACGTTGGTGCACGGTTCAGAAGCACAGGGTGGTTCTTGATGACCTGTTCCAGAATGTCCCAAACTTCTTCGTCTTTTCGTTCGAGCATCTTCTTGGCCGACTTGATCGTATCGGCGTGGCCGAGTTCTTTCAGACGGCGGATGATGAACGGCTGGTACAGTTCGAGGGCGATCTTCTTGGGCAGACCACATTGGTGCAGCTTCAAGCGAGGACCAACCACGATGACCGAACGGGCCGAGTAATCGACTCGCTTGCCCAGCAGGTTTTCACGGAAACGACCTTGCTTGCCCTTGATCATGTCGGTCAAGGACTTCAGCGGTCGGTTCGACGAACCCAGCACCGGTCGCTTGCAGCGGTTGTTGTCGAACAGCGCGTCGACGGACTGTTGCAACATTCGCTTTTCGTTGCGAATGATGACTTCCGGCGCGTTCAGGTCGACCAGCTTGCGCAAGCGGTTGTTGCGGTTGATGATCCGGCGATAGAGATCGTTCAAGTCCGACGTTGCAAAGTTGCCGCTGTCCAGCAGCACCAACGGACGCAAATCGGGCGGAATCACTGGCACGACGTCCAACACCATCCACTCGGGACGGTTGTCGCTGTCGCGGATCGATTCGACGATCTTCAAACGGTTGATCAGGTCCTTCTTCTTTTGCTTTGAACCGGTCTCGACCAAGTCGACACGCAGTTTTTCCGACAAGGTCACCAAGTCCAGCAAGTTCAGCAGCTTGCGAACCGCTTCGGCACCCATGTCGGCTTCGAACGAGCCTTCGCCGTATTGCTGACGCGCGGCGCGGTACTCTTCTTCGGTCAACAGTTGGCGTGGTTCCAATTCGGTCGTGCCCGGATCGATGACCACGTAGTCTTGGAAGTAGATGACCTTTTCAAGCGAGCTGGTCTTCATGTCCAACAGGTTGCCCAAGCGCGACGGCATCGCCTTGAAGAACCAAATGTGGACCACGGGCGCGGCCAATTCGATGTGACCCATTCGTTTACGACGAACCCGACTGTGGGTGACCTTCACACCACAGCGGTCACAGATCATGCCCTTGTACTTCATTCCGCGGTACTTACCGCAGGCGCATTCCCAATCCTTTTCAGGGCCGAAGATGCGTTCACAGAACAGACCGTCTTTTTCAGGTCGATAGGTTCGGTAGTTGATCGTTTCGGGTTTCTTCACTTCCCCGAACGACCATCCTTTGATGTCTTGGGGACGAGCGAGAGAGATTCGAACCGATGCGTAGTCGTTGATGCGATCGTAGTTGCTGGTTTCGCCACTGGACATGGGGAACTAAGCCTTAGCTATTTGGTTTTAGGTGTCAGGTTCAAGCGACGACCCTCGGCTGGTCGTCACAAATTCTCGTCTCGGCTTTCACCCCGAGACGCATATCGAGAAACGGCTAGGTTTCAGTTGCTGGATTACCCGCAAAGCTGAAACCTAATACCTAATCCCTTTCTCAGATCGATCGTTTTTCCAACTGCATGTTCAACGCCAGGCCACGAATTTCGTTGGTCAACACGTCGAACGACGCAGGCGTTCCCGCCTCGAGCGTGTTCTCGCCCTTGACCATTGACTCGTAGATCTTGGTACGACCTTCGACATCGTCGCTCTTGACGGTCAAAAGTTCTTGCAAGATGTACGCCGCACCGTACGCTTCCAACGCCCACACTTCCATTTCGCCGAACCGTTGGCCCCCGAAACGAGCCTTTCCGCCGAGCGGTTGTTGGGTGATCAACGAGTACGGTCCGGTCGACCGCGCGTGAACCTTGTCGTCGACCAAGTGGTGCAGCTTCAACATGTAGATGTAGCCAACCGTCGTTTCCTGTTCCATCGGTTCGCCCGTTCGACCGTCGGTCAAACGAATCTTACCGTGAGCTGGCAAACCGGCTTCGGCCAAACACTTGTTGATGTCCTCTTCCGTCGCACCGTCAAAGACGGGCGTGATGGCTTGGAAACCAAGCTTCGCTCCGGCCCAACCGAGGTGCGTTTCCAAAATCTGTCCCACGTTCATCCGCGATGGAACGCCCAGCGGGTTCAGCATGATTTGGATCGGCGTGCCATCGGGCAAGAACGGCATGTCTTCGACGGGCAGGATCTTGGCGATCACACCCTTGTTCCCGTGGCGACCGGCCATCTTGTCACCGACGCTGATCGTTCGCTTGGTCGCGACGTAGATCTTGACCATCTGCAACACGCCGCTGCGAAGTTCATCGCCACGCTTCATGCTGTTGAGCGCACGGTCACGAGCGTCGATGGCTTGCTCGACATTGGCCCACTGCTGAGTAAAGACACGTTCGACTTCCTTCTTCTTTTCGTCATCTTTGACTTGGTCAAGGATGTGATCGATGCGGAAACCCGTGGCACGTTCGGCGACGAACTTCGGATCCTGACCGTCGGCCAGTGGCGTTCCGGTCGAGTCCTTCAGTTTTGTGCCGGCGGCGTCTTCCAGTTCACGGACGAGACCTTCGAACGTGCTGGCGATTTCCGCATTGCCGATGCTTTCGGCTTCCTTCAGTTCTTTTTCGAACACCTTTCGCTCGTCTTCCGACAAACTCATTCGGCGACTGAACTTGTGCGTGTCGATGACGATCCCTTCGATGCCCGAGGGCACTTCCAGCGAGTCATTCTTGACGTCTTCACCGGCACGACCAAAGATGGCGTGCAACAGTTTTTCTTCGGGCGTCAGTTCCGTCTTGCTCTTCGGCGAAACCTTGCCGACCAAAATGTCGCCCGGCTTCACGTACGTACCAACGTTGACGATACCGCTGTCGTCGAGGTTCCGCAGAGCCTTTTCGGACACGTTGGGAATGTCGCGTGTGAACTCTTCGCGGCCCAGCTTGGTTTCGCGAATTTCAACGTCGAAGTCTTCGATGTGAATGGACGTGTAAGTGTCGGCACGAACCAGTTCTTCGCTGATGATGATCGCGTCTTCGTAGTTGTAACCGTCGAACGACATGAACCCGACCAAGACGTTACGTCCGAGGGCAAGTTCACCGTTCAGGGTCGCAGCACCGTCCGCGATGATCTGGTTCTTTTCGACCTTGTCACCAAGCGAGATGATCGGACGTTGGTTTTGACAAGTCCGTTCGTTCAGGCCTTGGTACTTCTTCAAGTCATAGTGGTCGCTGCCGACTTCGATCCGAGTCGAATCGACGTAGGTGACCTTACCGGCACGACGAGCACGCACGACCATCGCACTGTTCTTGGCGACTTGGCGTTCCATCCCGGTACCAACGATCGGCGGCTCGGCGACCAACAATGGCACCGCTTGCCGCTGCATGTTCGAACCCATCAAAGCACGGTTCGCATCATCGTGCTCGAGGAACGGAATCAGACCGGCCGAAACGCCCACCATCTGAGCTGGTGCGACGTCCATGTAGTGGACCTGTTCGGGCTGAACAATTTGGAAGTCACTACGGAACCGAGCAATCATGTTCGGACCGGCGACCAATGCACCATTGTTGACTTCGGTGTCGGCCGGCGCGACGTACGATTCGCTTTCTTCGTCCGCACGCAGCCAAACGGTTTCGTCGGTCGCCTTACCTTCTTTGATGATCCGGTAAGGCGTGACCAAGAAACCGTAATCATCGACGCCCGCGTAAATCGCCAACGACGAGATCAAACCAATGTTCGTACCTTCGGGCGTTTCAATCGGACAGATCCGGCCGTAGTGCGAAATGTGAACGTCACGAACTTCAAAGCCCGCACGTTTACGGTTCAAACCACCTGGACCAAGTGCCGACAGACGACGCTCGTGAGTCAACTGAGATAGCGGATTCGTTTGGTCAACGACCTGCGAAAGTTCGCCACGACCAAAGAAGTAATCGATCGCTGCCGAAACGGACTTCGGATTGATCAGCGAACGCGGCGACATATCGGTCGCATCCTTGATGCTCATCCGTTCCTGGACGGTACGACGCAACTTCAAGAAGCCCTTGCGAAGTTCTTCGCTGGCCAATTCGTCGATCGTTCGCAGACGGCGGTTACCCAAGTGATCGATGTCGTCGATTTCGGCTTCGCTATCAGCATCGAACAGGTCGATCAAGTAACGAATCGCCGAAATCATGTCATCCGGACGCAGGCACATTTCCGTTTCCGGAACTTCAAGGCCGAGTTTCCGGTTCAAGCGGAAACGGCCAACCTTGCCCAAACGGTAACGGTTGTCGTCATAGAACTTTTCAGTGAACAACGTGCGTGCTTTTTCAAGCTGGGGCGGGTTGCCCGGACGCAGTCGTTGGTAGATCCGCAGCAACGCTTCTTCGTGGCTGGCGGTGTTGTCATCGATCAATGAGTTGAAGATCAGCGGGATCTTCGGCGCGTCCATCGCGTCGATGCTTTTCACACCTGCCGTGCAAATCGTTTCGGCGACTTCCTTGCTGATCTTATGACCAGCTTCGACGATGATTTCGCCCGACCGCTCGGAATCCGCAGGGTAAACAACATCATCAACCGCGATCTTACCTTCGATTGCTTCTGGCTTGGTGCTGCCAGTGATCTTGATCGTGCCGGTTTCGTAGAACGCGTTCAGAATGTCGGCGTCGGTGGAATATTTAGGATCCATCGCACGCAATAGCGTCGTCGCCGAGAACTTACCGCTCTGGTCAATCCGGACCGTCAACGCGTCTTTCTTCGTCACGTTGACTTCGATCCACGAACCTCGTTCTGGAATCACGCGGCACGACGGCAACTTGCGGTCGGTCGTTGTGTCTTGTTCAAGAACAAAGTCGACACCGGGACTTCGGTGCAACTGGCTAACGACGACGCGTTCGGCACCGTTGATGATAAATTCACCACCGCCAAGCATGATCGGCAGATCGCCCAAGTAGACCTCTTCTTCCAGAGGCTCTTCGCGGTTCAGACGCAACCAAATCCGCAGCGGACGACCGTAGGTCAAACGCAACTGGCGACATTCTTGGCTGGTATAGCGTGGCTTGCCCAGTTCGTAGTACAGATACTCAAGCGTTGTGTTGCCGTCGTAACTGCTGATCGGGAAAATCTCCTTCATCACAGATTCAAGGCCATGCAGCTTCCGCTTTCGCGAGTCCGTGTCTTCCTGAAGGAATTCGGCATACGAGGCGGTTTGCAGAGCGGTCAGATCGGGGAGATCAAAGTTCCCTCCCAATCCAGTACCAAAGTGACGTACGGTTGTCGGCTCTAGTCGACGGTGACTGGTGGTTGCCATCGTTTAGGAAAGCTCCTTAGAAGACCAAGTGGGTGAGCGAGAGGTTGATTTGTTTGATTGGCCCCAAAGCGGGACTGGGCCATGCGTTGCGAATCAGAGACTGGCAAAATCCAGCAGTAAAACGCGTTCAGACAGGTGCGTGTGGGCAAGGAGGGCTAGCGAGCGAATACGGTAAATGACACCCCGTCGCGGCGGCCAAAACGACGGTGAATCCTTGCAAAACACGCCCACGAAGATGCCGCCATTTCGATCGAGTGCCATCCCGGGCGGGAAAACACGATGAATGGAAGGCAAAGGTCGGGCGAGCGAGAAACGTTGGGCCTATGATCACTCTCGAAAACTATCACAACGGCGGGTTATCGAAAAGACCAACTCGAGCATTTTGGCCCGGATTGTGCTGTAGCGGTGTTTTGCTGCGAATCCTCCTGTCTGGCGTCCGCTTTCAGTTTTTCGAAATAAATCTTAGCGGCCCCTGGGCAGAAAAAACTTTTTTTAAAACCCCGACTCAGGCCGGCCTCGGATGCCGCCGCTAAACCACCGCCAAGGTGACCGAAGACGCCATTGCCTCAAAAAATTCAGATTTATTTGAAAAAACAGGAAATTGAATTTTCTAGGAATTTTTTTGCCCGTTGCCAGCTCACACACGAGTGACGTCCGATCGAAAAATATTGGCAAGGCTGCTGCCTCAGCTCACCGAATCCCCCAAAACGGCGAGACTGCCTCGCGACGACTTGGACTTGCCGGCTTGCCTACAGCCGTTTGCAATCGGAAGCTATGAAGCATCGCGGTGGCCGACCCTCGCACCCGACCGCCTCTTCCAAACTCCCCCACCCCATTACCGCCAAGCGATTCCATGAACGTCACCGAGTTACTGGAAACCCACTTCCTTCACTTCAACGCGCGCGAATTGGTCGCTGCCGCCAAGTCGTTCGGCCAATTCGTGTCGACCGAAAACAAGGGCCGGATGATGGTCACGCTGGCCGGGGCGATGAGCACAGGCGAACTCGGCCTGTCGTTGGCGCCGATGATTCGAGCCGGAAAAATCCACGCGATCACCTGCACGGCCGCCAACCTCGAAGAAGACATCTTCAACCTCGTCGCACACGACGAATACCGCATCATCGAAAACTGGCGAGCCCTTTCGACGGACGACGAAGTTGCCCTGCGAGATGAAGGGTTCAACCGGGTTACCGACACTTGCATTCCCGAAACGGTGATGCGGCACATCGAAGGTCGCCTGACGCCGATGTGGCAAGAAGCGGCAAAGTCCAACAAAAGCCGCATGCCGGTGGAATTCATGTTCGACTTGTTGGACGACAAGGACTTGGTCCAGCACTACCAGATCCCTCGCGAACACTCTTGGCTAGCGGCAGCCAAAGACATGGGCATCCCCGTTTTCACGCCCGGCTTCGAAGACTCGACCCTTGGCAACATCTACGCCGCGCGGGTGATCGACGGCACCGTTCCCAACCACACCGCGATCGCGACTGGCACTTACCAGATGCAGCGACTGGCTCAGTGGTACGAAGAAGAATCGAAAATCGGACCGATCGGTTTCTTCCAAATCGGTGGCG
The DNA here is from genome assembly GCA_049680385.1 of Rubripirellula sp. Lineage (GTDB taxonomy): Bacteria > Planctomycetota > Planctomycetia > Pirellulales > Pirellulaceae > Rubripirellula. Next base: position 34,811 of record JBAUHR010001023.1, on the reverse strand, counting down.
GCATCGCTGGCGACTTTCCAATCTGTGTGGTGCCGATGTTGAGGCAAGATCTAGAACGAGACGTTCCGCTGTGGAGCTACTTCTGCCAGATCAGCGACGCGATCACCAGCTTTGGCGGATACAGCGGCGCGGTGCCGAACGAAAAGATCACCTGGTGCAAACTCGACGCCGACGCACCCAAGTTCATCATCGAATCGGACGCGACCATCTGCGCGCCGCTGATCTTTGCCCACGTCCTTGGCTGGTGATGCGGCCACCACGCCGTCCCATCACGAGCAAGTGATTTTACCGGACGATGCGGACTGACCCGCACAGCCGTCGCGTGACGACTGGCCGGTCATTCGCAATGCGCGGACCATGCGGACCATTCACACAGCACGACAACGCCGAATCAGCGACTGATGCACCAGCGGTGACCTAGATTTGACCAGTAATCCGCGCGTTGTGGGCGGTACGGTTCTCGGTCCGCGGTCGCTGGAGCAATCTCGATGCATTCTGCTCGCGCAGCGATCACGCTAATCGAGGTGGCAATCGTGATCTTGATCGTGGGTGTCATGGCCGCCGTCGCCACCCCGCGGTTCGCCGACACACAACGGATCTCGCGATTAGAAGCCGCAACTTGGCGAGTTGCCAACGACATCCAGCGCGCACGCCAGACGGCGCTTCGCAGCGGTCGGTCCGTGCAGATTACGTTTTCCAACGACGACGATTCCTACCAAGCTGAACAGGGCGAACAAAATGATCGCTCGCCAACGCCGGCTCTTGTGTCCATCAAATCGATCTACGATCCCTCGATCGAAATGGTCGCCAGCATGGACGGCAACTTAACTCTGTCGTTCAATTTTGAGGGCGTCCCCCACTCATCCGGCGAGGCGATCGAGCAAGCAACGATCGCCTTGTCGAGCGGCAGCGACCTGTTTCAAGTTCACATCGTCGCGGGCACGGGGGAGGTCGTTGTCGAACGCAGCAGCGGAGCCATCAGCCAAATCAACAACGCAGAAGCCGCCGAAACCGAAACCAGCGATGCACCGACAACGCCCACCGGAACGGCCACCTACGTTGACGGAACCAGTGGAGCCACGTCGTGATCCACACTCCCCCGGACTTGCGCGCTCGTCAAGCTTTTAGCCTGATTGAATTGGTCGTTGCCATGCTGGCCGCATCTATCTTGCTGGCGTCATTAGCAGGATCGATCGCAATCACCTCGCAACTGCTGGAACCAGACGAACTGGCGAACCAACGCCGGCGAGAGACCGAAATCAACGACCGAATCGCAAACGATCTTCGTTACGCGACGCAAATCACGCCGCATGCATCGGGCGACGGATTTGACGTCCAGCGAATCGATCCATTTACTCAAACAATCCAGTCAATCCGGTACGACTCGTCGCCCAACGAACTGACTCGCACCGCCGACAACAGCCCGACAATTACCTTGAATGCGACCATCGACTCATCCGCAATCATCGCTGCCCCGGACACGCCGTCGGCAACGACAGCAACCGGCACTGGTTCGCCCCGACTGCGCAGCATGACGGTCGCGTCGACATCAAGTAGCTCGTCGTCACTTTCGCTTGAAGTCCCAGCCGGCGTGGTTTCGGGCGACTTGATCCTGATTTGCGTGTCCGCCAAGTCACCTTCGAACATCACGATTAGCGAAGCGGCAAATTGGACGACGTTGCAAAGCATGTCCAACGGCTACCTGATGCTGCATGTCGCCTATCGGTTTTACGACGCCAACTGGCCAAGCACGGTAGTCGTCGCCACCGAAAACGACGCACAAATCGCATCAACGATGCTCGCCATCCAAGACGTCAATTTTTTTGGCCCCGTTTCTTGGACAGCCAGTCGTCGAAACAATTCACCATTCAGCGACTTGTCACCAACCTCGCTTGAACCCGAGTCGATTTCCGACACCGACTTGAACATCCAAGTCTTTGGTGCCGATGGATCGCCATGGCACACCGGCACGATCGGAATGGCGTCCTTTTCCGACGTCGTCCAGCGACGTGCAGGCGAGGGGAGTTTTTGGTTTGGCAACTCCGTTGGCGCAACCTTGCGAATCGGCGGATCGAGTGATCAGGAATCGGTCCCACGGATGCTACACCGCTCGATCGGATCGTGGATTCAAGCAGCGGTGATTCTGCGGGGTCAAACGCTATGAACCAATTTACGAAATCCCCAATGCTCAATCGGCGCGCCTCGGGGAACCAGCACAGCACGCGTCACGGCGTGACGTTGATCGAAATACTCGTATCAACAATCCTGATCTCGGGCGTGCTACTAACTTCACTAGCCACGTCCGCCAACATGTGGCGAAGTCGAGTGCAAAGCCATTCCACGGCGATGGCCGCTGAACTATCCGAATCAATCCTAGGCGAAATCACATCGATGCGTTTCGAAGACTCGGCGGACCCGATCTGGGGACCAGAGCCCGAAGAAAACGGCGCGGGGCGAGCCGCATTCGATGACATCGATGACTATCACGACTACACCGCCTCGCCTCCGGTGCATCGAGACGGAACCACGATGACGGATTACGCGGGCTGGAGCATCGCGATTTCCGTCGAAGCAGCGTGGCCAACCGACACCGGCATCACCACCTCAGCGATAACGGCAAACGAAACAGCCCCCGAACTTCGCCTGATCACGGTCACATGCGTGACTCCCACAGGCAATGCGATCAGCGAATCGATGCTCGCATCGGACGTACCAACGCAAACCGCCCCAGCGAGTCAGCCGTACCGATGGCATTCGCTTCGAGTATCCCTTCCAAGCGGCCGAGCGGTCACGATCCCGACGCCCCTGCGCAACCTTCCCACCGCCGAGGAAACGCAGTGACTTCATCGAGACGCCATCCCGCTAGCGACAACTCGAAGCAACTTCGCGAAGGCATCGTCTACGTGGCAGTTCTGTTTACGGCACTGCTTGTGACGACCTTGGTCGCAACCGCTATTACATTAAGCACGACCAGTATCCAACGAGAATCGGACCGCGCGAACAAGAGCCGGGCGATGCGAATTGCCGAAAGCGAAATGCACCGAGTCGCGTCCTTGATGCGTTCAAACTCACAATGGCGAACGTCGCTAGCCAACGGCAATTATTCGCCATGGCGAAACTGGTCCGCCGGAAACTCTGGCACGACGGTGCTATCCCAACAAGTTCGCCATCAATTCATCGACGCTGATGGAATGCTCGATGACGACCTTACCGATGATGTTGAATTGACGGTGCACGCTCGCGTTGGGCTCGCCGAGTACGCCATCACTTCAAAACTCGTTTGGGACCCAGCGCCGCTATCAATCCTGAAGTATGCAGTGACAGCAACCGACCAGTTGAATTTCGAAGACGGCGCCATCAGCAGCCAGCGTCCAATTCAAGTCGGCGGGAACTGCACCGCGGCCTCGAGTGGCATCCTGGTCGCTCCCCGACTCGAATGCAGCGGCGACGTTCCCATCGCGGTTCGCGGTGACCAAGGCGAAAGCAATGTGGAAGTACCGGCTCGCGACCTAGTTGCCCTTTACAGATCGACAAGCACGACAATCCCGGCCGCCGAAATACGCCAAGGTGCAGGCGCCCGATACCTGGACGAAAAACTGCTTAGCCCCACGGCGAATCCATTCGGCGCCCCCAGCCCAACTGGCAGATATGCGGTACAAATGGACCAGCAGAAACTAGTAATCCAGAATTGCCGAATCAACGCCACACTTGTGATCGAAGGCGCGACGGAAATCGAGATTCGCGGAGCGATCGTTTGGACGTGCCCGATGACTCCTGATGCGATTCTGGTCACTGATGCCCCAGTGCGTTTTACAGCCATCGAAAACGAGCTGAATGAAAACACACTTGCGATCAACTTCAATCCGGTCACATCGCCCTACCGTTCAAACTCGGCTAACAATACAACGACGGATCGCTTTCCGACGGAATTCCGCGGACTGATCTATTCAAGTTCCGATACCGTTTTCGAACCAACCGCAAGCGGCGATAATCTGCCCATCACCGGAATGACGATGGCTCGATCAATCACGATCAGCGGGCAAATTAGTTTTTTTGCCTTTGATGAACTGGTGACAAACCCGCCACTGGAACTGTGCAACCCGGCACCGATGCAATTCGAGCATGGTTCGTGGCGACGAACCGAATCGCCGCGTTGACTGCCGATTCGATCGCAGACGCTAGACTCGAATCCGGCGACCTTCGGCTTCACTTTGCCGAGCAGCTTCAAAAATGGACACCGCGCGATAGGCGTCGTCGAGGTCACTCATGTTCCGAAGCAAACTGGTGACGCTGCGGTGAAACTGTGACAACAGTTTCTCGCCGACCGGCGACTCGGTATCAAGCGTTTCCATGTTCCGTCCAGCATCATCGAACCAAACCAAAGTGGTTGGCAAATCAAGGAACGCAACGCCACGCTCGCAACAGATCTGCATTGCCGATGGCGGCCGGAACCCGGCGGCCTCGTGCCACGTCGACCGGATGTAACTGCCACAACTAATCTGCGCCGTCACGCTTGGCTGTGTTTCGGTCGCCGGAAACGCCAAACTCATGCATCGATAGTTTGACTCCACCGGCTTGTCGGCCGCGCTTTGCGATTGATGCTCGACAGACGAAACGCTCTCGGGCTCGCGGCCTACTACATACCGACACCAGTCAATCAGTTCGACAAGTTCGCGGCGAGCCGGATCGGGATCGCCGGATCCAGCCCCATCGCCGGACGCCTGTAGCCGACGGTGACAGAATATCAATTTCGGCGCACCCAACCGAGTCGCAATCAGTTCCTTGACCCGTAGCGTCGCAGGCGCGAATCGGCGCGGGAACTCGACCATGAACGAAACACCAGACTGTTCGACGATTGATCGAACTTCGGTATCGCCAACCGAATCGAAATCCAAGTCGCCCGCCCAATACACCGCTTTACCGGCTTCGCATGCTGCAATCACTGGCAACCAACCGAGCCAGTTTCGCTGCAGCACAATGACCGCATCGATGTCGCATCGCGAAACCAGTGCCCGGTAGCCATCAACCACATCGGCCTGAAACTCGCCAGCGACATTTTCGGCCAACTTTGCAACCGTGCTGAAGACGGCACGAACGTCGAAACGATCATGCAGCACGCGTAATGCTGGGCGATGCCGGGTTTGCCAGGCATCACCGTGGCCGATCAATCCAATTCGCAATTTCATGGCGTCTGTGCCGAAATGAATGAAAACGAGTCCAAAAATCAAACGCTCGCTGCGGGCATTGTGACTCAATTTCGCTTTTCGCGTTGCCAGACAGAAAAAAATCCATCGATCCGCTGCCCGTCACCGGAAGGGCGTGGCAATATGACGCACGCGAATTGGCACGCCCCAACTCGTTTGCCGGTTGGTAGTTAAGGAGTTCTCAATAAATATGGCTTAAACGGCGGCTAGAAAATACTGACCTGCGTCAAGATCAATTTCTGCAAAAGTGTTGCGTAGCCCTTGTGACTCGTTTCCAGCCTCATATACTCCGCTCAATCCTGCCCGATCACCAAGACCCGCAAAGCTTACGCAAGCCTCAAGGTCAAACGGCCCAGGAAAGACTCGATCGATTGGCGAAGTAGTGGGTAGTCCGGCGTATTGGACGACCAAACAAGCCGACCGAATGGGTTCTCTTGTCAAACTTTCTGTAGTTCTCGTAGTGCAAACAAGTGCGGGGAAGTTGAATCAAGAACCTTCGCAAAGGTTTTGAAATTCGAAAACGGCAAACATAGCCAACGAATATCAAAATGTTTTCGCACTGCATCACCCAAGGAAAACTCTATGGTTTTGTTACTTTTGGCGATCACGCTTGCCAGCGTTACTAGCGAACAGCAGATGGATCAGAAGTACGCCGAAGCCTACAAGGAATCGGTAGATCAACAGAAGCCTTTGATGGTTGTCGTCGGCGCGCCATGGTGCCCGGCTTGTAACGTGCTAAAAGACACAACGATCAAGCAAATGGCCCAGACCGGCGAACTTGATTCGGTCAGCTTGACCGTCATCAACAAGGACGATGAACCTGAATTGGTCAAGCAATTGACCGGTGGCGACAAGATGCTGCCTCAGATCATCGTCTTCACTCGCGAGCACGGCCGCTGGCAGCGTCGCAAGCTGCTAGGCTACCAACCGAAGCAGCCAGTCCGTTCGCTGATTCGCAACGCCCTCGGCGGCTAATCAGTCATCGCAGACTACCGAGAAACACAAATCAAGCGAGCCACCTGCATCAGGCGGCTCGCTTTTTTGTGCGCTAACCCGAACCGAAAACCGCGTCAAACAAAACAGCCACAGAGCCCCCACGTCGCCACTGCGTGCTCGCACAAATCCGGCAAACCACATGACAAACATAGGTGCGGACAACGTCGGAAACCCCAAGCACACCGCACCAGCGCATCAACGATGGTCGTGCGGGAGGGTCGGACGCGGTAGCGGAGTTCTAAACCAGGGGAAACACGGCCTTCTGAGCCGACGGCGCAAGCCGCAGATACTGGGGTCGCGAGCGCGACGCACCCAACAACCGCAGCTAGCACCGCCGGCTCGGCTGTAGAATTCGCTATGGCGTCCGCCCAGAGAGAGTGCGAACTAATCGGTTATGAAACCACAACTTAGAAACCGCACGGCCTCCTTAGCGGTCGTGCGGATTCTGCTGCCAGTGTTCGCAAGCAACTAGCCGTTCTAATGCAAGGACTACAGACCCTTTTCTTCGGCAAACGTATCAATGCGATAGAGTTCCAGGTCATCGATTTCATCTCGGATTTGAAGTTGACCGGACTGATCAAACATCAAGATCATTCCCGGCTCGGTCAATTCATCAACAATTTTCAGCGGTCGCCCGCCATCAAGATCGACGACTGTTGATGAGCTGACGAATTCCGGGTCTGGCAGCTTTTTGATCTCCAAAGTGATCGGGTCAACGGCATCGGCAAATTCGGCCTTTTGACTCAACACGCCACCCTTGAAGACTTCGACTTCCATCGGAACCTTGACACCGTATTTGGGAATCAACTGCGTTGCCGCAACTTTGGCTTTGGGTGCGTCACGTTGGTACTCGACCGGTCGACCGGCAACGGCCCAAGTCGACACGGCTCCCGATTCAACAGGGCCCACCACATAGCTTTCCAAGGTCGGCAACGATGCGGGCTCGGACGGCGCACTCCATTCGCTCCAACGTTGGAAGTCACGTTTCTTTTGCTTGACCGCATCGTTCATCTTGCCCAAAACTCGCTGCGCGACTTCGGGCGCCAACGAACTGGTCTTCGGCTGCATCATTTGGCTGGCAGGGAAATTTGGGTCAACGACGGCGTACCGCATTCGGTAAACGTACGTGTGCCCATAAACGGGAGCGTTCTCGAAAAAGCTATTCCCAGCAAAGTCATAGAACCGCATCAGCTTGTGCTCGACGGGATCAGCTTCGACTTTGCCGCGGCCCATCATCATCATGCCACCGCCGGACATCATGTCCATTCCATCCATCCCATATCCCATATCGTCCATCCCACCGTAATCCATCCCACCGCCTCCACTGGCGCCGGGACCGGCCAATTCGATGTTGTTGTCTTTGTCAAAAACGAAGTCGTGATCCTTCGCGTCTTCGACAGCCTGTTTATCAATCAACTCTTGCTGAGTGATTTCGGCTTGAGACAACATTGGGATGCGAGGATGGATTGACCACGGTCGATAGTCGTCCAACAACACCGGTGGAATCCACACGGTCAATTGTTCTTCGCGGTAGTCTTGGTTGACAATTTCGGGCGCGTAACCAACCCAAAAACCATCGGCCAATTCAGCGTAGCGTTTCAAGTGCCAAACCCGCGTCCAGTCAGCATCAACCAGTTGTTCGATTGGCTTGCTCGTGACGTCGGCACGTTCAACTTCGAAATTGAAATACAGCGGCGTGTCACGACGTGGATCGTAAGCATCGGCATCCTTCAAAGCCATTTCGTAAGCTTCGTAGATTTCGCGGTGCGGTAACAAAGCCGTGCCAGCGATAAACCAACCAATCGAAGGCTTGGGATTTCGCTTGTCCTCGCCCATGACAGGGCGGTGACCAAAGTCGAATTCGGGTTTCAATTTGCGGGTCGGTCCCGTGGCACCTTCCATGCCCATTTCCATTTCCATCCCCATCATGCCCATGTCCATCCCGTAGCCCATGTCCATCCCTTCCATGTCCATGCCATCCATCCCCATCATGTCCATCTCGTCCATGCCTCGACGTGACCGACGAGCCCGACGCGGCGCAGGAGCTTCGACTTTTTCGACGGCATCGGCCGGTTCCAACGAAGCGAACGGGTAGTCCAAGGGGTCGAGCTTGGAACCTTTAACGGCGATCGAAGTCGCCACACCATGAGTCCGCAGATCTAGCGGAGCGGGCAGCACAGGATCTTGGCGACGCACCACCGACTGCTCGTTCTGAGCCTCCCATGGGTGACGCAGCTTATAGGCGGCTTCATCAACAGGCGTGTAGAGCCGTTCGGTCGCGGCAATGATATCGTAAGTCGGAACGCGTTCTTCGATGAACGCTTCGCTGTGATCGTCATCGATCGCCAATTTGACCTGCGATGCTTTCGAGGTCAGCTTGTCGGGTTGCTGCGACTGCAAAAAGTCTGGCAATTGCAGCCCGCTGTAAACAAGAAACACAGACACGAGCACGACCAATCCGAGAATCATTTTCTCGAAGTGCAAAATGAAGAACTGCTTGATCTTGTCGGTATCCATAGCGACTACCTGCGTGAAAAGGATGGACGTTGCGTTTCTTGCCGACTTGGCCGGTTGCCGGCCTGGTCGTGTCCCGCATCGTTGTCTGGACAAAGACGCAGGTAAAGCTCTTAAAAAGTCTGTGTTACGGGCTGGCCGCCGCCGGCGGAGCCGCGCCAGCAGCCGGGTCCGTTGGTACCGGAGCAGCCGGTGTCGGCGCGGCAGGCGATGGTTCGGGAACATCGGTGGCCGGCGTGACCGGTGCGGCGGACACTTCCGGATCAGCTCCATCGGCATCGCCATCTGCTTGTGGTACGGGCAGCTCGCCATTGGCGTCTGCGCCCGCTGGAACTCCGGTTGCGGCATCAATCAGTTCATCGACGTTGTCTTTATTGACTTGATCGAGGGCCAGCTTTGCGGGATCCGGCGGATTGTAAATAAAGATCAGCCCATAGATTTCGACAGTCATGTCCAAGGGAAACTCAGCCACAGGAGCAGTCGGAGCTCCGCCCCCCATGCCGCCCATTCCCATCCCCATGCCCATTCCTGAATCCATGCCCATCTCCATGCCCATGCCTGAATCCATGCCCATTCCCATTTCTTCCATTCCACCACCGCCGCTCGTTGCCGAAGCGTTTGCCGGCAGAATCCGAACCTGGTTGACGTGGACCATCAATGGAACGCTGCCGCAGACGGCAAGTAATTCGGGCACGGCTCGCTGATTCATTTTCAAAGACATCATCACCGGGACACGCTTGGCAACAGCAAGCGCGACATTGTCGGGCCGATCGGTGGTCAAAGCCGATCGCAGTGATGCCGCATCAATTTTTTCGCCTGCGACATCGACATAGCGATTCTCAGCAGGGTCGACGCCATCACCTTCCATTTCCATGCCCATCCCCATGCCCATTTCCATCCCCATTTCCATCCCCATCATGTCCATGTCATCCATGCCCATGTCATCCATTCCCATGCCCATCCCCATGCCCATACTCGCATTCGCGCCCGGCTTGGAGATCGTCCCGGCACCCGCTTTGACCGAACGACCAATGGCGATCTTAGAAATTTCGTGGATCTGGGCTTGGTAGGGTTGAGTTGCGTCACCGTTGACCTTGGCGACGATCTGCAACAACTGCTTCAGTACCCACAGGTTCTCTTGCGAGTAATAGACCTCTAGCGTCGAAGGCAACGACCCGCGCCACGGGAACAAGTCCGACAGCAGACTACTTTGGCTAGCCTGCGGCCACTTCACGAGCGGACCTTCGACGGCCCCCGTGATGCCAACGGATGCCATAGGGCCCATTCCCATGCCCATTTCCATCCCCATGTCCATTCCCATCCCCATTCCCATATCCATTCCCATGCCCCCGCCACCGGCCGACTCGAATTCGGCAGTCCACTCGGCTTTGGCAATTTCGGCGATACCCGGCAACGACTTCTTGATGTAACGCTGATAGGTCGCCAACAACGTGATTTCTTTTTCATCACTTTCAAGCGTTGGAAATTCGACGAACACTTCGATCGGAATCAGGTCGCGAAATTCGTCAACAAAGTTCTTGGTCAGCTCTTCTTCTGGCCAAGTCAGAATGTCGCGTTGCCGATCATAAAGTGTCTTCCACGACTCCAGCACTTCCTGCTGACGTTTTTCAATCAGCGCTTCCATTTTCTCGTGCGAGATCGCATTTGGATGCGTCGAAAGTTCGCCTTCCACGGAACTTACCGTCGAAATGGCTTGATTGATCTTTGACGTCTGACTGGCATTTTCGTCTGACAGTTTTGAAGTTGTCATGAACCAGACCCCAAGTGATCCAAGGAACACCACTGCAGACCCGATCCAAAAGCCGTACTTCATTGCAACGGCAAGTTGTTCTTTGATTTTGTCCATGGCAAAGGCCGATCCGATAAGAGAAGCAAGCGGTGGTGGTGGAAGTCACTAAAAACCAAACACGATCGTTCAAACCGATCGCTGAAGGTTGTCGCTGGGTATTGTTTTGGGGGTACTCTTCGTCACTCTTCGTCACTCTTCGATGACCGCAGACTCTTCCGCGGCGGCCGTTGCTGCGGCTTCTTCTTCGGCTAACAGTCGGGCCGCTTCTTTGGCTTCCAATCGCTCGGAAAGAATTTTTTCCTGCCAAACGACCTGATAGATGAAGTCTAGTTTTCGCACCTGCAACATCGGTGTTTCCAACTCCGAAGCAGGCGTTGGTGCTTCGCCATTGGCGGCCAACTTCATTTGTTCGGCCATGATGGCTTCGGCGTCGTAGTCAGGGTTAACGATCGAAACCAGTTGATCCTTGTTGTCATCCAACAGCAGCGGATACGTCAGCCCCATTTCGGGCAACGTGAAAGTTTCCATGATCCGCTTGCCATTCGCGTCGGTACCGATGGGCAGCTCAACGCTGCTCTTCAGGAACGACGTCGTCATCAAATTACGGACGTGGTTACTGCCTTCGAAACCGATGCGATCGGGGCTGTTGTAATAGTGGTAACAGTTCAACTGGATCACCCACCCAGGACCAGTGGGCCCCAAATCTTCGTTCAAGTCCTCGGGCACTGGATTGCCGGTGATGCGAGCCCAACTGCGATATTCATCGCGATACCGACGGGCCACTTTTTCGGTGTACCACAACGACAGGTCTTCGTAGTACTTGGTTTCGAATTGCTTGACGTGAAAGTCCTTGCGATCCAAGTACGGCAATTCCTTGGGCCCCAGAATCTTTCCATCGGGAAAGTCGGGACGCGGAATCACGTCGTTGACGACCTTCATGATTTCCAGCCACTTCAAACGAGCTTCGCTGTCGCCGGAAACCTCTTTGCCGATGTCATTCAAGTACGTCAGCTTGCTGTTCAGGTTGGCGTCGTCGCTGAGGTGTTCGTCGGAATAGGCCTTCATTCGCGTCACTTCGGCTTGCGGAGCTTTCCACAAGTCATCGTGAGTGGTCGCCCATGACTTTTCCGTCAACACATAGTGCGCCGACATACCGACCATCAGCGCCGCCAAACCGGCCAGCGTCCATGGCTTTTTGGCCCGGATCATTCGCTGGGTCAGAATCTCGCGAGGCACCAGCGATGCATGGATTTGCGAAACGCCTAGCCCTTGCAGACAAAGCCCATAACAAACCGCAAACGTTGGAATGTTGTCGCGAAAGGTCGGGATCGACAGCACGTCCTCGCCACCGAGCCGATTGAATCGGTCGAGCACATGAACATCGAAGCCCAAGTTCTTGCCAAGGTAGGCTGCCAAACCTGGCATCTTGACCGTGTTGCCAGTGACGATCAGTTCTTTGATGTCCGCCTTCTTGTCGATGCTGCGGAAGAATCCGATCGAACGCTGGACTTCGGTGACCAAATCATTGAAGACCGGACGCATCGTTTGGAAAATCAGTTTCGGGTCGACCGCTTCACGAGCGTTCCGCTTGAGATGTTCCGCCTTGGCGAACGTCATCTTCAAGTCTTTGGTCAATTGGCGAGTGAAGTGGTTACCGCCGATGGGCATGCTGCGCTGCCAAATCCGAAACCCGTTGGTGACGATCAAATCACTGGAATCGGTGCCGATCGACAACAACACCGTCGATGGTGGCGGATCGTCCGAATCGAACACTCCTGCGTCGACTCGTTCATGCATGCGATCGAACGCCAACATGTTGTAGAGCGCCAGCGGGGCGAGTTGGACCTGATCGACTTCGATGTTGGCTTCATCGAATGGGGTCATTTGACGGTAAGCCTGCTCGCGTTTCATCGCAAACAAACCGACTTCGCTTTCAAGCGCGTAGCCTTCTTCGACCATGCTGCCAGGCATCATTTGGAAATCCCAAACGACGTCAGCCAAGTCAAACGGAATCTGCTGGCGAGCTTCGTAGCGAACGATGTCGGCGATTTTTTTGACTTCGACCGGCGGTGGCTTGAAGAACTTTGCCAGACCGCTTTGACCGGGCACGCTGATGCAGACCTTTTCGCTGATCGCGTCGTTTCGCTCCAACAACTGCTCGAGCGCATCAGCGACCAACTCCTCGGCCACCGCTTCAGGTTGGCTAAGGATTTTCGGGTATTCGATAAAATCGAACGCGTCGGCAACCGGCTCGCCATCGACCAACGAACAACGCAGCGCTTTGAGCGCCGTTTGCCCGATCTCAATGCCCCAAACGCCGGAACTGCTTCTTGCCATGATGGTTGCTTGGTGTGTTGGAAAATGGGTGGGGGGGTCAGGTTCTGTCGCAGAGGTCTCTCATCGTATCCGAAGCTCATTTCTGCTCAGAAACCGACTAGGCTAGTCGCTAGGCCGGTTCAAGCAGCGCGTCGATCGGTACAATCCGCAGACAGTTCGCCAGTTTAATGCGAATTGCGGTCAAAAGTGCGAGAAGATCGAATTGCTGACCGAAACTCGCCGTCTGATCGGCCGACTGTAACGAATCAACGGAATGATTTTGGATAAGTGCGATAAGTTGCTGTGCAAAGTTGCCACTAGGCAGCGATGAAGATGATGGTGCTGACAGCGGCCCTATCTCTATTCTATTGATTCATTGAACCCCAAGTCAAACTTTATTACTCCGATATGCCAGTCTTTGACGAGTGTTGCGTTCTGATCCCGGCTTCGACGCTGGAAGACTTCCCCGCCAAGTTGTCGGATGACGACGCACGTAGCCTGCTGGGCGGTTGGACGGCGTTATGGCATCCGCGACTATTGGCCCAAAGCGAGCAAACGCCGGCCTGGTATCGCGCTGATGCGCCGCCCGAACCGACTGGCAATCGAATCATGATCGCGCCGCTGCCCAGCCTGGCGAAATTGCCGGATGGCTACGAGGCTCGCGCAAAAAACAACGCTGATTGCCAGTGGATTACCGGGAATTCTCGCGACGAAATGGTCGCGGCGATGGGGCTTTCGCCGTGCGACGAATTGACGGAAACGCTGGAAAACACAAGCAATTCGGACGATTCGGCGGGCCTGGTGCGCCGCGTCGGCGTCGCCGACTTCTATGCGGCGGGATACGCGGCCCTGCAAATCCAGGTGATGACTCGCCGACTGCGGTACACCAGCAATTTGGACGAGATCTTCCTGCAAACGCGAATCGTGACGGCTGCAAAAGCGTTCTTGGATGGCGATGCGTCCGCAGCCATTGCGGCCCTTCACGAAGTCTTTGATTCCCTGGCCGAGGAACGCGATCATTACTTCACGTCTGACCCTCACCTGATCGACTTGACGCTGGTAACGGCGTCAACGGTCGAAAAACTGGTCAATTCCTGGTCCGACGCCCCCCATCGGTTCAGCGATCAAGTCCGCAAAGACTCGCCCCGTCTGGCGACGCCAACCAGCGTGCTGATCGATTCGAGCGCCGCTTGCGGCTTAGCCGAACTGGCCCAATCCAGTTCCCAGCCATCCGCGAAGGAATTTGTTGACCACCTAAAAAACCGTTCGATCGGCTGGGCCGGGGGCGGTCCGGATCCGAACCAACACCTCGATGCGATGACGCTGGTCCAAGCCCAATCGGCGTTTCAGGACGCCCACCGGGACGTGACCCGCCACATCGGCACGCCGCCGGCAGTGTACGGACGGATACATGGATCAACGCCATCGGATATGACCAAGACGATCATTGGCTTGGGATACCAAGGTATGATTCCGATCGATTTTGCTGGCGGCAGCGGTTTCGGTGACGAAGCCAAAGTGATCCTGCAGTCCGGTGGCGCAGAAATTGAAGCTCTGACGGCTAAACCGATCGATGCGAACAGCGACGCCGCCTTTCTGGCGATCGGCGCCAAGCTAGGCGAGGCGATCGACAGCGGCGAAGTTGCGACTGCGTTGTTAGCGCATTGGCCCGGACAGGGCTGTGACAGTTTCAACGACTTGCGGCGAGTCGGATCTTGGTGCGTTGCACTTGGGCGTTTCTGGCGCATCGACCAGTACTTTACTGATGGCGAACATCCCTACCATCACGGCGGCGCTTCGGCAGCGTCGCCCGACTCGGCTCAGTTGTTGACCAATCAAGTTGAATCGAAAACGGCTAATCCGCTGTCCACGATCGCGTCGGCTTTTCGCGATGGCATTCATGCGGAACGCGATTCCATGCTGGCTGGGATGACGGCTTTGGCGACGGGCAAACCGGACGGAGTATCCCTGGTCAATTCGCCCCAGCAGTTCGCCGAAGCAATCGGTGCGATGGCCAGCAACGAGGGCAAGTCACGACTGCTGGTTAACCCTCATTCGATTGGCGTTCGCGATGATGTCGTGCTGCCATTTACGCCCAAACGCGGCAAACATGTCTACGCCAGTTCGCCCGTTTCCGGCGGCACCGGATCAACCGTAGACATCCCAGCTTGTGGCTTCGTCACTTTGCGCAGTGGAACCGGAAAGGGTGACCGCAGCGGCATGACATCGGTGCGGACCTGGATGCGCAACAAATGGCTGGGCAATCCAACATCGATTGCGATGACGTCTTCGGCCCAAGGCGGTCGGCTGCAAAACGAATTCTTAGAAGCCACGATCCACCCCGAATCGGGCGGCATTTCCGGCGTCTACAGCGGCGTCACGCGAGGCAATCGGTTCTCGATGCGATTGGTTGCGGTCGGCCTTGCCGGGCAATCCGAAAAAACCGAAACGCAGATGAAGTGCGACAAACTGCGTGTCACCGAGTCGACACTTGCAAAAGGTGTGATCGAAGCGACCGGACGAATCACGAACGACCAAGACAAAGTTCTGGCGAAGTTCGCGGTCACGTACACGCTGCAGCGTGGCAGCCGAGTCATCAGGGTCAGCGGCGACATCACTCCGGAAACTGATTTCGCCGACGATCCTTGGACCAGCTACTTAGCCGCCCGTGTTGCCGTGGCCTCCGATGCATCGACCTGTCGCGTTTTGCTGCGAGACAAAGTACACCGCGGCGGCGGACGACGACTCGTATCGCCACTCGGGTTGTTAGTCGACGAAGTGGATCGCCAAACAACGATCGGATCGGCTGGTCTAGCATTTCATCGCAAAGTCGACCAGCGTTTCTTTGACACGATTTTAAGCGTGCAAGGGGAAACGCAACCCGCGTTCACGTTGCACTATGGATTCGATGTTTCCAATCCAATCGCCATCGCCAAGTCGATGATTGCGGGACCGATCGAAGTACAAGTGGATGCGTCAGAGAATACGCCCGATATCGGCTGGATGGTTCACAGTGCGCCGAAAGACTTATCAATTAGCTCGATGGATGTCTTTCGCCGATCCGACGGCAAACTTGCCGCGATGATACGAGTGATCCAGACTCGCCCAAAGGCTTGCAAGGCGACTTTGCGATTCTTTCGTGATGTGCGGTTTGCTGTTCTGGCCGGCAGCGAAAGTGAAAGCGATTTCCGCAACCTTGATCAGCCAAGCGAAGACGCCGCCAATCGGTTAAAAAGCAAGGAAGACCAGGTCACCCTTTCACTTGCCTCGCACGCGTTTGCCGACCTATTAGTCGTTTTTGATTCATAGCTTAGAAGTCATAGCTTAAAAGTGACGACCACCATCGACACCGCGCCCACACCACCGACTTTCGAAGAAGCCGCCATTCGCAGCGGACTGGTCAGCGTTTCGAAATTCGCTCGCGCGGTTGAAATTGCCGGCACTCGCGAACCCGAGGCGGTTGCCGAGGCCCTGGTCCGCAGCGGCATCGTGACTCAGTATCAAGCCAATCAACTCCGTGATGGACGCACCAAGCTGACACTCGGTCCGTACCTAATCACCGACTTCATCGGCCAGGGTGGAATGGGGCGAGTGTTCAAAGCGGTTCATCAGGTGATGGGCCGCGAGTGCGCCGTGAAGGTGCTTCCTCGCGAAAAATCGACTCGCGAATCTCGAGACAGTTTCCGCCGCGAAATCCGAGTCCAGGCGGGACTCGACAGCCCCTACGTGGTCCGCGCTTTCGATGCCGGCCAGGACGGGAAAGTCCACTACCTAGTCACGGAGTACGTACCGGGCACTGACCTGCGACGCCTGGTTCGCAGCCAAGGCCCGTTATCGATGGGCGAAGCGGCGTTGATCATTTCACAGGTGGCGATGGGACTGCAGTATGCCCACGACGTTGGCCTGATTCACCGCGACATCAAACCGGGCAATATCCTGGTCACGCCCGACGGCCACGCCAAACTATCGGACATCGGCTTGGCCGCCTGGAGCATGGGACTGCAGGACGATCCGCGAGCTGGAAAGATTGTCGGCACCGCTGACTATTTGTCACCCGAACAGATCCGAGACCCGATGACGGTCGGCCCGCTTTCGGATATCTACGCACTCGGCTGTACGCTGTATTACACGGTCACGGGCAAGGTTCCTTTTCCGGGCGGTGACTCGCGTTCAAAGTGCCGCCGGCACTGTGAAGAAACTCCCTGGCATCCTCGCAACTTGACGCCGGATTTGTCGGAAGATTTTGTCGACACGATCGCCGACATGATGGAAAAAGACCCCATGCGCCGCATCCAGTCGGCAGCCGAGGTCGCCGAACGACTAGAACCGTGGGCCAGCGCCGCATCAGCGGTCAACCACGGTTCACTGGCATCAAGCGACGACCATCGACAGTGGACACCACCACCACCGCCTCACGAACCATCACAAATCCGCGAACTTCCCGAGACACCTCAACTGTCCGGCAGCGCGGCATCGATCGGAGAACTCGACTCGGCCGTGCATTCGCAAACGTCCGGTGGATCGTTGCCGTTGGGGTTCGAACTTGAATCAACTCCGATGCGGCGACGCAGCCACCTTTTGCCAATCGCGATCGCCCTCGCCATCGCGATCCCCATCAGCCTGCTGGCAGGTGCGATCATCGGCTTTTTGCTGCACGATCGAATCTAGAATTTTCTGACAACGTGTTTTTTCGCATCGAAACTCGCAATGGTCCAATCGCAGCTTTTCTCTGACAAGGGGATACCGCCCAAGTTCGGGTTGTCCGGATCATCCGGCTTGTAGGGGCCCCATTGGTGGTAGGAATGGCTGAGAATGCCGAATTGGTAGGTTTTATCTATTTATCGGGCGGTTAAAGTGGGAAGCGTGTGTCGCCGGTTTGCGACAAAAGATGCGTCCTCCCTTTCTCCACAACCGCCCGATCCAATGCCGAATTCTCTCGAACAATGGACCTACGCCATCAAGCGTCATTGGCTCCTGGCGTTTCTTGTTTTTGTGACTGTCATGTCGGTCACCGTCATGGTGATTCTGTTTGCACCTCGCGCTTACCACTCCGAAGCCAAGTTGCTGCTAAGGATCGGACGTGAAAGCGTCAGCTTGGACCCGACGGCAAACTCGGTTGGCGAAACGATCAGTTTGCAACAAACCCGTGACAACGAAATACAGTCGGCGATCGGCGTCATGCACAGTCGCGAGATCCTAGAACGAGTCGTCGATCGAATCGGCGTCGACGTCGTAATCGAAGGCGTCAAGCAAGCCGAAGACGACGATTCCGGCGACGAGAGTGAATCAATCGTTCCCAAATGGCTGGCCGAGAACATCGCCAAAGCGAAAGGCAAAGTTTCATCAATCGACCCGGTCACGTCTCGCGAAATTGCGTTGACATCACTTGCTAAAGGGATCGGGATCTATGCCGCCAGCGAATCGAGCGTCGTGTCGATTGGCTACAAAACGAATTCGCCCGACGTCGCTCAAGCCGTCGTCGCCGCTTGGGTCGACAGCTACATCGAACAACACGCCAAGGTCAATCGCACCCCCGGCACGTTCGCATTCTTTACCGAACAGGGCACCGCGCTTCGCGATCAACTAAGCCAAGCACGAGCCGAATTGTTTCGGATCAAAAACGAATCCAAGTTGGTCACAATCGACGGACAGCAAAGACTAATCGAAGCGCAACTGTCAAAGGTACGTGACAGTTTGATCGAAACCGATTCCGAGATCGCTTCGTTGGGTTCGCGATTGCAATCCTATGACAAAATGCTAACCGGGTTTGATGAAACCATCACCGAAGAGGTCACCGGCATCGCCGACGAAGGCCGTGCGATGATGCGGACTCAGTTGTTTGACCTAGAAGTCCAACAGAAAGACCTGCTTAGCAAGTACAACGCCGGACACCCCAAACTTGTCGCCATCGAACGCCAACTCGAAGAAGCCGCAAAAATTGTCGACGGACAAGACAACGAGCGTGTCGAAGTCACCCGATCGGTCAATCCGGCCTATCAACAATTGGTCGAGTACCGAATGCTTGACGAAGCCACACTGGCCGGGGCAACCGAAAAGCAAAAATCATTGCTTCAAAAGAAGACGGCAATCGAATCCGAACTTGCTGAACTTAACCGGAACGAACAGAGCATCGCGACGATCTCAAACGAAGTCAAACTGCTGGAAGACCGGTACGCACGTCACAGTGAAAAGCTCGAACAAGCACGGCTAGACGAGGTCCTCGCCGATCAACAATTTACCAGTGTCAACGTCGTGCAAACGGCCTCACTCGAAGAACGCCCCGTTACTCCGAACAAGGGACTGTGTGCAATTGCCGGATTCCTAGCTGCTTGTGCCGCCGCGATCAGTTTACCGGTACTGCTAGAAATCCGTGGGTCGAGACAACGCGAAATGGCAGCCACTCGAGCCAACCACCGCGACTGGAAATTCGAACAACGAGGCGACTCGAGCGAAAAGGACTCGTCCGTCGGTTCACCACACTATGAAACCGACATGCCCAAGTCGAACCACGGAATGTCGGGCAAACCAGTTGGCACAAGTGAAGTCACGACGGCTACCAAGAACTGATTCACCGCGATGTCGACCCTTCACTCATCGCCGGCTTTTATGAATCCTGCAAGCGAATCGACAACAAACATCGAGCCACGGAAAGTTCACTGGCTTGACACGTTTGCAAAGTTTTCGCTGTGGTCGCTTTCGATCATGGTTTACACCATGCCCTCGACGACTTACACCGAGTCATGGCAACCACTCGACCTAGCAAAGTTGGTTGTTCTAGCGATTGCCTGCGGCGGTGGTGTCGTCGCGATTGCCAACGTCTGGTCGAGCCGGATACTCAAACGAGTCTTTGACCCGCTCGCTCCGTTTTATGTGTTCTTGGCATGGACGCTGATCAGCGTGCTGTGGTCACCGCTAAAGTCAGTGACCATCGCCCAATCAGGCGGCTTGATGGCGATGCTGTTGTTCGCCACGATCGTCGCGTTCCTTAGCGCCGACGCGAACCGTGCGAAACAGTTTCTGCAGCATTTGAATTGGATGTTCTTGGTTTCCAGTACCGTCGTTTTCGTCGCGTACCTGATCAATCCCGAGATATCAGGACTTGATCGCGGGCGAATTCACAGCGGTGGGGATGGGCTGATTCACCCGACCGCAGCCGGGGCTACCGCGTCGCTAGGCTTGTTGCTGCCAGTGCTTTGCCACTGGGTTGGTCGATTTCCGTGGGCCGGAAAACTGATCGCCCCCAGCTTGATCATTCACGGCGCGGTACTGGTGCTGTCGAACAGCCGAACGGCATTGGCGATGGGCGTGGTCACGATCGGCGCCATCCTGTTCTGGTACAGCAGCAATCGACAAAGGGCGACTGCGATTTTCAGCGGCGCGATGCTGGCGTTTGCGCTATTGCTTTTTGATCCCGGTTTTGCACTTGTATCATCGACCGCTGATGCGGGAACGCAATTTGTCGCGCGTGGTCAATCGAGCGAACAATTAAAAGCAGGATCGGGGCGAGGCGAATTGTGGGAAGCGGTGTGGGCCGAATACAAGAAATCAATGCTTATCGGCCACGGCTATTTCGTGACCAGCGAAACAGGCAAGCTGCACGTCTGGAACGAAACCCACAACTACACCGCTCACAATTTGGCGTTACAGATTTTGGCGTCGACCGGTGCGATCGGTTTCTTGATGCTTGCGTTTGCACTGGTTCAAGCGTTTGGCGTTTCGCTGTCGCTTCGACATGGCAATCTGTTCCAGCAGCAAATCGCAGTGATGGTGGTCACGATCACGATCTGGTTCCTCGGATGGTCCCAACTGGGCGACGCGTTCCTGGGGCCGATTCGCCCCGAATCGATTCTGTTCTTTACGATGCTGGGGATCGCGATTGGACAGTCGACGTTGCTGGTCCGGCCGAACGAAACCACTTTTGATCCGGCCGAAAACGATAGACGCTGAACAGTCCGCGACAACGCGTTTGCGATTGATCGGTAGTGGTCATCGAAAACTATTCTTCGCCGCCAAGACCGTAGTCTTTGATCTTTTTGTGTAGCGTGTTGCGGTTGATTCCCAAACGCGACGCGGCCTTCGTTTGAACACCGCCACAAGCGTTCAAGACCTGTGCGATGACCTCACGTTCGATTTGCTCGACGATCGTGGAGTGAACGTTATCGGCCATCGATCCAGCTTCGCTAATTCCCTGCGTCACTAGGCCCTTTGCCATCGATTCAAAATCACCCTCCAGCGGCAGATCGTCCGAAGGTACTTCTCGGCCAGTCACACAGGCCGGCAAAACATCAACCGTCAACTCGTCGGTTTCGGCCATCACGACCGCTCGCTCGATATAGTTTTGCAACTCACGAACGTTTCCTGGCCAATGATAATCCTGCATCGCTTCGATCACCCCAGGCCCCATGTGAACGACGTAACGATCGTTGACTTCGTTGTAGTGCTCTAGAAAAAACGACACCAATGCTGGAATGTCGTCGCGGCGTCGACGCAGAGGCGGAATCTCGATCGGAACGACATTCAAACGCCAGTACAAGTCCTCGCGAAAACGTTCGGCCCGGACTTCTTTCATCAGGTCGCGGTTGCTCGCAGCAACGATTCTCGCGTCGGTGCGGAGCGTATTGGTATCGCCGACCCGCTCGAATTCCTTTTCCTGCAGCACCCGCAACAGCTTCACTTGCAAGGTCAGCGACGTGCTGTTGATTTCGTCAAGAAAAACGGTGCCGCCGTGACCGGCTTCGAATCGTCCCGTCCGATTGGCAACGGCGCCGGTGAAGGCACCACGAACATGGCCAAATAGTTCGCTTTCCAACAAACTCTCGCTCAGCGCACCACAGTTGACTCGTACAAATGGGCCGCCGCTTCGGCGAGACAAGCGATGAATAGCGCTGGCAATCAGTTCTTTTCCAACGCCGGTTTCCCCCAAAATCAGAACCGACGCATTGCTAGCGGCGACACGCCGAGTGACTCGATACACATCCTGCATCGCCGGCGAATTGCCGATGATGCCGGAAATCGGAGGCCCGCCCGAACCATGTGACGAGGAGCCGCTTGAAGTGATGCCAAGTATCGCCATGAACGTCGCAGGGGAAGAACTCAGGGTTATCGCGTGTCCGCACTTCTCGGGTCCCCAAAACGTGCAATCGCTTTGCGGGTCCGGCCTCCCGAGTGACAAGAGCGTAACGCCAACCGATTCTTTTTGGTAGGCAACCAAGCGGGGCCTCCCCGCAACGGTCCATCATTCCGTCCTACCGCCGGTCATCAGCGTTTGGAACCGCCACTGGCAATAAATTCGATGCCAATTTGACGATACCGCTGCCGGTCCAACACGGTCATTGCAGGCAACCGGCGACGACTCTCGACCTGATTGATCATGGCATCAAATCCACTGGTCGAAACCGGTGGATCCACCAACATGATCGGTGCCGTCCAGCGCGACTGGTCCAACGACACGCCGATCCCATCGGCATCCCCGGCGACTCCGTCATCATCGTAAAACAGAATCGGAACTTCGCCGCCACACGGCGATCGACGCACGACGTCAACCATTTCGACCGGTGCCAAGTCTGACAATTGAATCTTCGACAAAATCATCCTCAGATCACCGCCGTGACTGATTTCACGCTCAAGAGCAGACACGCTTCTAACCACAGTCGTGTCCCACCCCATTTCGGCAAGCAGTAGTTCAAAACGGTTCGAAACTGCAGGCCGGGTTTCCACCACAATCGCCTTGGGCTGATCGCTCAAACGAGCCATCTCGGCCAAGGTCTGTTTGACGCGACTGCTGCCCGGATAGGCACTGCCGTTTGCGATCGCCGAAACGAGTTCGGCCGCCTCATAACGCACTCGCGGAACCGGCGACCATGCCAATTCGACCAAACGAGTCGGCTTACTGCCACGCGATCGCAAGGCCGCGTTCGCGTCGACCAAGCTGGTTTCATCGGCAAACAATCGAATCAATCCGATAAGTGCCGGCGTGTTAGTCGTCGACGTTAACGTGCCAGCGGATGAACCAGCCAGATTTGATGACGTCGTTAACTCAATTGCTCGCATCAACGTGGTTTCTCGAATCGCCGGCGCCCACAATGCACGCACTTGTTCGATCTGTTTTGGATCGCCCCAGTCCGGATCAATCACAACCCGATAGGCCAGACTTGTCGACAATGTCGCTGCATCAATGTCGATCGAATCCACACCCAGTCGACGCAAGCGAAGGGCTGCATCAGCAGCATCTCGGTAGACGGCCAACATCGCTTGAGTCGTTTGGTCGGTTACGCCATTTCGGTCGGCATTTGCGATCCAAATGGTTCGTGTTTGATCATCGTTATCAATCGACGAAGCCAACGCAATTTTGTCGTTGAGATCATCCGACAACAATTCAATGGAGTCACCCAGACTTGGCAGCGACGGAGCTAATCGTGACAGCGCAAGCGCTGCTGCCGATCGCTCGGATTCGCTGGCGTCTTGTGCATGCAGCGCGGTCACAAAGTCGGAAAGAGAAGCGTTCGCGTCGATCGTCGCCAAAGCCTCGATCGACCGTTGCCGAACGATCGGTGATCCGTAGAGCGCTAGCTGACGCAGCGCATCGGAACCGCCTGCCCCGAATCGGTTCAAAATACTCAAAATCTGTTCATGCGAACTGGGCGATCGATCGGAAACCGCAGCCGCTACCAGTTCGGCAATCGCCACGTTGCCACCAGCCAAGATCGTGCGGGCCGCGGGCAGACGCTGGTCAGCCGATGGACGGTCCAGCAAGTCGATTGCCTTGATGATTCGGTCAGGCGATGCAATTTGGGCCGAAAGTGCTTCGCCAATCTTGTCCAAGTTGGCCTTCGCTACGTCACTGACTTGGTCACTTTGCTTGATGTGAAAGAAGACATCCGAGCCGATCCTGGCAGCCATCGCCGCCGAGTCGGCCGCTGATAGTTCCTTGCCCGCTAAGGCGACAAGCAACTGATCGACCTGCGCCCATCGTCCCGTTCTAGCCAAACTGGCGACGGAATCCGCAAATCCAGCGTTGCCGCGACCAGATTGCTCCAAGAGCTGGCGGCCGATCAGATCGACTGTTTCGTTGACAGTTATATTGTCCTGAGCCCCAGCACTGGATGCCCAGGGGCCCGCTGCGACGACAGAAACCCCGAAAATCGCCGCGAAACGCAGGGACAGACGCCAACGGCTTCCGTGACGGGCAAGGGTGACATCAGGGACCAATAAGCAGCGATCGGAGGAGGGGATCGACATTCGGGCGCATTCGAAAAAAGACAGTACGAAAGAAACGATGTCGCCATGATAGTTGATGCTGCCCGGCCGGCGAACCGAATACCATATTCACGGGCAACGGCGACTAAATTGGCCCGTCATCTTCGACTTCTTCCTGCTGGGCCACCAGTTCGTCGCGATACTGCCTTGCCAACGATCCCTCTGGTGCATTTGACAACGCCTTTATTTGGGCTGCGATCCGTTTCTTCTTCGCGGACCACGCTTGACGCGAGTGCTCGATTCCGGGCTTGAAAACGCTGGCTCGCGCCTGGCGTTCCTCGGACAATTGGGTCATGAATTCACGATCCGCCTGAACCGCAGAATCATAGATGTACTGTGCGTCGGACTGTTGATAGGTCACCTGGGTAACCGGGTCCATCGGCAATCGTTTCTCGGTGACCGGCGCAGCCTGCGGCCTTCCGAGCACTGACCAAAAGGTCCAGACCAAAAAGGCAGCCGACAAAGCAATCGAAAGCCCTTTCAATAACCGCAGTGACATGGACTCGGTCTTTGGCTTTGTCGCTGTCTTAGTTCGTCGATTCATTGTCATTCAAACGCCCTGAGTCTTTTTCAAACTCGATGTTGTCAGTGTTTATTCAGTGATGATGGTCGGCAGGTTGTTCGCGATCTCTTCAAAAATCGCAACCAACTCTGCACCCGACGCTGCGTGGTAATGGTTACCGCCACCGATCTCGGCAACGTCTTCCATTTTGTCCTGATCAGCACCGTCGCCAAACGTGACGGTGTGGATGGTCAAGTTGTACGATGCCATTAATTGTGCTGCGACCGTTTCGGGATCGATGCCCGAGTTATGAATTCCATCGGTCATCACAACCATCGTTTTCGATGCATAGGGTCGAGCATCGTTGGCTAGCAATGCTTGGATGCCCGACTGCATTCCCTTGCCAATCGCAGTAGCACCACCGGTGTTCAAACCATCAACGACGTTGCGAACCGTTTGGAAATCTTTTTCTAACCAACAGTCAAGCGACGCCCAACTTGAATAGCTGGCAACGGACACTTGTTCTTCTTGACTGGTCGTATCAAGAACGTCTAGGAACGCATCAACCGCGATCACCAACTCTTGCCAAGGCGACTTTGGTGCTGGGCCAAGCTCGTAATGATCTTCCCATGCCCATTGTTGATAGGTCGTCGAGTCGACACCGCTGGCGTAGTAGTAATTACCGTAAGACTTCGTCAGCATGCCGGCATCAACACCCGCATTTTTTGCCGACGTCGACCAAGGTGATTTATTGTATGGCCAATCGAAATCGACGGTTTCCATCGACCCCGATCGATCCAGCACAACCGAAATGTCACGGTCGACCTGCATAGCAACGGCATCTTGGACCGTTTCAAAAATACTCGCATTCAGAACACCAGGGATGACTAGCGGAACGCTGCCCGACAGTCCGCCTGCGTCACGACGTCCCATGATCCGAAGAGCGCTGGCGATCTTCTGCCCGCTTGCAACCTGCGATGTTGGAATCTTCACAAACTCGTAGCGGCCGTTCACTCCGTTCGGCTGAGTCGTTTCACCAAACTCAATTTCGTTCGCAGAGTCGTTGGTGCGAAGTTGAAGCGGCTCGCCACTGACCAAATTCATCGCGGCAGTTGTTGCGGCTGCCGTCTTTGCAGCCGACACAGTTTGAGTCTCGCTGAATGCGCGACCACCGGCTCGCGCCGCTGCATCGGTTGCCACCATCAACTCGGTACGCGTCAATTGCATTTGCGCCGTGTTGATACAGAACGCCGCCAAGATCGCCAGCACGGGCAACAGCACGGCAAGCAATCCCATCACGGCACCCCGACGGGCACGACTGCAAGACCGATTCGGACGACAAATATTCATTGGAGTGCGGCTGCCGTTCATGATCAGGATTCCAGGCAAAAGAGAGCAAGACAAGGTGTTTGGATTCATTCAGTATTCAGAGCAGATTGAAAGTCCGAAGACGGCAATCGCTATTGTTCGTAAAAACCGTCATAGCGTTCGGTTCGCATTCGCACAGTCGACGAAAGGTCCGACGTTGGCAAGAAGAATGGCGCGAACAACGCAACTTCGCCCATATCAACAGACACTGTCACCGTCACCGAAGTTGAATCGGTACCGATTGACGAAACGTTGACTTCATAGCCGTTGTTCAAAAGGGATCCCATGATCCCTCCCGCCACGGCCGTCGCTTCCTCGGATGTTGCACCGGGGACGATTGCAGCCCGTGCCGCATAGTAAGCCGCATCTTGGCTGAGGTTGCGAACCATGTTCATCCGTGCGAATTCCATGCACGTCAAGATGATCAACAACAGAATGTTAGCGATGATTGCAAACTCGACCGACGACACCCCTAGGCGAGTTAAACCTCGCCGGCGATGGCTTCGCGCACGTCGTTTGGGGTGAAGTGGAAGGGGCATTTGTTTACTTAGTTGTTAAGGTTTTCGTACTCTTTGCGCATCGTGCAACTTGCCGTCACGACCAGATCAGCGAATCGATCGGTGGGAATCAACAGGTTCCCCGCGGTTGGCACATTCACGGTGACCGTGACGTTTTCAAGCGTTTCGGCCGATTCGAAACCAGGCGAGCTGAACGTGCAAACGCCGCTGTCGTATTGAACGTTGCGTTCGTCCAAAAACTCTTGAACTCGCGCGGTCACATCAGCATTGGTTCGCCCACGACCAACGCCTTGGCGAGCACCTTCGTAGGCAGCGAGCACTGCCGATTCTTTCAAGAACATCACCGAACAAACGTCGATGGTGCCGATCGTCAATGTGAGCAACACCGGCAACACGATTGCGAACTCAATCGTCGCAATGCCGCTTCGGCGAGCGTCACAATGACGGCGACGGCGTGTAGGAGTGAGTGAAAACAACATTGATCGAAAGGCTGTATGAGGAGGAAAGTTCCTGATGTAATGGAACCCTAGGTCACAAACCTCCCCCAAGCGCAAAATCTTTCCAAGATTCACTTGCCGCACACTCAATGCCGTGCCTATCAAGATGCGTTTGCCGCGACAACGGTTACAACCGGTGCAATCCGGTGCAATCCGGTGCAATCAAGCAGACACACACTGCCTAGCTTTTCTATTTGATGCCGTCACGATCCGGGGAATATGTCCTGATTCTCTGCAACCGTTTGCTCATGTCTCGGTCTCGCAGCGCCCCGCGCGAGCGACGCGTCGCGCGAATGGCTTGGGTTTGCGAACCTGCTACACTGAGAATGACACTTAAAACGCACAAGAGCATTCGGCGACCGCTGACCAACTAATATCGGACGCGGCAGCGTTGCCACCATCCGAGAGCCTTCGCAATGCGCAAGCCATTGGGGATTCTTCCCCCGAAGACACCTATCCGACCTCAGGTCCGGAGATCAAAGCGGAACTTGATCGCACGATGGCAAAGTATCGAGAGACCCCGGAAACTGGAATGACAATTGATCAGCTTCGCAACCGCCTGCAGGCCGACAGGGCCAAGCGACCGTAACTCTTAGCGCCTCGGTACTCAAAAATCGCGGATAACCGTCGCCATCAGGAGAGTGGTTCGGATTGAAATGCAATGAACTTCACGGCAGATGACGTAACGCACTTCTCACAACACTTTCTTCCGTTGACGCATGACACAAATGCGACGCGTTTGCTGCACTTGCAGGCTGGCAGCTTCTACTGGACTGATGAGATACCCAGTTTCATCGATGATGGATACCCAACATCAATTCGCCAATTCACGATGTACCTTCTTAGCTACCGTAAGGTTTTAATGCATGGCGAGAACGTTCCTGAGTTTGCGCCCCTGTGGCTTCGCCTGCAGGAGCTTTGTCCTGCGTGGCCGGGATTCCTTGCCGATCGCATGGATCGAGCTTTGATCCAAGAGTTGGATCAAGCACTGGATCATGAACTCGACCGCCTTGAACGCTACTTTTCGATTTGCAAACGCCGAAAGGAACGCAACAACTCGGCAGATCCCGCAAGTACTCCACCGTCATCGAACACGTGAATCCAAACTCGAAACGTAGATATGACACGTAATCTTACGGAACGGATCCCAGACCACCTTGTCGATCGCTGGCGTACTGCATCGATCTTCTGGGTGCGTCTTGTGATTGGGGGCGTCACCGCACTTTGGCTTCCAATCGGTGCCGGACTCGCCTGGCTTCCTTTCCGCAATGGCTCGGCTTCGCTTCAACTAGTTTCCGTCTGTGTTGCAATCGCATTCCTACTGCTTGCGTGGTGCCTGCTTGTTTACTTCCTTGGTCGGTTTGCCACGAGTCGCTGGTCGCGATCGCGGCTTCCCATCGTCGAGATTGCCGGTGAAATCGTTACGGTGCGTTGGCATGGTGAGACAATCGAGTCGAAGGTCGCTCAATGCAATTTCCGATACGGTCGAGCATGGCAAATGAAATATGCAGCGAAGAAAGCTAGCGGGTTGCCATTCGGTGATCGCGATCTGATTCTGATCGATCTCCCGCCGCTTTATCGCGATTGTCTGGGAAAGGCTCGGGCCTATACGACCGTCGCCGTCGGTTACAGCGACGATTCGATGGACGACTGGACTGCCGCCCTCGGTTTAGTCGGCGAACCATAATTTGCACCGGAGATCAGACTTCGATTTCAAAAATGGCTTCGATTTCGACTGCCATGCCGGCCGGTAGGGCATTGGTGCCCATGGCGCTGCGGGCGGCGACGCCGTTTTCTTCGCCGAAGACATCGCGGAACAATTCGCTGCATCCGTTGATGACCGCAGGTTGCTGGTCAAAACTGTCGCTGCACCGAACCAGACCGAGCAATTTGACCAGTCGCTTGACTCGGTCGAGGCTGCCTAGATGCGTTTGCAACGTCGCCAAGATCGCCATTCCGGTCATCCGCGCGGCGTCGTAACCGGCTTCGACGTCCATATCCAATCCCAACCGACCGGTGATCAGCTTCTTGTCGGGTTTCAGCGGCCCGTGCCCGGACAAATAGGCCAAATTGCCGACGATCACCAATGGTTTGTACAAACCGATGGGCTTCGGTGACGGCGGCAACACGATGTTCAGTTCGCTCAGTCGGGCTTCATTGCTCATAGCATCATTCTCGGGGCGAAATTATTCGGGCTAGGAAAACAGTCAATTTGCAAAACGTAAAGCACCCGGCGGGGTTTGAAAACGATACGATCATTCGTGGCACCGATTTTCGGTCGCACCCACCACCCTCTTTCGCGAGCCCGACATGTTACGTTACCTCCTTGCCGCCATCATCGCGGTATCTGTCACAACGGTTTCGACAACCGCCAACGCGGAATCTCTGCATCCGGGAAGCTTGAAACCGGGAACCGTTGACCTGCAATCCCTCGGCCCGATGACATTCACCGACGATGGTGTGCTGTTGGTCGGTGACCCCAAAGCAGCGACGGTGTATGCCATCGCCATCGACGCGAATGCCGCCAAAACCGGAAACCAGAAACCTGTCGAAACGTCGCTGCGAATTCCGAACCTGCAAAAAGCAATCGGCGACGTGGTCCGATCATCCGCGGACGACATCACGATTGGTGATTTGGCCGTCGATCCGTCCTCGCAAACGATCATCGTGTCCGCCGAAGGCAAGGGACGTTTTCATTTACTCAGAGTGCTGGCCGACGGTTCGCTGCAAGTGATCAATCTTGACAAAGTCAACCACGCGGAAAAGCAGCTTCCCAATCCACCCGCTGACAAGATGGTCGGCCAAGGTCGTCGCCAAAAAAACTTACGTCTTGAATCGATCACCGACATTGCTTTCTTTGATGGCAAGGTGATGGTGTCAGGCGTTTCCGCCAACGAGTCACCGTCCAACGTGATGGAGTTTTCGTTTCCGTTTTCGGACAACAGCATCGTCACCAACGTCCAGATCTACCACGCCGCACACGGCCGAGTGGAAGAGCCGACGATCCGCACGTTCGTCCCAATGACGATTGATGGCGAAGCAAGTTTGCTGGCCGGATTCACTTGCACGCCGCTGGTTCGATTCCCAGTCGACAGCCTCGGCGGTAAAGAAACAGTTCGCGGCACCACCGTCGCCGAGCTTGGCAACTGGAACAGCCCCATCGACTTGATCACCTATGAAAAGGATGGCAAGTCGAGCTTGTTGATGACCAACACGGCGCGGGGCGTGATGAAGATCAGCACCGATGACATCCAAAATGCCCCGGGGCTGACTGAAAAAGTTTCGGGCGGTGGCACGGCCGGCCAATCGTTTGAAACGATCGTTGCATATGAAGGCACAGCCCAGCTCGACAAACTGTCGGACCAACATGCAGTCGTTATCATCGGCAAAGCGGACGAAACGCTGCAATTGGTCGTGATGGATCTGCCCTAGTTCTTGACGCTGGCGATCATGGTTTTGTGCTGAGTTCCGATGTACCGAGCTCCGATGTACTGAGTTCCGGCATGCTGGGCGGATTCGCAGGCGACGGCATCCAGAGGTCTTCGACTTCTTGACCGCCTGCGTCCGTTCGGACCAGCAAATAGATCCCACCGACTAACGCCCAAAACAATGTCATCGACACGACCACGGGCAATTGCCGGCACAACATCGTGGCCATGCCAATCGATTGCGGCGGGCTGCCTGCCAAGTTCATCGATACGCTGACAATCGCTTCGGTTGCTGAGCCGACGCCTTTGGCGATCAAGGCGCCCACGACCAACAATACGATCGACACGCCCACGTACATCAACCACCGCAGTGGCCGGCGATAAAAGTACTCGTACCCGCGACTAAGCGAGTCCAGTGGATCGGGTTGCGGTTCGTTCGAAACGGCTGCCCAGCCCATGGGGATCGCGGGGAATGCGCCGAGCGCCAGTATGCCGGCCGGAATGGCAAAGATCGCAGCCAATCCACCAATTCCCAGTTCAACAACGCTGACGCCGGCAAAGAACCGTGCCACCATTCCGATTCCCCACACGACCGCGCCGATCATCAACACGCAAACGCCGGGGACCATGGCGACGATCCATGCCGACGGCGTCCGCGAAACAGCATGCCTCGCCACGACGGACAATCCCATCATGGGGCGATCGGCGGTCAACAGGGCTCCTTGGCGAACCAAGACCAAGGCAACGGGAATCCAAACCAACAGCGACCAGACCAGCCTGAGCACACCCACCCCAACGCTGTTTTGCGCTGTCCCCACCAGCAAAGCCGGCGGCGCGATCGCCCAAAGATGCTGGACCACCAAAACGACGGGAGCAAATAAATAACCGCCAATCGAATTGGGACTGCCAAGATGCCGGGGCTCGCCACCGAATAGGAACCACGCCCCCAACGCTTCAATCGCCATCGCAACCGCGGTGACGCACAACAATGATGGCGCCCCGGCGACTCGCAAGACCCGCCCAAGCCTGATCCACGGAAAGATGTCGACCCAGTCACGAACTCGAGCCAGGATGCCAGTTTCCAGATCGTATCCTTGATGCAATGTTTCAGAGTGAAGTGATTCGGGGTCAGTCACGGCTTGCACTTGAGAGCGGGAGAGTGTCGGGGCAAAAAAAGTCAAACGCTGTTAGAATCAATCGACAAACGCCGCCAAATCCTAGCGGAACCCGACGTCTAGTGTGAATCGTAGAAACTCAACATGGCTGAATCCAAGAAGAGCGGCCCCAGTGAAGCCGACATTTTCCTGATCGATCAGATCCGCCAAGGCGACGCTGCCGCCTGGCAAACGCTGATCGAGCGGTTTGAGGGACGTTTGTTGGCATTCACCGATAGTCGCATCCGAAATCGAGCCAGCAGCGAGGATATTGTCCAAGAAGCCTTTGTTGGATTCTTGATCAGTCTGCCGAACTACGACGGCAACCGACCGCTGGAAAGTTACCTGTTTTCAATCTGTGCGTACAAGCTGACGGACCACTTGCGCCGCGAGGGGCGTCGTCCGTCGATCCAAATGCACCACCGGGCCAGCAACGGTGACGAACGAATGATGGAACCACCGGGTTCCGATCGAGTCGCCAGTTCGATCGCTCGAAGCGTCGAACGCAAGTCGATCGAAGAGGCCGCCGTCCGAGACGCCATCGCTGAACAGATCTCGCGATGGAAGGACGGCGATGGTTGGACGAAACTTAAAGCGATCGAGATGCTGTTTGTGATTGGAACGTCAAACAAAGATGTCGCCGAGTCGACCGGGCTGACCGAGCAACAGGTTGCTAACTACAAGAGCGATTTTCAGATCCGGCTGCGTGCGATTGTCAAACGCATGGAACTTGACGAAGGCGTGTTCCCAGAACTTGCCGAATGACGCGTCACTCGGCCACGACATTGGCATCTGTCACCGGAACGGGCGGCGAAGAAATCAAATAGCCACTCCAAAACAGTGGCTGGTCTCCGGTCATGCCTTCGCGGTCGTGTTCTGATTTCATCAACAGCGGTTCGGCGGCCGGATCAAGTTCTCGGCTTCGCAGCAACACCTTCGCTCGTGCCCAAGACTCATTCATTCCCATGAATGGCAACTCTTGCAAGAACTCCCGCAGCAGAATTGCTGACGATTCGCCGCCAACCGCCCAACGTGACAACAGCACACTGCGAACACCCGATACATGCAATCCGCAAAGCGTCGAAAAGATCTCGTCACCGGTACCCATCTTTCCAACATCAACGGACGTCCGAAGCCCGAACAGAATCACGCTTCTTGGTACTGCCGTTGGAAAACGCAGCCACCCGTGAATCGTGCCGTAGACGGAATCTTGATCGTAAGACGCCAAGTTCAGCGCAAGCGGCACCTTCAAGTTGGCCGGCCGCGCCCCGGCAACGACCAAATGCCCGACCCGGTCCGTCAACAACCCAGTCGCTGCATTTAAATCGTCGGGCAACCGAATCGATTCGTTGGCCGCGTCGACGACCGAGTCGAAAATCGACGCGTTCAATTCCAAGTCACGCGGCGCAAAGAACTGATCGGCCGTGATCCCAATCACACGACTGGTCGCTGGCATTGCCGACGGGGTCAACGCCATGGCTGGCGTCGGCACATAACGAATCGTGAGCTTATCTGACAATAGCGACGAATCCACCGGCGCATCTGGAGCAGCGGCGGCCAAACTAGCCGGCAACAATTCAAATGGCAAATACCAAAGCGGACCATCAGGAACGATGATCAATTCGTCATATCGATCGGGGGTAAAGTAAGACTCGGCGGTAAAGAGTCTTTCCGCGATCGTCGCCGCGATCTTTCGCCACTGATCGTCTTCGGGTAACCGGTTCCCTCGGGACTTGCCAACACCGATGCCATTCAAAAGTCGGCCGATATCGCTTGAAATTCGATTGGCGCCCGCCACGTCCCAAGCCACAACCTTTCCGTCGGACGACAACGTCGCATACAAGCGATTGCCAACGAAGGCGAACGTCAGCAGCGCCGAACGCGAGGGCAGTTTTGCAACGGGCATTTTTTCCTCTAACCGAGGAATCGCCATCTGCGGCAGCGACACTCGGTCCAGCGCCAACAAGGTTGCCTTGGCTTCCAACGCGTCGATTTCCGCCAAGTTCGGCTCGCCCTGGTTCGCCGCCCCGGCCCGCAGTTCCGCCATCAACGGGCCGGCTGCCTTGCGGACTTCGGCGACCTCCGGTGCAAGCAATTGGTCTTCGCCGCCCGCAATCTTGCGCACTTGTGTGATTCGCCCACCGATTGGCAAACGGTCAATGAAACGCGCCGCCAACATAGCATCACATGCCTGCAGCACGGCTTCGGGATAGCCGGCCGAAACAGCCAGGTTGATTCTTGCCGCATGGGCTGCCGACCGATCCACGATTACACCCGCGATTGCGTCCACAGGATCGCGTCGCCAAACGTCGATGGTGGGTTCGTCGCAGTACGTTTCCAGCCACTTTGACCCTGTGCTTGCGCCGACGTTGTTACCGACGGCCTGGCCCAGCAAACCTAACTGATAAATTCGCGGCATCGAAACAAGTGCTTGCTTTCGATCACGGTGATTCAAGACGAAGCTCTCAATACTGGCCAGCGATTGATCAAGGTCGGCGGAATTCCCCGACCCAAAGGATCCCCCGCGGGCTGCTGAAATCCGCGCCAAGACGTACGCACCGTAGGCTTCCAAACGCGGCTGGACGACATCTCGACGCGACGACAATGCCTGGGCCTGCCCCAACAATCCGGACGCCCCCTCGATGTTGCCCGACGTGACGGCCGCGTCTGCGGCGGCGATCAAACAATGCAGCGTGCCCAATCGTGATTGACGGCTTAACGCGCCCGCAGCGACCGTGGCCATCTTGGCCACACTAGCCGCCGTATTGGAATCTGCGCATCCGGCCGCCAACTGCATTGCTTCGCCAACCCATTCGGGCTGGTCCAAGGCTGCGGCCGAGTTGGCGATATTTGTGGCGATACGGAGCACGTCGGCAGGATTAGCCGACGCAGCCATCGTTGATGCCTGGCACTGCAGAGCGATCGGAGTCAACGGATGCACACCGCCGCCCACCGTCGCTGAACGATTCGCTTCCTCGACGACTTTCGTTTCGCTGTACCGAGCATAGTATCCGGCCGTTCGCATCGCTCCGATCAACGAACGGGCAACCGCGACATTCAAACCGGCTGGAAACTTCGTGGCGTCCACCAACCCGCTGGCCAAGGGATCATCCTCGGACAGCGGGCCAAGGATAACGCGGCGCCGGTACGACGCGACGGCGATGCCACGCATGATTTCAACCACGTCCATCGGTCGCAGATTCAATTCTTCGACCACACCGCCTCGGACCAAGTCGGCTTCGGTCAGT
>JBAUHR010001022.1:0-2259 GCA_049680385.1 Rubripirellula sp. | reverse complement strand
GCCTTGTTCAGTGACGATGAAATTGAGTTTCATCAAGCGAACCAAGCAGCGAAGGCTCTCGGTCTCGAAACTTGGGAGCATCACTGGCGTCGATGGCAGGCCAAGCCAACAGATTCAGGGCGATGGTTTCATGTTGTTTCTCAAGCCGATGATGAGCGACTTCCGCAGGTATTGCAGGCGGCGGCAAGCACTATCGACTTGGCTGCGATTGCGACTGGGCCGAGTGACGAACTCGGATTAGGACCGGGATACGAAAGTCATTCTTGTCTGGATTATTTGCTTCAGGAACTTCCACGATTTCCGGGGCAGGGAGCCGTATTTATTGAAGCCGGTCTCAAGAGTCCCGTCGTGCGCAACCGAAACATGGCCGTCGCTGCCCTTACAGAGTGGCAGGCCGACCATCGAGATGGCGCACCGTTTGAAACCTTGCGAGCCGCCGAAGAAATCGAGCCGGATGATGATGTGCGAGAACGAATGACAAAGGTGCTCAGCGGCAAATCGTTGGAGAACTAAGTCTCGTCCTTCGTTATTGAAGAATGACTGTACAATTCTGGCAAAGGCGTTTCACCGAGTTATTGACTATGACAGACACTACATTTGCCGTATCGCCAGAAGTACAGCCCAAGAAGCCTCGTGAGAAGATTGACTATGTTGGCAAACTGCGAGTCGCATTGCGGCGACCGATTGAGGCAACGTGGCTCCCCCGTGAACCTCTCATCGCCTGCGACGATGACCACGCCCTTCTCACGGCGATGTGTGCCTCGTTTTACGACCACTTCCCGCTGCGTTTGTCGCCGGATGCAATCTGGATCACGTTGGCTCGTGGCTTTGCGCTGCACGTGAACGAGAACGCCGAAACACTTCGACACCGCTTCGTATCTCACGCTGGGAAGAAGAATCTGAAAGTCAGCCGCATGGACTTTGCTCCCGGCGAAGACAACCCGTGGCCCGAAGTCTTTGAGGAGTTCAACGATCAACTCGCCGAGAATACTGGTGGCCTCAATGAGTTCGTACAGGCTGATTTCAGCACAACGGGGCCTGTTGAGCGAGCAGTGTCTAACCTGATGGCGATGGAGACATTCAAGTCCTACTTCGAGTACATCATGTACGCTGGATGCGGAATGCCGAGCATCACTTTGACCGGTACAAGAGACGACTGGCAGAAACTTCGTTCTCGTGCTGGGCGTTTTGCTGACTATGGACTTGAGCCTTGGATCGCTGCCCTCGATCCAATTCTTGCTGAGTTTGCAAATGCAAAAGACGGTACGGCGGACACCGAATTCTGGAAGTCCATGTTCCGATACAACAGTGGATCGGGGCCTGCGGTCATGACTGGCTGGGCAAACGTATTATTTCCTTACTTGAAGGATCGGTCGGATCGACTATACGCCAATCCGTACTTGAAGAACTGGCAAGAGCGATTGGCTGTTGATGATAAGCAGCGTTGGCGAGAGCGATGGGACAACCCACAAGGCGTCGGGATCGGTGCCATACCATCATGCTTTACATCAGTACCACTCACGGTGTTCTGGGGCGAGAGGGAAACGCAAATGCGACTCGTTGGTGGGCTGCTCGGCGTTTCACAGAATGAGGAAACTCTGGAAGTGGAGCCAGAATGTGGTTGGGCCGTTGCCTACGAGGAGCCGGTCGATCCGCTGTCGGATCATCATCAATGGCTTGAAGATCGTCAAGTAGAGTCTAAAGACGACTAGCTGGGTCAAAACGGTTTCGGGCCTTTAAGCCGGGGCATCTCGACTTTCGATGCTCGCTCCCGGTCGCTTGGTTTGTCCAAGAAAGTGACTACACATTCATTGCGTGACTTGGCGTGGAGGAAAAGTCGCACGAGATTTGAGATTTGCGGGCCGAAGAAGTCATCGTCTTGGACAGCGACTTCGATTTCTTGAGTCATGTTCCACGCCTGCTCTAAATCACTTGCCAATTCCATGACCGCCACCGGATCGTGCAATTGGGGTGCTCTCAAAGGATGCCAGAGTTTCGATGCGAGCGGCTCTCCGCCGTCGATGCATATCCCCAGCGTGCTCCCAAGTGGTTCCACTTGAATCCAGTAGGCAAGCAAATGCGACACAGAAATGGACATCGACGAATCAAGTGGAGCCTTGCGGCTTGCTCGATATGCAGCCACCGAGTCCTCGGACACTGAAGAAACGATTGTTC
The DNA here is from genome assembly GCA_049680385.1 of Rubripirellula sp. GTDB lineage: Bacteria > Planctomycetota > Planctomycetia > Pirellulales > Pirellulaceae > Rubripirellula. The sequence continues at coordinate 84 of JBAUHR010001022.1, read as the reverse complement.
CGTAGGCCATGATTCAACCCGGCAAATCAAGTGCAACGTGTTTTGCAATCGATGGATCGGTCGGAACGTAGGTTTCTTCAGCAG
>JBAUHR010001021.1:0-1504 GCA_049680385.1 Rubripirellula sp. | reverse complement strand
GCCAGTTGCCTTGCTGTCGTTGCCTACTCACAGCTGGTAGCTGGGCGTTCACACCGGCGGAATGCAAAACTGCCGGGTTTCGTCCTCGCAGTAGTCGCCGACTCTGCGGGTTCCAGCCGCAGAGCTTTGCCAAGTGACGACTGGTGATGAGTTACCGTGGGCTAACGGTCGGAAAACCGCAGGTCGAGTGTCATTGGAAAATCAACGTTCCGTTCAGCCATTGGTTTTGCGACGCGACCGTGCGTGTGTCCCATGGCGACGAACCGCGCCGCTCGGCGACTCTCGGCTTCGAAGGCATTCACCGGGAACGTGCTCGGATTCAAACCAGATGGATTGCCAACGTGATACTCGCAGCCACCGATGGAACGCGAATTCCAAGTATCGACGATGTCGAACCGGAGCGGGACATCGACGGGAATCGTGGGATGCAGGCAGCTAGGTGGTTGCCAAGCGCGGTATCGAACTCCGGCAATATACTCGCCTTGGACTCCGGTCGGATGCAGTGGGACTTGGCGACCATTGCAGGTCACCAGATGCCGTGAATCGGTCATGCCACGCACGACCACTTGCATGCGCTCGACCGATGAATCCACATAGCGGGCCGTACCACCGGCACTAGCCTCTTCGCCAAGAACGTACCACGGCTCGATCGCTTTGCGCAACTCAAGCTGTACATTTCTGCGGCTGAACTCGCCAATGATTGGGAACCGAAATTCAAAGTGTGGAGCAAACCACGACTCTTCGAATGCGAATCCGTACGACTGCAGATCCTCGATGACGTCCGCAAAATCGGTCTTCACAAAATGCGGCAGCATGAAACGATCGTGCAGCGACGTATCCCAATCCACCAAACGAGCTTCGTAGGGATTTTCCCAAAAGCGAGCGACCATGCCGCGCAGTAGCAACTGCTGAGCGAGGCTCATTCGAGCGTGTGGCGGCATCTCAAATCCGCGGAACTCGACCAAGCCCAGTCGGCCGGTTGATGAATCGGGTGAGAACAGTTTGTCGATACAAAACTCGGCGCGGTGCGTGTTGCCCGTCAAGTCGACGAGGAGGTGACGGAAGATGCGGTCCACCAACCACGGCGGCGTATTCTCGCTCTTGGCAAGTTGCTGGCATGCGATTTCAAGTTCGTAGCGTGCATCGCTCCGCGACTCGTCAGCTCGCGGCGCCTGGCTCGTCGGGCCAATGAACTTGCCCGAGAACAAGTAAGAGAGCGAGGGATGGTTATGCCAGTAGCTGACGAAGCTACGCAGTAGGTCCGGTCGTCGCAACCAAGGGCTATCCGATGGCGAGGCTCCACCCAAAACGACGTGGTTTCCACCGCCGGTACCGGTGTGCTGGCCGTCTAGATCGAATTTTTCAGTTCCCAAACGCGTTTGCCTCGCGTCTTCGTAAACGCCCGTGGTGATTTCGTTCAACTCGCTCCAGTTGCTTGCTGGATGTACGTTGACTTCGATTACACCTGGGTCCGGCGTTACACGCAAGTGTTGCAAGCGACTGT
>JBAUHR010001020.1:0-29313 GCA_049680385.1 Rubripirellula sp. | reverse complement strand
CGAGTTCCAATCGATTGAATCAGGGTCGATGTATTCGTCGTCCCCGTTGTCATTATTGCTTTGGCCGGGCGACTGGTTGCCGCTAGACGCAGCCTGCTCTTCACCGTCGTCACCGTTTTCAGCATCGGAACTAGCCGGATCAGCTTTCTTGCGTCCAAACCATCCGCCAAGTCCTGATCGACGTTTTGCCGGGGCGTCGTCGGAATTTTCAGCCGCGTCATTTTCAGCCGCGCCGTCATCGGTGTTCTCCGCTGCCGGTTCGAACTGAACTTCGCCGCCGGATTCACCAGCGTCAGCGTCAGCCGGCTGGGCACGCCGCGATCTTAGCCCTAATCCGAAGCGACGTTTCTTCGGTACCGCTTCGGCATTCTCATCAGCACTGGGCTGGTCCGCCGAATCGATTTCGTCATCGGAATCGGTATCAACGGATTCCGGTTTGGCTGCACGCAGCCCGAACCAACGCCGCTTTGCCTTGGGTTCTTCGTGATCATCGCGATCGTCTGACTCGGATGAGTCGACGACATCAGAATCCGATTCTGCTGCACTCGCATCGTCGGAATCCGCCGCTGGCTTGGACCGCATGCGGCCGAACCAGCCCCGCTTTAGCTCGCCCGAAGTCGCTTCGTCGTTATCGCCGTCGGCTTGCTCACTGGCCTCGGCTTTGGCCGCGTCTCGTTCAGCCTTTCGGTCGGCAGCCGCTTGTTTCCTCTGTTCGGCTTCCTGACGTTTCGCTCTCGCTGCATCCGCTTTTTCGTCTTTGGCTGCCTGGCGTCGTTCGGCGCGTGTGAGCTTAACTTCCTGTGACTCCGGTTCCGATTCGTCGGCATCCGAGTTGGTGAAGATCTTCAGCCGCATACGGTCGAGTCGCTCGCGCAGCGACATGCTGTCTTCGATCTCGCGGACTTCGCGGTACAGCATCCGCAGGTAACCCGTCATCGCGACGAAGATCGACGTCGACGCGACCAACGGCATGGATGTCACCAACACCCATGGTCCAAGCGTGTCGTCTTCCATCACGTTCCACTGTGCCGCTTGTCCGATCATCAGCGCAGCGCAGGTCACTAACATTGACGCCAGCGCAGCACGCGACCGGTACATCTCGGCGATCATTCGCAAACACAACACGGCACCACCAAGTCCGACCACCACTCGCAGCCAGTCGCCACCGGTCAAGGCAACTCGCTTGCCAAAGGTCACATCCAACAGCGCGCCTGTCCAATCGATCAGTCCGACCAATGAATTGACACTGGCAACGGCCAGCACGATCAAAACCATTCGCCACAATCGGTATCGGCCCAAGTAATCGTCCAACCGGTATCGGCGTAGCTGGTAAGTCATCAGTGCGATGCCCGCCGACGCGGACAACATCGCCACCATGAACCAACGACCGAAGCTGCCAGGAATGTCCAGTCGCAGCGGACGAGCAATTTCGGGGTGGTAGACCAGCGCCGGCCAAGCGTTCGAAGCGTAATGAGCGAGACAGAGCAGCAGCGTTACCGCCGAGACCACTGACGCCAAGATCGTATAGCTGCGTCGTTTGACGGGAACCAACGAAAACCATCGCCCACGCAGTCGCCGTTGCACGCGAGCTCCGTAGGCAGCGGTAGGCCGGCGTGCTTCGCGCAGCCGCTCGAACTCACGGCGGCTTGCAGCGGTCGAGGCGGTTTGGTCGGACAGGTGAGTCGAATACAGAACCCGCCGGCGCCGATCGTTCGTTCGTCTATCCATGCTCATAGCCGACGACAGTAGGAAAACGGGGTCTCAAACGTCAACGGTGAACTTCTAAGTGGGAAAGCTCGAAAGTCGGATGTCGCCTAGACCAGCACTCCGGCGATGGCGATCGAAACGATCACTAAGCCCGCCGCGAACTTACCCAGGGTGCCGAAAGTGCGTCCCCAGAACGCGGCATGACCGATCGACCAGCTCTCTTTCCAAGCCCGCCCGTCACTCCATTCGCCGTACATCGCCCCCGCCATCGCTCCCATCCCGCCGAACAGAATCGCTGCCAAGACGGGGCCGATTAGAGGCACGGGCACACCGATGATCGCGCCGCCGATGGCACCGATCATGGATCCGATCATCGCAAACAGCGTCGACCGGCGACTTGCGCCGGCCTTTTGAGCCCCCATCGCGCCGGCGGCAAACTCGATGACTTCGCCAGCCAGCGCAAACACGAACGCGGCACCCACAGCCACCGGCCCAATGGCGGCTCGCCCCGATTCAGGCCCCAACCATGCAAAAAGAGCCAATAATGCTACGCCCAGCCAATTTCCAGGCAGCGAAATCAGGTTCAGCACCCAAGCCACCACACACAAGACGACCAAACCGGTCGCCAACAGCACCGTGCCGGTCGGCCCCAGCCAATCGAAGCCAATCCAGTCAAATCCGATCCACGACGTCCATTGAGTGAAGGTGTCGCCAATCGATTCGGTCCAAGTCGGAGCCGCGTCAGGGGTGATCTCGTCCAGCGGAAGGCCTCCAAAGATAGAGTGAACATGGTGTGAAACGTCGGCAGACGGCTCGTCGGGCTGGTACAGTCAATCAGCACCGAGGCAAAAATCGACTGAACCTCATTTTTGCCGATTGAGTCAACGACCGTAGAATGATCGAGCGGAAAGCAAAATTCCGTCAATTGAATCTACACTTGTTTGTGTGTCCAACCACCCGAGAAGACCGAGGGACCGAAGCAGCCATGTCGCAGAGTGTGCTCGATACCAATGTCCTTGTCTTGAACCGCTTTTACATGGCGGTCCGTGTGGTGAATGTACGTCGAACCTTCACCTTACTGTACCGCCAATGTGCCGAAGTCATCGCCCAAGAAAACGGCAGCTACCTCAGCTATGACTTTGAAAGCTGGTGCGAGCTGAGCCAAATGACGGCGATGGAAAAGCAAGCGGGCGAGGATTATATCCAAGCCGTCGGCTTCGAACTGCAAGTGCCGCGGATCGTCCGATTGACTCGGTTCGACAAAATGCCAGTGCAAACGGTGCGGTTCAACCGCAAGAATTTGTTCGCGCGTGACAACCACACCTGCCAGTACTGTGGTCGCAGCGAACCGATGAACAAGTTGAGTTTGGATCACGTCGTTCCGCGATCGCACGGTGGCCCGACAACGTGGGAGAACATCGTTTGCTGCTGCTTGCGATGCAATTCGCGAAAGGGTGGCCGTACGCCCAATCAAGCTCACATGAACTTGATGTCGCGTCCGACCAAACCGCGTTTCAACCCGCTGTTGGTTGAGTCGATCGACGACCCTCGCTACGAATGCTGGAAAACATTTTTGCCCGCTGCCGCAGCGGCTGGGTAAAATTCTGTTGACGCGAACGATTGCCAACGGGTTCCGTGCTTTGCGGAACCCGTTTTCGAATTCGTGGGAGATCGATGATGAAGACTTATGCGATCCCGTTTGTCGTATTGGCGATTTTGGTGTTCGCCGTTTTGATGATGCGAGATCCGGTGGCTCAAGAAGTCTTGGTTGAACCGGGCGGTGCGACAGGTGCGGCAGAGAGCGACGATGATTTTCGCCGCTCGGTCGAACGGATGTTTGCACGCTTGGACGATCGAATCGACCATCTTGAACAGCGTTCGCACGAGATGATCGCAACACCAGCGGCGCCGGTTCAAGACAATGACGCGATCCCAGCGTGGGCAGTAACGATGCGGCGGCAGATTCAAGAGTTGGAAAGGTCGGTCGACCGAATGCAATCACAACTCAACAGCACCGATCGCGAGACCGATAACCTGCCACGCGAACTCGACCAACTTCGCAACAGCATCCGAGCGTTGGAAACATCGGTCGGTCGTTTGCAACTGAAGTAACGCTTGTCGATTTAATCGTTTAACCGTTAGCCGCAGGCGTACGTTTGTCCCGTCGCGTATGCCTGCGGCTAACGGTTAAACAATCAAGTCGCGATGTCGAACCAAATCGACAAGCCGTTGACGCCTTTCGCGACGGTATCGAACCGAAAACGACGAAGCCGCACGAGACATCATCGTCTCGCGCGGCTTCGGTCTGTTTCGGCTCGCTTTCACTTACGGATATTGATCCGCAAGCTGTGACGATCAATCGTCAGCCAGTGGTTCTTTCTTTTCGGTGATGACTTCGCATTCACCCGATTCTGACTTGGTGGCATTCAATTCCATGTAGCTCTTCCATTCTTCGGGAAGATTGTCTTCATGGAAAATGGCTTCGACTGGGCATTCGGGAACGCACGCTTCACAGTCGATGCATTCTTCCGGATGAATGTAAAGCATCTGATCACCTTCGTAGAAACATTCCACGGGGCAGACGACGACACAGTCGGTGTATTTGCATCCTGAGCAGGGTTCAGCAACAACGTGAGTCATGATTAAGGACCTTTCTCTGCGATTTCTTATCTACGGTTGGTTAAGTTCTGTATCGACTGGCAAACCGATGGACTGAACTGAATTCGCCGATGCGAATGATCCAACCTTCGGATTTTATCGTCTAGGTAATTCTAACGCTTGACTAGCCATTTGTAGCCCCCCGAGTCACCCTAGATTATCGAGAATTCGAGGTTGTCGGATAGAGAGTCTGCTTAAATCCACGTTTGCTGTCCAAGCAAGTTTCTGATGGGGATTCTTCATTGCGTGAAAATCCGTCATCGTATCGACCGTTCTTCTCGCCTGTTCCCTGTCCATTTTGCCTCATCGGTGGCCCTTCCGTGTCGGATTCTGCTTCTTCTGTCGGTTCGTCGTTCTCCTCTGACCCGGTTTCGTTGCGTTTAAAACCGTCTCGGCAATTCCCGTTTCTGGCGCGTCACCCTTGGGTTCACGCTCACGCTTTGGCCGAAGACGGGCGTGATTTGGCCTGCGGGCAAGTCGTTGATGTACTGGATCACGATGGAAACTGGGTAGCGCGAGGCATTTGTAATCCCGCCAGCCGCCTGCGAATCCGACTGTACGGTTACGACCAATCCGTCGAAATCGGCCCCGAACTTTGGAAATCACGAATCGACGCGGCTGTTGCCCGTCGACGGCTGACTGGCCCAGCCGACGCCGGTGCTGCCGAACGGCTTTGTTTCAGCGAATCGGATCTTCTCAGTGGCATCATTATCGACCGCTATGCCGATTGTCTGGGTGTCCAGTTCACGGCTGGCGGGCTGATGCGATGGAAAGACGAAATCCTTGATCACCTGAAAGAGTCGCTTGGATGCCGAGCAATCATGGTGCGGGTCGACCCCAAAACGGCCAAACACGAAGGGGTCGAACCAATCGAGCAGTGGCACCGCGACACCGGAATCGATGAACCGGTCGAATACCAACAAAACGGATTACGTTTGGCTGTTGACTTGCGAAGCGGCCAAAAGACGGGCGGCTACTTGGACCAACGACTCAATCACTTGACGGTTGCGGGGTATTTGGCCGGTCGACGCGTTCTCGATGTGTGCTGTTACCAAGGTGGTTTCGGATTGGTGGCTGCCAAACACGGTGCCGCATCGGTTCTGGGAATCGACAGCAGCGAATCCGCGTTGGAAGCAGCACGTGCCTCGGCCGCGCGAAACCAAGTCGAATCCATGGAGTTTAAATCCGCCGATTGTTTCGACGAGTTGAAGGCGATGGGCGAACGAGGCGAAAAATTTGATGCTGTGATCCTAGACCCGCCACGATTTGCCGGCTCGCGTCACCAAGTCGATAACGCGATTCGCGCTTACCGGCGGCTCAATGCGTCAGCCGTTGATCTACTGCCGCCGGGTGGCATCCTTGCCACCTGCAGTTGCAGCGGACGCGTATCAAGAAGTGACTTTTTAAACATGTTGATGGACGTGGGACGCCGTCGCCGACGCGATATTGTCATGCTGGAAAACCGAGGCCCGTCGCCGGATCATCCGGTCGCGATCTCGTGCCCTGAAAGTGATTACTTAAAATGTGTGATTGCCCAAGTTTGGTAGACGCCGATTTCGATTTGCAAAATGGACAGCCGCAAAACCCGATTTGGATTCGCAAAAAATCATGACTCGCCCCGCCAGCGCGTCTATACTTGTGGTCGATCATCGATGCTCATCCTGAACCTTCTTCTCTGGAGTGCCCCATGACGGGCGTGACCCTGAAGATTTTGCACGGCGCTGACCGCGGCAAAATCTACGAAACCCTCAGCCCGCCATTTACGGTGGGACGCGAAGAAGGCAACGACATTCAATTGAATGATGAACGGGTTAGCCGTTGTCATTTCAAAGTCCAGCGTGATAACGACCGATTGGTTTTAACGGATCTAGACAGCACCAACGGCACCAAGGTCAACGGCACTGAATGCCAATTGAAGATCTTGCGTCACGGCGATTTGATCGCGGTCGGACGCAGTTTGATGTTGGTCGGGTCGGAATCGCAAATCGCGGCCCGGTTGGCTGCGATGGGAACTGACAACCCAACTCTTAGTCGCGAGATGAGCTCGTCAGAGAGTTCGATCATTGTTCAGTTAAGCCAGGACGCGAAGAGCCCGCTGCCGGCTGACGTGATTCAGATCGTTGAAGTTCCATCAATTCCCGATGGACTCTCGCCTGGACAGAAAGCACAGTTGTGTGAAATCCTGGATTACTTGCAGTCACGCTTGCATCGTTTGATCGAATCAGCACGCACTGAAGAAAACAACCAGGAAGTCGTTCTGAAGCTCTCCGCGTGGCAACGGATGCTCGACGTCCAGTCCCGTTTAGCTGAGATGACGCGTAACATCGCGGACCCAGATCAATAAGTCGGTTGTCAACGAGAGTCTGTTCCGTTGGATCAGACTAAGCGCGCGGATGAAATTGCTGATGCACTTTCTTTAACCGCGAATGTTCGACGTGAGTGTAGATCTGAGTTGTTTGAATGCTGGCGTGACCGAGCATCTCTTGGACTTGTCGCAAGTCCGCTCCGCCAGCCAACAGGTGAGTCGCAAAACTATGTCGCAGTGAGTGAGGGCTGATCTTCGAGTCAATGCCCGCGCGCCTCGCGTACTGTTTGACCAGTCGCCAAAGTTGGATGCGATCGAGTGGTCGACCGCTTCGTGACAAGAACAGTTCCTCCGGCGGATGCGGCATCTTTGCGGCTAGCTCGCCTCGCAGTTCGGCACAGTACCGATTGATCGCCGTGATCGCGCCGCTACCGATTGGCACCATGCGTTGCTTGCCGCCCTTACCCTCACATTTCAAGTGTCGATCGGCCAAGCTGAGGTCGCGAACACGCAACGTACACACTTCCGATGCTCGGCAACCGGTCGCGTAAAGAACCTCTAGCATCGCAACGTCACGCAGCCAAAACGCATCGGTCTTCTTCGGCGCCCGCAAAAACCTGTCGACTTGGCGGATGGTCAACACGGACGGGATTCGCTGCCACATTTTTTGCGTGGCGATCAGCTCGGCCGGGTTGTCGACGACGATCCCTTCAAGCTGCAAGAACTTAAAGAACGTCCGCACCGCCACAATGTTGCGGGCGATCGACGCCGGGGCCAGATCGAACGTGCGCAAGACGCCCATGTAGGCCGACAGTTCGCTAATCGTCAAATCGGCCAATCGCCGCTTGCCAACCCACTGAACAAACCGCCGCATGTCGCGGCCGTACGCAGCAATCGAATTGGGCGCAAGATGGCATTCGCCACGAAGGTAGTCCAAGAACTCGGTGCAGAGCGTCTCCGTGGCCTGGCCAGTCTTGGGGACCGGGCCGACTTGCGCGAGTTGCTGGAGTTTGGTGGTGCGTTTGGCCATCGACCGCTATTTTCGAAATGCCTTTCGGCTTTGCTCGGGACTATCTATCCTGTTCGTCTATGCGGTACCGCCCGGGCCAACCGGCGGCTTAGCATTTTCAATTTCCGGGTTCCTCTGAATTGTCTTGTTGTTATGAATGTTTTGGTTGTTGGTGGCGCAGGCTACATCGGTTCTCACGCGGTCAGGTTGCTGACGGACGCCGGCCATACCGTGACGGTATATGACAACCTGTCACGCGGTCACGCCGCAGCGGTCCCCAAAGGAATGTTGGTCCAGGGCGAGTTGGCCGATCGAGCCAAGTTGGTGGAGACTCTTCGCGGCAAGAAAATCGATGCCGTCATGCACTTCGCCGCCTTCGCGTTGGTCAACGAATCGGTCAACGATCCGTCGCTGTACTACCGCAACAACGTGATCGCGGCGCTGGAATTGCTTGACGCGATGAAAGAAGCGGACGTCAAGAAAATCGTGTTCAGCAGCACGACGGCAACCTACGGTGAACCCGACATCGTACCGATTCCCGAAACAACTCCTCAAAATCCAATCAACCCGTACGGGTTCACCAAGTTAGTCGTCGAAAAAGCACTCGCCGATTACGCGGCCGCTTACGGGTTCGCGTACGCCGCGCTGCGATACTTCAATGCGGCGGGGGCTCGTCCCGATGGGACCATCGGCGAAGATCACGAACCGGAATCGCACTTGATCCCGATCGTCTTACAAGTCGCACTGGGCCAGCGCGAAAGCATCACGGTTTTTGGTGACGATTACCCAACACCCGACGGAACCTGCATTCGCGACTACATCCACATCGACGATCTAGGAGCCGCTCACCTAGCCGCTCTCGAGCGTCTGGAACCTGGCAAGGGTTTGTGCGTGAACCTTGGCACAGGACGTGGCACCAGCGTTCGCGAAATCATTGACGCGTGCCGTGAAGTCACCGGTCATCCAATCCCCGAAGTCATGGGACTGCGCCGCGCGGGTGATCCACCGGAACTGGTCGCTGATGCTCGGCTGGCCAAAGAACTGCTCGGTTGGGAAGCCAGTTACACCGACGTCAAGTCGATCATTGAAACGGCGTGGAAGTGGCACCAGTCACACCCCAAAGGTTACGCCTCGGCTTAAAGCCGGCGAGGGAGTGTGGTTTTTACTCCGCGACTTCGATATGAGCGCGGACCGGAAGTCCAACAGGCAGCTTTGGGCTGTCGTCATCGAGGTCAATCCAGGCGCGGCGGCTGAATGAATCGACTCGTTCACCCGCCCATTGTCCGTAGCGTTTTTTGCGTTCCATTCGAGGTTCGATCTCGGTGATTTTGCCGCGAGCAACGACGCCATCGATTCCATCGGCGGAAAGCTCGCACAATTGTCCCAGTGAGACGCGGAGCGCATCGAACTCGTCGATCTCGATCAACGCTCGCTGATGTTGGGTGTTGCACATGATGATCAGTGGATCAGCATGCGGTTGGCCTGGCAGTTCACCTTTACGCGCATCGATTTTCAAAATCGTACCATCCGACGGTGCGGTGATTTCTGCGCGGCGCAGACGGTCGTCGACCATCATCAACTCGGCTTTCGCAGCGTCGACGCTCGACTTGGCTGCCGCCATGTCTTCAGCTCTGGCCGGATCCTGCAAGACCTGCAATTGGTTCTTCGAGGCGGCCGCAAGAGCCGACAACGTTCGCAAGTCGTACTGGACGTCTTCGAGTTCTTGAGCACTAATAGCGTTTGAATCAAACAGTCGCTGCGATCGTTCAAACCGTGCGGTCGCACCCTCTAGGCGTGATTTTGCCGCGTCGTATTCCCGCCGGGCAACCTCGATTTCACTTTCGCGAGCGCCGTTTTCGAGCCGGCGAAGTTTCGCTTCGCGTTCTTCCAGCATTGCTTGCGCGAGCGCTCGTTCGTGCTGGATTCCACGTTGGTCGAGCGTGACCAAGCGATCGCCGGCCTTGACCCGATCGCCCATTTGCACGTGAATGACGTCAATGGGCTCGATGATCTGCGCGTGCAGCCTGATGTCTTCGGTCGTTCCGGTGATCCGTCCAGGCGCGCGGATCGTCTCGCCAACAAACCGGGTTGGCGTCGGGCGAATGACTTCGTCTTGTGTTGGGATCGATTGACGACGGCGCGTTTCCGCCAAGCCAATACCACAGCAACACAAGACAAGCGTCAACAAGATGGTGTGAGTCTGGGTCATGACAACGATCCGTTTTCGATCTCGCAGATGCGGTCGGCGTATCGGGAAATTCTAGGATCGTGCGTCACCACTACCGTGGCCGCGCCAGTTGATTCAACCAACTCACGAAGCAGTTCCATGACGTCCTGTCCCGATTTGCTGTCCAGCGCCGCCGTCGGTTCGTCGGCAAGCAGCAATTTCGGCGATGCCACAACTGCTCGCGCAAGCGCGACACGTTGGCATTGCCCTGGGCTCATCGACGTCGGCAACTGATCGCGGTGCATTTCCAGTCCAACTCGTTTCAACATTTCACTCGCACGATCACGTGCATCCGAAAGTGACATGCCTTGCAGAGTTAGCGGAACCGAGACGTTGTCCTTGGCGGATAGTCCTCGAATCAGTTGAAATCGCTGAAATACAAATCCAATATTTACTCGCCGCATTGCAGTGCGCTGTGAAATACTCAGTAGATCGGCACGCTGGCCCGCGATGTTGATCTCGCCTTCGTCACAATCCAGTAAACAACCGATGATCGACAGCAACGTACTCTTTCCGCTGCCCGATGGTCCCGACAAAAACACGCATTCGCCCGCGTGAGCGAAAAAATCGACACCGTTTAGCACCCAGTGTTTTTTTCCGCCAATGACATATGCTTTTTTCACACCCTGGGCATGCAGCACAGCCTCGGATAGCGGTTTTTGTGAAACGGCGTCCTGTGAAACTGTATCCTTGCTCGTCGAACGCAAAGGATCGACGTAAACGTAATGGTCGGGCGGCGATGGCTCGCTGGCACTCGATGTGTCCATGGAAATTCGGGTCAGCCTTGCAGGATCGAGTGCGGGTCGACTTGGCGAACGCGCAAGTACGGAAGCCCAGAGGCGGCGATACAAATCACGAATACCAAAAGACCGCTGCCGATGTAAAGCTTTGGCGAGAACATAATCTCGGCGCGCGGACTGCTAAAGGTTTGCTGAATCACAAAGCTGGTCACCATCCCGATCACGATGCCAATGCTGGCAACCAATGAACTCTGCGCACCCAGCAACAGCAATATCTCTCGCTCTGTCGATCCAAGTGCCTTCAGGGTGGCAAACTCGCTGATCCTATCTAGCACCATCGCGTAAAGCGTCTGAGCAACCATCACTAAGCCAACCAGCAAGCCGAGCGCCGTCGCGGCACCAAAGCTGATTCCTAGTCCCGTTCGCGTCAGCCAGTAATTGATGCTCAGACTTGCGAATTCATCGCTCGTGTACGCCGAAACGTCTCCCAAGCGGTTAGTGATTTCATTACAAACGTCTTTTGCATTGGATCCCGGCGCAAGTCGCACCAGAAAATAAGACGACATCGTTGGGTCGCCGCCAGAGAATTCGGACGACTGGGCATAAGTGGTGAAGACATACGGTGTGACCAGGAAACTGAGGATCCCGTAGGACTTACCCACAATCTTGACTCGCTGGCCACCGAGTTCGCGAAACTCTCCTAGTGCAGGATCCAGCAATTTGTCGTTGTCACAAGAATCGACGATCACGCCACGAACGTGGCTTAACGCATCGGGGGGACCTTCGGAAATTTCATAGGCGCGACCGAGATCCGAATTCGGGCTAAGTCCGACGACCATCGTGCCTTCGAAACCGCCACCCGGAAGCGACATTTCCGAAAAACTGATTCGCATCGGTTCGGCTTCTTTGACGCCGGGGATGCTGCGGACTCGGTGAATCCATCGCTCGGGAATATCGTGTGGAAAGTCGACATTGTGCATGCCTCGATGGCCAACCCAAATGTCTGCATTCCCTTTGTCGATTAGCAGGCTAGCCTTACGAATCAAACCAAAGAACAGGCCACCTTGGATGTTGACCAGCACGACTGAGAAAATAACGCCAACAAGTCCCGCCACGAGTTTCCCGCGGTCGTGAAACAAAGTCCGCGTGGCAATGTTCCAGAGCATCGCACTCGATTTATTTGGAAGGAAGAAAGTAGTCACGTACCAAAGGCATTGCATCGACAATCGTCCATGTCTGATGCCATCTGTACATGACCTACTAAATTCCCAGCCGCCAAGTCGATAGGACTGCTTCGGAAACTTTATTTACCGCCGGGTACGTTCCAGGATGATCACCTTCTGTTCCAGTCGCGCGACCCGCTCGCTCAGACGCAACACCAATTGACGAAGATCGACTTCGTTCATCAGGGGTGTGACCTCGTCGCCGAGGGCAACAACATCTTGATTGCCCTGTGACCCGCTCGGTGACCCGCTCGGTGGCACAGACGACCAAGCGGTCAGCTCGCGGCGAATGGCCTCCATTTGATTCTCAATTGCAGGTCGCGATGGATGCTTCTCGCCCAGCGTCGCCTTGCTACGCTCCAGATGCCCAAGTTCTTCGGCCAACTGTCGGCCACGTTCGGTCAACAGTGCCGATTTTGGCACATCGCCATATCGGGCCTCGTCGGTCACGGTGGTTGTCGTATCGCGGCTTTGTCCGGGGAGCAGCGGTTCCTGAGCGCCCACCAGTTGTTGATAGCCGCAAAAGCCAAGTCCCAAGACAGTCACTGCCAAGACACCGGTGAGAACAAAATTTCGAGAGTGGTTCATCAAATGTTCGGGGGAGTTAGGGAGAGTTACTGGCATGGCGCCGGGGTGACCGGGGCGTTTTCAAGCGATAGCCCATAGACTAACAAGGTCCGGTTAAACGCATATCCAATAGACTAGCAATTTGGCGTACTCAATCCAGATCGGCGAGAACGTTTCGCTGCTCTCACTCGGCTCGCTGGCTGCGTAGATCGCAATTTTGTCGTCAGGTCCGAATGCGCGGCGAAAGCACAATTGGCTTCGCCGAGTGTGCGGTGATGACGTCACGACGACGATTCTGGTCGGGCTTCGAAGTTTTCTGGCCAATCCAACGGCCTCGCTTCGCGAGCTTAACCAATCGTTACGATCGACTTCTACCGATTCGATTCGGTCAGCGGGTACGCCGAATAACCCGAGGTAGTCGATCTCGCGTTGAAGCCTCGATTCTTTTTGGTGCCGAACGTAGTTGAAACTGGACAGTTCGTCTTCGCGCAGCAAATAGATCTGTGAAACGCGATCCTCGTGAAACAGATCCGATGCCGCCCGCAAACGCTCCCAAACGGCGGGGCCGTCCGCCATAACGTAGGCCACGTCACCTTGCGCCGCGGCGTCGTGAACGTGCAATGGAGCGATCAACCAACCTCGCACCGTGGGAATGGAGGTCGCAAAGCCAATGATTGCGAACACGAACCAAGACAACCAAAACGCTAGACGCCAACGTCGTGCGCGTCGAGATTCGATGAGGCCCCGTTTATCATCAGTCATGGCTGGATCATTGACGATAGTCGTCATGCGCTGCCGTTAAATGCGCTGCTGTTAAGGTATCCCTCGAACGATTGCTGGACCGATCGCTCGCGTCAGCCACACCGGCAGCTTTCGCCAGACTTGAACCAGCGTCTTCTTTCCGTCCGCATCCGGACGCATGCTGTCAGGATCGCCCTTACGAACGTAGTACTGCCAAACCGCAGGATGCGGCTGAGCACCCCATTGGGCTTTGAACCGATACGTGCCGCTGCCTTGACTGCTGCGACCAAAATCAAACGTCGAACTGCCTCGCTCGATCGCGCGGTGGATCATCTGTTGATACATCAACATGTTTGCGTTTGTGCGATTGAACTCGCGCAAACTGCTGGCGCTTGGCACCTCGCTAACACCACGAACATGAGTGATCAGCCCAGCGGCAATCGCTAAACCCGATTTTCGGACCACGCAAAACTCGGCGTTTCCATCGAAGTGCTTGATGATCGCTGCAAACAGTTTCTTCGAAAAGACCGGGGTTCCCAAGTCACGCATGTTGCGCGCAAACACTCGGTAAAAATCGTCAAGTTTCTCGGCACCACCAAACTCGACTGCCAAATCGTGTTCGTCCGCTTTCTTGACCTGGCTACGAACCTTTGACTTTAGCGATTTATCGAACGCCCCAGCCGTTTCAGGCAAAGGCAATCGCATGTGGACTTTCTCGGTGCGCTCGAAATTGAACTTCGCGTGTTCAATCGGTTGCTCCCCGCGAAGTTCGAGATGTTTGACGTCAAACTGGTCCGCCAAGTCACATGCAGCATCGACCAACTTGCTGGCGACGACCGGCGTCAGTCCCCAAACGCCGCCTGTGTTCAGATAAGGCAAGCTAACTAAGAACTTTCCAAACACCGGCCCACGAACAAACACCAGCGGAAGCAAACCAACGGTTGCACCCGAGTCCGTAGCCGATAGCAAGTAGATCGAGTGCCCGAATCCATCTTCGAGGCTCTTGATCCATTCACCGCAGTGCCCCGCTAGCTGAGTCGCCCAGCACTCGTCCGGCATCGCTTGCGAAAACTCGTCCCATCGTTCGGGCGATGTTAGGACTTCGATCTGTAAATCGGCAACCGGCATCACGATGCCCGAGAATCGGCTTGCGACGAATCGCGTTCCGGCACACTCGCAACCAGAATATCCGCGATACGATCCGCGGCGTTTCCGTCCCACAGCTTGGGGCATTTGCCGTCTTTATACGTACCAGCCAAAACCGCTTCGAGTTGCTCGCGAAGCATTTCAGGTGACTGGCCAATCAAGATGCCTGACCCTTCGTCACACGTGACAGGACGTTCTGTGTTCTCGCGCATCGTCAAACATGGGACATCTAGCGCCGTCGATTCTTCTTGCAAGCCCCCCGAATCTGTCACGATCACTTTGGCCTGAGAAGTCAGGCACAAAAAGTCCAAGTACCCCAGCGGATCGAGCAATTGCAACTGGTCGCTGCTGGCCAGCAAAGAATCCAAACCAAACTCGGTGATCCGAGCCTTCGTACGCGGATGGACCGGGAAAACCAGCGGCAAGCGACTGGAAATGCCAACCAGAACCTCTAGTAGTTCCTTCAGCATTTCGGGGTTGTCGACGTTCGATGGTCGATGCAGTGTCACCACGCCGTATTGTTTGGCCGCCAACCCAAGTCGGCTTAGCGTGTCCTGCTTTTTGGCACTTTGCAAATGCACTAGCAACGTGTCGATCATCACATTGCCGACCAAGTGAACGTGCGACGGATCATGGCCTTCGCGCAACAAGTTCTTCACACCGGCAGGCTCGCTGCACAGCAACAGATCCGAAATCGAATCCGTCAGCATACGGTTGATTTCTTCGGGCATCGACCGGTCAAAGCTTCGTAATCCGGCTTCGACGTGAGCGACCGGTACATGAACTTTTGTCGCCGCAATGGCGGCCGCCATGGTCGAGTTGACATCGCCAACGACGACTAGGCGATCAAACGGCTTGCCTTCGCTCGCCGCATCCACCAGCACTTTCTCGATCGCGATCATCACGTCCGCGGTCTGATTGGCATGCGACCCTGATCCCACGTTCAACGACAAGTCTGGTCGTCGAATGCCAAGCTCATCAAAAAACACGTCTGACAAATTGTGGTCATAGTGTTGTCCGGTATGAATCAGCGTTGTGCTTAAACCGGGACGAGCGTCCAGCGAACGAAGGATCGGCGCGATCTTCATGAAGTTCGGGCGAGCGCCAGCAACAATGGCAAAACGTTTGGGCAAGAGTTTTTCCTAAGCAGACGTTACGGTCGAACGCAGCAGCGACTTTGCGTCGTCGGCCACAATTAGGGAAGTTGAATGTTGGCGGACCAGGGTTGGTTTTTCTGATACCAATCAACACATGCGGCCAATCCCTCGTCCAATCCGACCGAGGGCTTCCAACCAAGAACCGTCTTTGCCTTGGACACGTTGGCCTGAGTCGTGACGATGTCTGCTTTATGGAATTCGCGGTGAGTTAGTTTCGCCTTCTTGCCCAGCAACGCTTCTAGTTTTGCGATGACTTCAAGAAGACTTACCGGATCGTTCCCGCCGCCCAGATTGAAGACATCGAACCCAACCGGTTGCAGCGCCGCAATCGTGCCGCGCGCGATGTCGTCGACGTACGTAAAGTCGCGGGACTGAGTTCCGTCACCGAACAATTCAATCGGCTCGCCCTGTGCGATCCAGTGAATGAACCGGAAAATGCACATGTCGGGTCGTCCCGCAGGCCCGTAGACCGTGAAGTAACGACAGACGGAAATGTCCATTTCGTACAAATGATGATGCGAATGAGCCAGCATCTCGGCAGCCTTCTTCGACGCGGCGTAAGACGAGATCGGCGTGTTGACGGGTAAAGATTCGTCAAACGGCATCGGTTGGCCGGCATATAGCGACGAAGTCGACGCCAAGACCATTTTTGATACGTTACGTTTCCGCATCGATTCCAACAGGTTAAGCGTGCCCAACAGATTGGTCGTCATGTAGACGCGTGGATTTTCCATGCTGTAGCGAACACCGGCGCGAGCCGCCAAATTCAACACGGCATCGAATTTGGTCGCATCGAAGATGGATTCAACTTCGGCTTCGTTTTCAATGTCCATCGTGTGCGACGTGAATCGATCGCTTTTCAACTGATCCACACGGTGCTGTTTCAACGACACGTCGTAGTAGTCGTTCATGTTGTCGACGCCGACGACATGGTGGCCTTGTTCAAGCAACATCGCGGCAACACGCGACGCAATGAATCCAGCGCAGCCGGTAACCAGATAGTTCTTTGGTTGGATAGTCATCAGCTCACTAAGTTTTACGGATTTTTTCACGGTTGGCCAAAACGTCGGCCGTCGCGTTGCGAGTGTCGACGACCAATGCCGAGTGTTCGACGATCATGTCGTAGTCGAAATCGGTATGGTCGGTTGCAATGATCACAGCATCCTGGCTAGCAAGAAACTCTGGCGTAATCGTTTGGCTTTTCATTGGGGGCAAGTCGTAGTGCCGCATCTTTGGCATCGATGGCACGTGCGGATCGCTATACGTTAATTCCGCGCCGGCTGCCAACAGGATCTTCATCAGATCGAATGAAGGACTTTCTCGTGGGTCATCAACGTTTTTCTTGTACGCGATGCCAAGCATGCAAATCTTGCTGCCGTTGATCGGCTTCTTTGCTTCGTTCAAGAATTCGGCCGTGCGCGAGATCACGTACTGAGGCATCGAGCGATTGACTTCGCCCGCCAGTTCAATGAATCGAGCATTGAGACCTTGCTTGCGAGCAAGCCATGACAAGTAAAACGGATCAATCGGAATGCAGTGCCCACCCAGGCCAGGCCCTGGATAGAACGCTTGAAACCCAAACGGTTTCGTCTTTGCCGCGTTGATGACTTCCCAGACGTCGATGTCCATTTGATCGAAGAGAATCTTCAATTCGTTGACCAAAGCGATGTTGACCGCACGATAAATATTTTCCAGCACTTTCGCTGCTTCGGCCACTTCGCAACTGCTAACCGGTACGGTCCCCGCAACTGCCGATTCATAGAGAGCACAAGCAATCTGCAGGCTCTCGTCGTTGATCGCACCGACAACCTTAGGGATACCGGCGGCCGAGAAGTTGGGATTCCCCGGGTCTTCACGTTCGGGACTGTAGGCGACAAAGAAATCAACGCCAGCCTTCAAGCCGCTCTTTTCCAAAATCGGAATCATGACGTCGCGAGTGGTCGTCGGATATGTGGTGCTCTCAAGCACCACCAGTTGGCCTGGTCGCAGAACCTTCGCGATCATTTCGCAGGTTTGGATCACATAGGTTAGGTCTGGATCACGCGCGTCATCCAAAGGAGTGGGGACACAAATCAATAGTGCGTCCGGTTCGCTCATGCGAGCCATGTCGGCTGTGGCGTCAAATTTCGCCTTCGACAACCAAACGCCAATTTTTTTGTCGTCGATGTGCTTGATGTAGCTCTTGCCATCCTTCAGCGTGTCGACTTTGGTTTGATCAACGTCGATGCCAAGACATGAAAAGCCAGCCGAAATGAATGC
Organism: Rubripirellula sp.; assembly: GCA_049680385.1. GTDB lineage: Bacteria > Planctomycetota > Planctomycetia > Pirellulales > Pirellulaceae > Rubripirellula. The sequence goes on along the minus strand of JBAUHR010001020.1, from coordinate 11,574 downwards.
ATCGATCAGCGGCAATCCGACATAACCAAGCCCAATTACCCCGATCAAGCTTTCACGATCGCGAACTGACGCCAGGTATTGGGTGCAAGAATCCGAAGCCATTGGGGAAAACTGCTTGTTTTATGGAGGTGAACGCTCAGTTGCGGCGCTTAGTTTAGTGATTAGGGCAGCAAATCAAACTGGGGGACTGGGAAGAAATGTCGGTTTGGCCAGCAAACCAAGCTGGACTTCGGTCTGCGAATTTGGATAGACAGAACTTTAGAAAAACTCGAAGCCGTTTGGCCCCGGGTTACGCAACTGCCTACTTCTCTGGGGCTCGGGCGACCGCCTGTGCCTCAAGTTTTTGTCACCGATTGATTGCGATATTCCATGGACAAGGCCCCCCATTGCATGGCCGAACTTCGTATCGGACCCGAAGCGTTTGGATTCGCCTCGGTGCGATCGGCTCTCGATTCAACGGAGAGGCCTGCATCACCAGGATCGCGAGACAATCCATGGGCCAGAAATGCTGTCGCAAGATTACGGTCACGTCAACAAGACGTCGCTTCACAGGCGAGTGCCAGTACGCGGTTCACCGAGCCTTCGACGTCGCGACTCGGTCGTGTTGGAATGGCTGGCGGCGTGACGTATCAGACCGCATCGACTCGTCCGCAGTGGCGCGCAGCGTTTGAGCTGCTGCAACGCCGGTATATGGAAGTGGGGCTCGCCAAATACACGGAAACCCCAGACTCGCATCAAGAAATGCGAGTCCTGCCATATCACTTGCAAGGCAATTCGCAGGTGTTCGTTGCGTTGGTAAACGATGCGGTCGTTGGCACCGTGACTCTGGTGATGGACGGCGCCAAAGGCTTGCCGATTGAATCTAGCTATCCCCGCGCAGTCGGCCGACGTCGACAGGTTTCAAGAGTCGGCGAAATCACTTCATTGGCAGTCGATCCGACCTATGACAAACCGGGTGAGATTTTTGCTCAACTGACTCGATTGCTATGTTACTTTGCTCGCTTTCATGGCCTGGATTACTTGGCCGCGATCGTTCACCCTCGGCATGCAAAGTTCTACCAGCATGCGCTCGGGTTCGAACAGATTGGCCAAGAAATGGAATTTGCGGCTGTCGAAGGGCGGCCGGGGGTTGCTGTCATCGGCGCACTCAACAATTACGAAAACTGCCGTCCTCGATACCGCAGCTATTACTTCGAAGGTGACTTTTCCCCCAGCACCTTCAAGCCGTTTCCGATCGAGAGTGACGACCGAAAGTTCTTTTCCCAGTCTTTGGCAGACTCGCAATTTCCGATCAAACCGGAAGCACGCAGGCGAGAATCAGCGTCTGAACTGGATTCAGCGATGGCAAACAAGGCACGCTAGCAACACAGGCCCTACAGGCCGAACATTCCGCATATGCGAATCTGGTGGAACGAGTGGCCGCGGAATTGTCTTGCCACAAAAGTGATTGGTGAGCTAGCTTTCGTCAGCGACTAGCTGCGATCCGCTCTTCCACGCAAGAAACAAATCATCGTGACGTCCCAATCCAATCTTCATCACGTTTCGCCTTCATTCGATTCCGTGCCGGTCACCGGCTTCCAACGAAGCGAACCATCGAATCTTACCCAAGCAATTGCTTCGTGGACTCATTTGATCGGCGCCGACCGTGTCGTGGTTGAACGAAACGAAGTCGATAAGCATGGCGAAAATGCGATTGGATCGACTCATCGTGCCAGCGTCATTTTGAAGCCAAGTTCAAGTGAGCAAATCGCTGACATCATGTTGATCGCACTTGAAAACCGAGTTGCGATTTACCCGATTAGCACAGGACGAAATTGGGGATACGGCGCGGCTAGTCCCTGTGGCGACGGCGAAGCTGTTCTCGAGCTCTCTGATTTAACGGCCATTCGCATCGTTGACGAAACGCTCGGCATCGTTGAAATCGAGCCCGGCGTGACTCAGCAGATGCTTTATCGTTACCTACAGGATCGCAACCTTGATTTGCTTGTCCCCGTTCACGGCGGCGGCCCCGATTGCTCGATTCTTGGCAATGCACTGGAACGCGGCTACGGGCTAACACCAACCACGGACCATTTTCAGGCTTTGACGTCGCTCGAGGCTGTCCTTCCCGATGGCAGTCTCTATCGATCGGGGCTTCACAGCCTTGGCGCCGACCTGATCGGCAGCGCTCATCGATGGGGCATCGGGCCGTACCTTGATGGGATGTTCAGCCAAGGTAATTTCGGAATTGTCACAAAAGCTGTCTTCACGCTGCGGCGTCGAGCTCAACATACCGAAGCGTTTTTCCTTCAAATTGCCGATGATGAATCACTCGGTGACATTGTTGAATCGTTGCGAGAAGTGCTTTCCGGACTCGGCGCGATTGTGGCTGGCGTCAATCTGATGAACGATCGACGCGTGCTGTCAATGTCTCGTCCCTATCCAAACGACCAGGTCGATAGCGAAGGGATAATGTCGCAAGAACTCTGCGACGAACTTGCTCGCGGAGCCAGCGTCACTGCATGGACTGCGGCCGGTATCATTCACTGTCCGGCCTCGATGATTCGGTCGGTTCGACGTGAGCTAAAGCGGATGCTGCCGGCATCAAGTTCGCGTCCAATGTTTTTCAATCGAGGGCGTTTGGCGACTGTCAAGAAACTGGCAAGGCTATTGCCCGCCAAGCATCAAGTCGTAGCGAAACAAGTTGACTCTATCGACGCTTTGCTGGATCTCGCCGATGGAATCCCTCGGCGGGTTGCGCTCCCACTGGCCTATTGGCTGCAAGGCGAAGCGTTGCCCGACGAATCCGAAATCAATCCTGCGAGGAATGGCTGCGGACTGATCTGGTACAGCCCCCTTGTGCCGATGCGGCAAGCCGACGTCCAGTCCTACATCGACATGGTCCGAACGGTTTGTGCCAAGCATGGCATCGAACCGCTGATCACACTGACCAGCCTGTCCGAAAGGCTGTTCGATTCGACCGTTCCAGTCCTTTATCGTACCGATCAAGAAGGGGCTGCCGACCGTGCTCACGCTTGCTATCGCGAGCTGATCGACGAGGGCAGCAAGATGGGATGTCTCCCCTATCGATTGAGCACACGATCGATGGACATGCTGCATCGCGGCAGCGGCCAGCATCAGTCATTGGTCCGCAAGTTAAAGGATGCGATCGACCCGCATGGATTGATTGCACCTGGCCGATATCTGCCCGAAACTCAGTCTCGCTGAGCTACTTGCTGGCAAGATCTGGCCACCGCGATTTCGCATGCTCTCACGCACAAGTACGTCTGGCGTCATGAAGGCTTTCGGTGTGCGCTGGTGATTGCACCAGCGTGCCGAGTTGCCTGCGGTTCCATCGCGAACGAGCAGGGCTGGTGTTTTATGCCAGCTAAATTCTAAAGCGCGGTCGTTGCAGGCATTGGCGGATTTCAGGGCGTTTCAGGAAGAGCTGGGCTTTGGCGCGTTGAACTTTGGAGCGTTGAGCTATGAAAAGCGAGCTGAAAACCAAGCTAATGCAGGCTGTCCCCGTCGCCTAGTCATTGCGAGTTCAGATGACATTGAAGCATCAAGTCAATGGTGGCTGCACACGTTGGGAAATCGAGTTGACTAACGACAAAAGGGTTTGCAACTTACGCTGCAAACCCTTTTCTACTGTCCGAATATGACCGTAAAGGTCAGAAGGCAAACTAAGCCTTCTTAACAGCCTTGCGACGACGGTTCATGGCCAAACCAGCAACACCCATTGCACCGAAGATGCAGATCGAGCTTGGTTCCGGAACTGCACTGAAAGCAGCAGTCGAAGTTTGGGTCGCAGTCAAACCGTAAGTTCGGTTGACCTCGATGTTGAACGACTGGGTCGTGAAAGAGGTTGGACCGCTTTCCTTGCGGCCAATGCCATTTTGAACCAAGTTGAAGTTGGCTGGTGGAACCAGGATAACGTTCAAGTTGTTCGCTCCGAAACCGCTTACGCCGAACGTCAGTTCAGTTTCGCCACGGCCGTTTCCTAGAGGCAAGGTCGGGTCAGGGTTGGCACCTGTAACGGGGCGCGAAACGTCGACAAACGCTTGAACGTCAAACAAAGCCTTGACACCACTCAGGTTTCTAGCAGCGGTGAAACTGCTGTTGCTAGTGATACTTGCAAGTGCTTCGTTGACTGCACCAGTGAACGAATCTGGCAAGTTCAAGCCAGCAACGGTTGTGCCGGTAACACCAGGAAGCGTCAGAACGTTGCCGACCGACGTTGCGGTCGCGCTACCGAAGGCACTGCCGGGAACTTGGCTGGGGTTGACGCTGATGGTTGGCGGCGAAGGGGTCAATTGATAGTCGACACCTGCTTGCAGCAACGTGCCGTCTGCACGCACGAGTCGCAAGTTGGTAACAACCAACGACGATTGGACGATAACGCCAGCTTGTGCGGCGGTAGCGATTGCCATCAAGGCCAAAACAGATAGAACGCGTTTCATATTAAGTTTCCTAAGTAAAATCGTAGAGTTTGAAATTCATTTTCGGTTCGAATTTGCAAACGCTACGAAGGTCTTAGCAAACCTCTTCGATGGGGATCGCGTGGTGATCGCTCAGTCAAAGCGACTAAATCCGCAACGGGCAATTCAACGCAAAACGTCCACCCAACCAAGGCAGCCGGCTGCGCGGCACTGTTTTGGTTTGCCGGTGCACAGATGGCGAGATCAAAATCACTGCCCTCCAGCACTCGCGGCAGTTCTTCCGGTGCTGATGGCACAAATCCATCCAGTGCCTCGACGTCTCCCCGGATTTTATCCGGCGATTGCGTCAAAATGCCGGCCTCGGCGGACGTCAGTCCAACCGTGCAAAGCATCGCGGCGAGGATGATTATTCGGAACATGCGGAAAATTTACCAACCTGATGGGCGAAAGCCAAGGCCAGCATCCCCTTAATTGCGGCTGAATCCAAAAGAAAGATGCACGTTCGTGCACCGAATTCACTGCGGTGCATGCAGTGGACACCTGGCTATCATCGGACTAATCGCCAATCCATCTTCGCCAAATGTCGCGACCGGCCCAAAAAACTGCGAAAGTCGCGCGATTGCCCAGATCGAACTCATGTGCTGCGGAATCAGATATCAGTCGCCAGCCCAAGGCGATCGAATGCAGCCTTTACCTCGCTGGCAATCGAAAGCCAATTCCGATCGCGTTCGATCGTTTGCCTCGCTTGATTGCCGATTTTCCGTGCAAGCGAGGGGGATCTTGCAAGTCGCTCAATCACTTCGGCCAAAGACGTCGCGTCCCCTGGCCGAAAAAGCAAACCATCCTCACCGTCCACGATCAGGTCTCGAATGTTTTGCGTGTCTGCGGCGACCGTCGGGATCCCCATCGCCATGGACTCAAGGATTTTCATGGGGGATGCATAGAACGTAGCTTTGGGGCTGACGGCGATATCAATCGCTGCCAAATAGTCGTGCATCTGGTCATGCGGCACCCGTCCGGTGAAGGTCACGCGATTCTGCAGGCCCTTCGCCGCCACTTGTTCGGCTAGTTCTTGCTGGATCGGTCCGTCTCCGACGATCAGTAGATGCGGGGTGACTGGCAATTGGATCTTCGCAAAAGCATCGATCAACAAGTCGACTCCGTGCCATCGCCGCAGAATGCCAATGAATCCAATCACCGTAGAGTCGCCAAGATGATAACGCTTGCGAACGATGTCTCCGGATCGATTTGGGTCAAATTGAACAGGATTCGCGCCGTTGGGAAGCACCAAAACTCGATCGGATTCGACGCCCCGTTCGTCGACCAAGAATGACTTTAGCGGAGTCGACACAACGATGACTCGGTCTGCGTTTTGGCAGATGTGTCGTTCGTAGCTTTGGGCCAAACGATCAAGCCGAAGCGGGCGATTCTCGCCGGCCATCGTCCGTTCGAGGGCCACGGGCGCGTTTACTTCCAGGAAGACGGGAATGCGCGTGGCCTTTCCAACGTCGACGGCGGCACTGGAAAAACTGTTGTATCGGTCGTAAATCATGTCGGGGCGAAAGGACCGCACCGCTCGCTTCAATCGCCATTTTGCCGGAACGTTGTAAGCCAACTCGGCTAGTTCGTACGTCACTCCGGGAAGCAAACCCGCGAAAAACGACAGCATCTTGCGTGTTCGGCTGCCCGCTTTGATATCCGGTCCGGACCGACTTGTATCAGTCGTGTTCGTCGGCGACGTGTCTGCCGCGGAGCTATCGCCAACCGCAATCGGGTCACCGGCAAGAGCAACCACGCGAACCTGATGCCCAAGTTGCCGAAATGCGGCAATCATGGCGGCAACATGAACCCCTTCGGCGCCGTCGCCTAACGTTCGGTGGTGATACAGAATCCGCATGGAACTCAAGATTCAGGAAAGAAGCCGTGCCAAAGAATGGCGTTGGCACTTGCCTTGAGCAATCCCCTACACTTCCCGCTCAATCAATAGCGAGTTCAGCAATGCGAAACCGCTTTGCCCGCGACTCAACTTTAGCGTCAACTGACCGTCGGCGATCGTTGCGAAATAGCTCTCGCTCATGAACTCGTTTGGGCCGACCGAAACTGTTTGAACCGTTTCACCTTCGATCGAAATTCCAATCCCTGAGTGTCCATAGTAACGATCGCCAATCGAGACGGTCACGCGGTAAACACCATTGGCAAGGTCAACCGCAAAGACCATCGCTCCGGATGCGACATGGTTGAAGTCTCGGTCAAGGTCCGTCGCATCAACTCGGTCGCGTGACCCAACCGAACCGCTCAGCCACCCATAACCCGTCACGGCACTGTATCGATCCGTTGGCACGACCTGCGAATAACCGTTTTCAACCGGCGAGCTACTGCTGCCAAAATCGAAGGCGGCAACGGATTCGTATTCGACATCGGCAGGATCGTCGTCTGTATTGATCAACGAAACGTCGTCGACATCAAGACCTTGGTAGGCCAGGTCAATGCTGGATGTTGCTGACGTCAAGATTTGATAGCTGATGTCACCGTCGTGCACGTCATCGTCGACTCCCGTCACTGTGACCGTTTGCGGTAGATTCCAATTCTGTGCGTTGAATACGAGTTGTGTTTTCGATAGCACGCCTTCGGTTTGGTCGCTTGAATCAAGTGAGATTGTCACGGGGGCCGTTGGTGGGGCACTCAATTCGACCGTAAACTGAGCCGAGCCACCGCTTTCGGTTGTTAGCAGCCCCGAGTTCGTTTTCACCAAGACCCCAGGACCGGTACTGCTTTTGGGAATCACTTCGAGCGAGTTGATGATCGCAAATCCCAAGGTGCCTCGCACCATCGTTAGTGTCAATTGGCCGTCGCGCACAACCGTGTCAAAAGTTCGCGTCAGCGAATCGCCTCCGTCGACCGATAGGGTGTCAACGGTTTGTCCTTCGATGACAACTTGCATGTTACGGTTTGGATACAAAGGGTCCGCGACCGTCACCTTAACCTGGTATTCTCCGTCTGGCACATCGACTGCAAAAATCATCGAACCCGACGACGTATGATTGAAGTCGCGATCGACTGGGTTTCCATTGATGCGGTCCCGTGATCCGACATTGCCGTCTAGCCATCCGTATCCCCGTGTGCTTTCATATTCGATCAGGGGAGTGACTTGCGCATAGCCAGTTTCAACCGGTGAACTGCTGGTCCCAAAATCAAAACGAAGGCTCGAATCAGGATCCATGATTTCATCGTCGATGTTGCTTAGCGATATATCGTCGACCACCAAGCCGTTGTAATTTGGATCAGCGCTGGCCGTGTTGGAAGTGATGACTTGATAGCTGATGTCACCATCGCGCACGTCATCGTCGACTCCCGTCACCGTGACCGTTTGTGGCAGATTCCAATTCTGGCTGGTGAACGTCAGTTGAGGTGTCGACACGGTCCCCTCGGTATCATCACTTGAACGAATGTCGATCGTAACGGGGGCGATCGGCCGAGACTTTAGTTCGACGGTGAACGTCGCTGTGCCTTGCGACTCCGTCGTGGACAAAATGTCGCCAGGTCCAACAATCACGGCCGGTGTCGTCTGCTGTACTCGAGTCACCTGAAGCGAATTGATTATTGCAAAGCCAGTTGCCGCTCGCGTCAGTCGCAGCGACAAGAGGCGGTCTTTCACTTCAACTTCATAGGTTGGGTTTGCAAATTCACCGGCGGCTGTCGAAATGGTGTCAACAAGTTGACGTTCAATCTCGACCTCAATTCCGTTGCTTTCATAGCTTGCGTCACCAACGACCATGTTAACTTGGTAGATGCCGTTGGGAACCTCTACAGCGAAGGTCATGGACCCTGATGGGACGTGATTGAAGTCGCGATTAAGGTCATCGGCATTGACTCGATCACGCGATCCAATAACGCCCTCTAGCCAGCCATAGTCGTTGGTGTAGTCGTACTGGTTCAGTGCTGAGATCCGCGTATAGCCAGGTTCGACGGGCGACGTTTCGGTTCCAAAATCAAAACGACCGTAGACTCCATCGGCCGGTGCTTCGGGTTCCGGTAATTCGCCGCCGGATTCAGCGAAGTCGATCGCGCCAACATCATTGCCGGTGACGCGGATATTCCCTAGCAAATCTCTTTCCGGCGCATACTGCGGGTCGGCCTTTCCAATCAGCTCGGTATTGGCCAGGGGCGTTGCGTCCCAGCGTGGCACATCCAGACGAATGTTCTCAAACGTTTCAGTGAGATCGGTAACCACCGCGTTTCCGGTCGAGATTGCATTTCCAAGTCCATTTGGAATCGGACGTGAAGCGGCAGAGTAAACTGCGTTGTTTGCAAACACATTGTTGACGGCTTCATTGCCGTCCCAACCAAATGTCCGGATACCGTCGGTTCCAGCAACAATGGTATTGTTGATGATGCTAAGGTTCTGCGGAACGGTAGTAAACGGTTTGGACAATACACCAGTTCGATTGGTGACAATCAAGTTGTTTTGAATCAGTGCGTCGGCAGTCGCTTGGATCGCGGTGTCGTTCGAGTTGATGACAACGTTTTCTTCGATAACGTTTCGGTCCTCGATCCCACGTCCGGTGCGATAGACAATGATGCCCGGATAGTTTGTGTTCTGAACAAAGTTGTGCTTGATGGTGACTGCATAAGATCCATCTTTGATCTCGATGCCATCGCCTTGCCCGACATCCCTGGCGTTTAAGTTATAGATGTAATTTCCAATCACGTACGAATGATGCGTAATATGCGATCCGTCGTGAGCTCCGAGGTAAAGGCCCTCCCCATTGCCACCCGTGTCATGGATTTCGTTGTCAATGAAGTAGAGGTACGAGGTGTCTTTGGAGTTCGCTGCGATGCCGTTTCCGTCGGTGTCCGAGATTTCGACGTTATGCAGCATGAAGTGATTCACTTCCTGCAACTTGATTCCCGTCGACCCGCCCAGCAGTTCCACTCCCTCGATAATTAAATACTCGGACGGGAAAATGTTCACAACATTTTGTCTCACGTCTGATCGCGTGATGACAACTTCTTCGCCCGGCGCTCCCGCAATCGTGACGGGGTTCTGGCTTGTACCTGCTGCTGTGATCGTAAAGAACGAATCCACAAAGTATTCGCCAGCGTGGATTTGAATGTGCTCGCCCGCCGACAGATTGCTAAGCACACTTTTTAACGCTGCTCCATTTTCGGCTGGAGTCATCGCTTGGTCGTAGTGCACGTGTAACGTTACGGGGCCTTTGTTGGCGTACCAGTCCGGCGCAAAGCTAGGCTCATCACCAACCTTCGTCCAAAACGGTCTAAGCTCGTTCGAAGTCGCTGCCACCAACTCAACGGGGCTTGCCGCAAGACTTTCACCAGCACCTTCCGATACAGGCTGGCTCTCAATCGAAACATCGAGTGCTGTCGATTCGATTACGGGAAGGCCGCTGAAAACCCACCGATTCTCGAGATGCTCGGAACGAAGTGATTTGCGAACGGATCGGCGAGCGTGAGATGGTGGCGTTCGAAAAAGCTTCAAGAAACCCATGGCATTAGAAAACACTTCGATCCATCTCCAAGAGAAAACTTGAGACACCGTCTCTATATCTCTGGTCGAACTACCAGCGCAAGCCACTTCAAGTCAAGCGACCTAGCCGTTTGTCGCCGTTGAAAGTCATCGCCGTGAAGAAATTTACCCCCAATCTGGTGATGGGGCAGTTGGCTCGACGAGCCATCAAGGTTGCTACGAGCGATTCACTCGCTGGGCCTTTTCCCACTGGGGAGGTTGTCGATTGAGCAGGCCGCGTCCGAGCCCAATCGCGATCGCAACCTGGCTCATCGAGAAGTAAAACACAACGCTGCCAATTGAGGTGGCTCGAAACTTCGGCACAGCAGAAACCACGGCAGCGATGGCAATTCCCACCAGCTCTCCATAAAAAATGAACTCATAGGCGAAGCTTATTGATGCGATCGCAAAACTGCACGCTAGCAAGACCGCAATCAGTATGGGGGACGCCCAACGCAACAATTTGTGCGACAAAAACTGGAGCCAAATCGAGTACTGGTTCCATCGTGGGACGTTGCCACGCCGCAATAACTGGACAGCACCCGCCGCAATTCGTATTCGACGATTGAATTCCTGACGAGCGGAAAGTGTGCCCGTTTCAGTCGCCGTTGCCGTGGGTTCGAAAATGATTCGCTTTGCTGACCGCAGAACGTTCATCGAAATCAAGAAGTCATCCAAGATGGTGTCTTGGGGCAACGGTTCAAACAATTCTCGGCGCAAGACATACATCGCACCGTCGACACCGATCACGCTCCCAACACTTGATTCGGCCTGCTGGATCCGGCGTTCCAACTGATAATAGAGAGATTCGCCAGATCGAAATTCTTTGTCACTGCCGATCAATCGAACGATGCCCGTAACCGCACCCACGTTGGGATCGGACAAGTGTTTCACCATGCAACGCACCGATCCAGGATCCATCGTAACGTTGGCGTCAGTCAATAGCAGGTTTTGGTGAGCCGCATCTGACACCAAACGGTTAACGGCTGATGCTTTTCCTTGACGGTCCTTCGCCGAATAGAAACGAACTCTGTCATTCGTGTTCGCTCGTGCGACGTTGGCCGTACCATCGCTGCTGCCGTCGTCAAAAATCAGCAGTTCGATTAGGTTGCTGGGATAGTCCAAATCATGGAAGTTCTGGATCTTCGCCTCCAGTACCGCAGCTTCATTGTGCGCTGGAACGATCACGCTAATCGAAGGCAGGTCACTATCAACGTGGCGAACTTGATGATGCCTCAACAGTCCAGCTAGCAGCGGGTACAGCACATAGGTGTGTAGCAAGAGAACAAGCGTCAGCCAAAACGAAACTAAAATCATCGCTCCGGCTTCCAAACACCAATGGCATGGCCAGCAGCTAGCATCGCCAGTCCCCTCGCCGACGCGACGTTCACCATTAAAAAGTAGTAGGCGACGTATACCAATCGGAATCGGCGAAAGCTCTTGAACACATGCAAGGATGCGATTCCGTAGCCGCAAAGCTGTAAACCAAGCAGCGTCGTGTAGGTCCACCCGCTGCTTCCGCTGATGATTTCCGCTGCAGCCAAAAACGCCGAAGTCGTCAGCATCACTATCAAGAAAACAGGGCAAACCCAACGCAGGACTTTGTGAGCAATGAGCTGAACTGCAAAC
>JBAUHR010001019.1:0-3099 GCA_049680385.1 Rubripirellula sp. | reverse complement strand
GCCGATATGCTCAAGTCAAAGTCGCGTCAACTATGACAACTCTGATCGTTTTCCCTCTCTCTGCAGCATCTTGAGCCTGTTGCCTTAAATCGGCGCGAGCCGCGTCAATTGTTTTCCATACTGGCTTGTGCTTTGCGGCCAAGTTGGATGCCTGCATCCAGACAAGCACGTAAATGCCGTGATTCACGCCAAGCTGCTCCATGTAGCGATCCATTAGCTGATCTTTCAGCCCAGTCTTGGCTTCCGAATTGTGCGAAAGTTTTACTTCGACGGGCATCTCGATTGGATTGCCCTCCAGAGAAATTGTTGCCGGTACCTCAAGCTTTACATCCAACCTCGATCCTGGTAACTCGCTTTCTGGGTTCCGGCGGCGAATTTGCACTTCTCGACCGGCAGCCACTGCGTATTCTTCAAAATACTCTCGGATCACAACCAACAATTCGTCAGAGACTTCTTCTTCCAGTTTCGTCGAGGAAGCCTCACCGTGCGGCGTGTTCCATAGTCGTAGAACTGGCGAAGGACTCGACGACTGAATTTCTCTCGAATATTTGTCGAACGCAGTAGCGATCGCGGCCAGGACGTCATCAGGTGACGAGATCAGGCGTTTATCGTTTGACGAAAGCATCGCCAACACAGATTGAATTGGCAGCGGATCCCCAACTGACGACCGCAACGATTGTTCTGCCATCGCACGTACTCTGCGAATCCAAGGAGCCCGTGAATTGTGTTCCGTTTCAAGACGTCGAAGTTCGGTGACCGCGTCAGCACGCGACCTGAGTGAGTCGATCAGCGAATCGCGGAAACGAATTTCCTCTTGCTGGTGCCAAGTTGGGTCTTCCGTCGGTTCGACTTCATCCGGGTAGAGGCGAAACATCATGGAAGCGAATCGACCAATACTCTGGGCACAAACCATTCGGAAGTCTTTCTCGTATCGGTATCCAGTGCCAACATATCGCGATTTGCGGATGTACTGCCGAATGACCGCTCTGGCTAGGCCATCATCGTCAGCAAGGATCGGAACAACGTGCTCAAAGAACGTGGTTGGGTCACGAAGTAGCAATGCGACGGCAACCTCAATCGCGTTTATGCAGACGCCTTCTACGTCCATATTCGCGAAGTACTTAAAATCATCGACAATTCTTTGAGAAGCGCCAGGGGCGTGTTTCAGAATGAATTGGATGACTGTGCAGGCTCGGTTTGATTGCAACAAGCGTGAATCTACCAGCAAGGTCATAGCAGTCTGTTTGGCAGCGTCTGCGCGAAGATACGGTAGCGAGAGTTCGATTCTCCAGTCGCGTTCGGAAGCCTCCGTCGCCAACCGACAAACAGTGCTAACCAAAGCCCCAACCGCGTGTTCTTCAATCAGGCGGTAAATTTCATCGCGCAGATCGGAATCTTCAATCGAATGACCAAAAGAAAGGTCATAGAGCATGCTTGGCAGCCACTGCATCCACCAGTCCTCATCCCGCTTAGTCAGCCAACTAGGGTCTATGTGCGCGATAATGCTGATCGCCCCAAATGGAGCTGAACAGAACGAAGTCGGATGGATGCCTCCATAGAGCCCGTTGATATCGAGAACGTCGCAGTAGGCTTTTGCCGCTTCGACAATCTCTGCTTGTGTCGACTCGCTGGCACTTTTCCAGCCATCGTTCAGGTGCAAATAGGAAGCGTATTCTTGGTGACCGACGGAGCCAGAGGCATACCGAAACACTCCTGGCCAATTCAGCGGATCAGCCTTGCATGCGGCAAGGGCATCGGCCAGTTCTGCCTCATAGGTTGGTACGGTAACGGGTGTCGGTAACGCAAGATCTTGCTGCCGCCGATACTGCTCTCGTAGCGCAGCGGCCTCGTGACTATCTAAAACAGTGTCGGTGGTTTTACCAAGCACCTGAATGACGGCGTCATTACCTCGGTTCACTGCTTCTATCCATGAATTTACACACGCCGCGTTGTCCTGCCACGGAAGAGCGTTTGCAAGGCGAATCCAGTGTGCGGCTGGAGCCGTCGACTCTTCGACTTCACTTTCTGCAATCAACCAGTCAAAGTCTTCTATTCGTAGGAGCGACCGGGTTGCAAATTGGCTTTGGTGACTCGAAGTCGCTTGTTCGACCAACAACTTCACAAGACATCGGCGTTTTTCCGTCGTCAATGCCTCGATCGGGTCCAACCATTCGTCTTCGTGTCGTGCGTCGAGTGAATATGGGTTGTCCAGGAGCGAACTAAAGTGATTCTGCGCGGCCGACAATAGCGCTCGCACCAGTGCGGCTTCAACAGATTCTTCGCTGATTCGCTTGCATGCTTCTTGGCAAATCCAATGAGCGATGCAGCGTTGGCGATCCGCTGCCCCATATTCGACGACATTGTTGGTCACCCAATGAAGCCCGGCCAGCAAATCCTCGGCCGCGTTAAAACGCGATGCCTCGAGATCAGAGATGAATCGGTCGTAATCCTGGGTTTTGGGCAGTCCCTTAATCGTTTGGACCTGAGCCAACGTTTCATTGACGGTTAAAGGTCGCGAACCTTGCCGGTCCGCAACAGCTCGTCAAAGCGGATTGCCAACGCCATCAGTCGAGTGATCCGCGGCAGCCGACCTGGCATCTCCGTAACGTCGCATACGACCCGTTTGCGTCGCCTCGTCGCGCCGCTTAAGTCGACTTTCGTTTTCACCGTAATCATTCAGTCTCCTCCTCTCCGTTTTTGATCAACGCCGTGATAGCAGTGGGGTGATAGGAAATTGCGAGTGTTCCGTCGGACCGATCGTACTGCACACGCGAAACCAACAGCTCCAACAGTTGAACCCGTTCCCTCGCTTTAAGCATCTTCCACAGCCGATCGAAGTCGCCCAGAGCTTCATCAACATCGTCGCGTCCGAAACTTTGTTGCCCCGCGATCGCCAGTGCATCGGTTACCTCTTCGACCTGCGTCCAAGTTCTCTCGATACGCGTTTGCAGGTCATGTCGCCGCGCGTCGTTCAGTTCGCCAGCCTCGCCTTCGGTCGCCATGCGTTCGAGTTCTGCATTATCGCGTGACCGTTGCTTGGTCAGTTGCCGAAGTTGCAGATCCAACCTCTCCTGTCGCTGTTGCACCAACGTTTCGGAC
>JBAUHR010001018.1:0-1690 GCA_049680385.1 Rubripirellula sp. | reverse complement strand
ACTGGACATCGACGCGTTTCCCGACACCACCCCGGTGATGGTGCAAGTCAACACGACCGCCGCGTCGCTTTCGCCCGAAGAGATCGAACGCCAGATTACCTACAGCATCGAGCAATCGTTGAGCGGTTTACCATCGCTCGAAAACATTCGCTCGGTATCGAATTTTGGCTTCTCGCAAGTCGTCGTCACCTTTGAAGTTGGCACCGACATCTACTTCGCTCGGCAAGTCGTCGGCGAACGACTAGCGACCGTCGAGTTACCGCAAGGGGTCAATCGTCCCGAGATGGGGCCGGTCGCGACGGGATTGGGCGAAGTTTTCCACTACGTACTGACGTATCCCGAGGTCGACTTCCGGGCGCTACCAGAAGACGAGCGGCTGCGATTGTTGACGCAGCTTCGCACGACTCACGATTGGGTCGTTAAGCCGCAATTGCGGACGGTTCCGGGCACGGCGGAGATCAACAGTTGGGGCGGCTACGAGAAACAGTTTCAGGTTCGCCTTGATCCGGCAGGATTGGTTTCGCGTGGTCTGACGTTCGACGAAGTCATCACGGCGCTGCAACAGAACAATCGCAACGTCGGCGGCGGCAACATCAACCGGCTCGGCGAGATGTTGCTCGTGCAAGGTTTGGGACGCACGTCCAACGAAGAGCAAATCGAGGCGATCGTGATCAAATCCGTCGACGGTGTGCCGGTGCGAATCAGCGATGTCGCGAGCGTCGAGATTGGCTACGAGGTTCGTCGCGGTGCGGTGTCGGCCGACGGTCGCGGCGAAGCGGTCATGGGGCTTGGGTTCATGTTGATGGGTGAGAACACGCATCAGTACACCGCCAAGCTGAAGCAGCGCGTCGAAGAGATCAGAACCAACCTGCCTGCCGGGATGACGTTGGTGACGATGTACGACCGAACCGAACTGGTCGACTCGGTGATCGACACGGTTCGCAAGAACCTGTTTGAAGGCGGCTTGTTGGTGGTGGCGGTGTTGTTCTTGTTTCTAGGGAATTTGCGAGCCGGTTTGATCGTCGCGATGGCAATTCCGCTGTCGATGTTGTTCGCGTTCACGGGCATGTGGCGGTTTGGCATCGCCGCCAGTTTGCTTAGTCTCGGTGCGATCGACTTCGGGCTGGTCGTCGATAGCAGCGTCGTGATGGTGGAGAACTGCGTCCGGCATTTGAGTCTGGCGAACCCGCTGAATCGAAGTCGACTCGAACGCATCCGCGACGCAGCGGTCGAAGTTCGCGGGCCGACGATGTTCGGCGAGCTAATCATCATGATTGTGTACCTGCCGATCCTGACGCTCGAAGGGGTCGAGGGCAAGATGTTTCGTCCGATGGCGTTGACTGTCATCTTCGCGCTTGCCGGTTCGATGCTGTTGTCGATGACATTGATGCCGGTGCTCGCCAGTTTGCTGTTGCCCAAGAAGATCAGTCATCGCGAACCGTTGCTGGTGCGAATGCTCAAACGCATCTACCGGCCCATCTTGCACTTCACGATGCACCAACGGATTGCGGTGATCGGGTTCGCGTTGGCGGTGCTGGTCGTCGCATTTGGGATGATCGCACCCAACCTGGGCACCGAGTTCATGCCGCAATTAAGCGAAGGTGCGGTGGCGATCAATGTGGTCCGTTTAGCCGGCACAGAGTTGGACGATTCAATTCAATTCAACACGCGAATGGAAAAGGCGTTGCTG
>JBAUHR010001017.1:0-2233 GCA_049680385.1 Rubripirellula sp. | reverse complement strand
CTAAAGAAAAACGAAAGCAGAAAGCGACTGCGAAGTAGACACACGGGCGCCCCGGCATCGGTCGCGAAACTCGACAAGCCGTTGACGGCTGTTGCTGCGGCTTCCACTTCAACGGTGCTCAACTACGAACGACTAAACTTGCCCTTTTGCAATCGCATGGGCGAGTTGTCGGTATTTTGGATACAGCGAATCGTAGGTTGCTTTGCGATCGGATCGCGGGTGAACGATGGTTTGCCGGTCTTGCGGCGCACTGGCCATCACGGATGCGGCCGATGCGATGGATTCAAATCCGCTGGCCTGCGGACCGGCCGCAAACATTCCCAACACGGCTGCGCCCATCGCCGGTCCTTGCGTGGTCGGGTGGATTTCGATGTCAGCGCCCAGCACGTCGGCGTAGACTTCAACAAAGGCGCGGTTGTGATGCGGCAAGCCACCGGTAGCAACGAAACGGTCGATCGGAACGCCACCGTCGCGAAGCATTTCGACGATCCAGCGAAGTCCAAACGCGGACGCTTCCATCAGGGCCAGGTACAAATGTTCGGGGCCATGTTCGAGACCTAGTCCGGTGAAGGCACCGCGAACACTGCCGTCCATCAGCGGCGTTCGACATCCGTTCATCCAGTCCATGCACATCACACCATTGGCACCGGGCGGCAACTGAACCGCTGCCTTGGAAATCGCGTCAAACGAGTCCAGGCCCAGCAATCGCCCCAGCCACGCGAACGCGTCGCCGACGGCGGTTTGTCCAGTTTCGTAACCAAACATGCCCGGCAAAATGCCGCCCTCGACGACTCCGGCAACACCCGGCACGTCCGCCATCGCGACAGCGTTGAGCATGTGGCAACTGCTGGTCCCCATCACCATCACCAAAGTCCCTGCGTCGGCGGCACCTACACCTGGAACGGCCGAATGGGCGTCGATGATCGCGGTGGATACCGGCGTGCCCACGGTCAATCCGAACCGCGTTGCCATCTCGCTAGACAACTTGCCGGCGACTTCGCCAGGCGAACGCATCACTCCGGGCAAACGATTGGTAACCGATTCAGCGAGCCGTGGATCGACGGCCGTAAAATAGTCGGTCGATGGATAGCCTTCGGTCGCCGACCACATCGCTTTGTAACCAGCTTGGCAAGTGGACCGCGTTAGCGTGTCGGCTGCACCACCGACCAATTGCCACACAAACCAGTCGCCTGCTTCTAGCCAAACCTCCGCCGCTTCGGCAACTTCCGAAGCATTTTGGATCGTTTCCAACATCTTGGGAAAGAACCATTCCAACCCGATCGTACCGCCGTATCGAAGCAGGAATGACTCGCCTCGCTCTCGGGCGATCTCATTCATGTGTTCCGTTTGGTCGAGCGCTCCGTGGTGCTTCCAAAGCTTGGGCCACGCCAGCGGTGTGGCCTTGAAAGTATCCAATTCGCAAAGCGGCGTTCCGTCGATCGTCGTTGGCAGCATCGTGCAACTGGTAAAGTCGACGCCAACCCCAACGATACGATCCGGATCGATGCCAGACTTTTCGATGGCCGTACGAGTCGCCGCTGCGGCCGATTCAATCCAGTCTTCTGGGCACTGCAGTGCGTACTGCGGCGGCAGCTTTTTGTCGCAGCCGGGCAGTGTTTCGGTGATCTGCCCGTTTGCGAAATCTGATTCCGCAATCGCCCATTGCTTGCCCTTCGTGTCGACAAGGATTGCACGAACCGACTCGGTGCCAAAGTCGAGTCCTAAAGAAATCGGGTGACTCATTTGCTCGCTCCATCGTCGGACTCACCGACTTCCAAGAGTTCAGGGTTGATGACAACGTGTTTGATCTTTTTACGATTGAACGTATAAGACGCGTGGACCAAGCCATCGCCGGTTTGCACGATCGCGGGATAGCTGAACTCGCCCTTGGCTTCGCTTTCTAGCACGCCTGCCGGTTTCCAAGTGACGCCGTCGTCGGATACCGCCAAGTTCAACTTGCCACGGCGCCCCCATCCGGTCGTGCCCGAATCCAGATGATTGTAGATCAGCAATTGTCGCCCATTGGTCAGCGTGACCGCATCGATCCCAGAATTCGGATTGGGCAGTTCGGTTGCGACCAGATCAGTCCAAGTGTCGCCGTTGTCAGTCGATTCGCTCGACGCGATCACTCCTTCCTTGGTTCGGCAAAGCACTTGCAGCCGGCCATCGGGATCAGTCAAAAATGTCGGCTGAATGGCGCTGAACTTTTTGCCGTCGCTGGTCGGGCCAATTC
>JBAUHR010001016.1:0-3297 GCA_049680385.1 Rubripirellula sp. | reverse complement strand
GCAAAGTGCTGTGATCGCGACGCCTCGCAGACTCCCAAACTGGCTCAGCAGTTTTCCGGCGCGACCGCCACATCCGATGAACCCGAGACGGACTTCTTCGTTGGCACTCGCCGCCGTTAACGAACGTGCCGATAGCGAGGTGGCAACACCGGCAGCGACCGTGGTCGATAGAAACTGTCGTCGAGTAGATCTAAGCATCGTCATTACTTCGGAGGTGGGGTAGGTTTGCGTTTTAAAGGGCATCATCAAAAAAACGGCGCAGCGGGTTTACTTGACTTCCATTTCGACGGAACCACTGATGGCATGTTCGATAACCCAACGGTCGCCCGTTCTCGTCGCGTCAACACGTTTCCCATCCATGAAGACACCCTGCGACGCATCGGTTGCGGGCAAGTCGACCTTGGCGGTCATGCCATCGGGCAGTGCGATAGAAATCGTGAACGTCGATTCCCGTTTCCAATCGACTTCAACGGGTCCAAGCGACGTCGGAACCTGGCCACGAGCGTGCTTGAGACCGCCGGGGCATGGGCGGATCATCGCGGTCGTCCAGCCAGGGGCACTTGGCTGAACTCCAAGCACGCATCGTGGCAACAGGTTTGCCGGCGCGGCACCCCACGCATGGTTCCAGTCTTGATTGGGTTTGTACTTCAGATCCCAGGCTTCCCAACTGATCGTCGTTCCACTGTTGAGCATGTGTTTCCAGCTACGATCGCCATCGGCAGTCATCAATTCCAACGCTTTTTCGGCAAGGCCGTTTTGGAACAACGCTTCCATGTAGTACTGTGCCGCGTAGGGGCTGCACTGCATGCCTTTCGTTTCCAACCACGAGGTCACGCCCGCGACTTTGCCGGGCGGCACGATTCCGAACGCCAATGGAAAGAAGTTCGCATGGATACTGCTGTGATCGGTGCCCACGCCATCGCGATAGATTCCCGCAGCATCATCAAACAACGTTTTTTGGAACGACGCCTTGGCAAACGCGACTCGATCGTCAAACGCTTTCGCTTCGTCGTCTTTTCCGACCGCGCGAGCCATTTCCGCCATTCGTTTTAGCGCCTCGATGTGGAACGCGTTGACGACCGTATTGATCTCAGTGAACACGAACTTGTCACGTTCCTTTTGCGGCCAGTCCACGATGTCGTGACGGGACTGGTCTAGTTCACCGCTGCGAACCAAGCCGTCGTCGCCACTGCGATGGATCAGCGTTTTCGCCTTCAACGATTCGTAGCGATGTTTCAGCCAATCGGTGTCGCCCGAGTACATCCACTCGGCATGCGCCATGAACACCATGTGCGGCGACCACTCGCTAGGCCAAGTGCCGTTTTCCATCAACCAATCAAAACTGCGGGCAGCCATTTTCACGTTGTCATCGGTGGTGTAGTGGCTGAGTTGATTCAAGTAGGCATCGGCTTCGTAAGGAATCCTTTCACGATCGCCGTCGACATAGACGCCCGCGAACGTGGTCGCCTTGATGCTGTATTTGCATAGATCCCAAATCTGATTCAGCGTTTCGTCGCTGCATTCAAATGAAGCCGCGTCATCATTCCACGTCGACGAGTAAGCGGCTCGGCGGCGAATCAATTCGTACGGATAGTCGGCACCCAAGCCTTCGAGTTCGACCCAGCGAAACGGCATCACCGATTGCCATTGGGGCGGCGTCAACACGGCGGGCGGGTTCGCGGTCGTCAGGCCGGCTTGTTGAATGTTCCGCAGGTCGATCGGCGTGGGGACGATCCATGTACCGAGTTGCTGGCCCAGTCGGATTTGCGTCGCGCCGTATCGCACGGTTCCCGGCGGGGCTTGGTCGATGCGGTCACCTTTGAGTTTCTCACCAAAATGCACCATCGCGTTTCCGTTGCCCGCAGGCGCCGGCATGGTGATGTTTCCGAAGGCGACTTTGCCGAAGTCGATTTGTGTGACCTTGTCGTTGATGCGTTTGATCGAAACGGGTTCCTGGTCCGTCAATGAGACGTGCTTCTGGGCAGGAACATCCGGCAGTTCTTTGATAAACAGATTGCGAAAGCGATACGTTTGGCCCTTCTCGCCATGGTGCTGGATCGCGATAAACCCGCTGGCATCGGTGGGATCGCGAAAGCGCACCGTTTCGACACCGTTGAGTTCGATGCGGATCAAATCTTGGATGCAGGTCACTTCATAGCGATTCCAACCGTTCCGATTCAGCGCGCCTGCGACCGTCGGGTCGGCAAAAGCGGCTTTCGATTCTTGTTCGTGCTTTAGGAATTGATCTTCCGATCGTCCCTCGGTACTGGGCCAGATCCATCCGCGTCGGGATTCGTCGTAAAAGCCTTCCGACCATTTCCGGTCCGATCCGTCACACTCGGCTTGATAGCCGTAAACTTTTTTCGCCGCGTCGTCGTCGACGTGACATCGAAACATGACACCCGAGTTGGCATCACCTTCGGGCAGATGAATTTCAACGCTGACGCGAAAGTCGGAATACTTCTTCTCGGTGACCAGAAAAAACTTCTTATCCGCAAGCAGATGGATCTCGCCGTCAACGACCTTGGCTTCGCCATGGGGATACGGGTTTCGCCAGCCCGACAAATCCTTACCGTTGAACAGCGGTGTGTAGCCACGGCTAAGCATCGCTTGGTAACCCGATTCGCCGTCGCCCTCAATCGCAGGCTTCCGAATCGAATCAATTGGTGAATCCTGTCCTAAGCTGGTTCCAACCACCAGCAATAAAGCCAATAGCGACGAGAGATTTCGGTAGATCATGTTGCAAACTTTGAGTATCAATTTCGAATTCGATGGGGCAAACTGGGCACGCCGCTTGTGAGATCGCGGGGCGAAAAAAAAGGCTAACGTGTAGGTCACGTCAGCCTTTTCATTGGTTGTTGAGGTACCGCCGTCCGGATGGAGCGGTCGCACGGTCCTCGGCTCCGCTGCCATCTGCGGCGGAGACCGAGGATGCTCGACTACGAATAACTATTCGTCAAAGGAACCTTCTTCGTCCTGAGCTTCAACTTCGCCGTTTGCTTCTGCGATCAGCCTTTCGTAGTTCGCGACGTCTTCGTCAGAGGCGTTCTCGATCATCGATGAGTTCTCGGATGAACAACCAATCGCAAACAGAGGCAGGCAGAGAAACAGAGCAAAAACGATTCGTGACATAGTTTGTCCTTTGAAAAAAATAGTGAATGTCGAAATAGCAAAGTTGACTGATGGCCGTTCGCCCTGAACGACCGACTAGGACCTAGATGTCCTCGTCAATCACTTCGTTATTGGCACGTGTACCAAGAGCGCCCCAAAGTCCGAATGGGCTTTGAGCACCAGGAA
>JBAUHR010001015.1:0-26955 GCA_049680385.1 Rubripirellula sp. | reverse complement strand
CTTCGGCCGCGATGACAGGGGGCAAGTCAAATTGGATCTGGTCGGCTGCGACGACCACCGCCGAGCTCAGCAGGCTAATTGCGACACAGAATACGACGTGTTGAAGACGTTTCGCACGAGTAATCATTTTGGCATTCCTTTCCATCACTTCGTCCACTGATTCGGAAGAGGCGATCGACGACACTGAGGGAGACGATGGTCGCTTCGGTTCATCCAAAGCGTGCGATCGGGGCGTCAAATCAATGGACACGGACGAGATCGCAAAACCACTTCCTTCCTGGAAAGGACCAAACCATGACGGCTCGGCAACACAAGATTAGAACGATGCTTGGCATTGGCAAATGAGCGGTCACCCGGCATCGCTGGCCAACGACGATCGGCGTCCGGGGCTTGGCTTCGCGTGAAACTTTTTTCGATGACGGAATCACCAACACGATCCGCCGTGAAACACAGAACATGTCATGGAGTGCCGGGTAGAGCGAGTCCGCAAACGTTGCGGCTCCGCCATGTGTTGGACAGTTTGGTGGGGTGCTGGTGGCGCGGCGGCTGTCTGGATGCTTGGCAATTCTGGTAAAACGGTTTCAATCCCGGTTCAGCTTCGTCAGCGAGCGTCCGGCCAGCACCACCCTCTTGCGACGCTCGCCTTCTATGATCAAGACATTCGAAGAAGCTTTTCAGTTTGTGATCGAACGTAAGGTTTGCACTGTGTTTGGAAGCAAGGGATCGCCCTATCCATCGCTGTGGGACAACACGGGATTGTCCGAACAGAAACCGAAAGAAGGCGGTTGGAATCCAAAGGTGATGGCGGTTTGGGACTGGAAGACTCGGATTCCACAGACGTATCCCGATGCCGTGTTTTACGGAAAGGTACCTGGCGGTGATGCCGCACTGATTGAAATGCAGCACTTTCGCGACGTGCACTATCCTGCGGCGTATCAACCCGTGCGTGAGCTTGATGCGTTATCGCAGTCTGTCTATGAGCTCGTGCGACTGGAGCCCGGCTACACGGGCGCGGTTCGTAAACGAGCGATCGCCAAGGGTGAATGCACGAAGAGCCAGTTCGACACGGCGCTCAAGAAGTTGCAAGTCAGCTTGAATGTCGTCCGAGCGAACGACGTAAAACTGAAGAATGACTTTTGGCTAACGATGCGTGAGGTTCACTTGGACATCGTGCAGCAGCACGAGTAGGGTTCGCTGTTTTTCAAGTCCTGGCTAGTTCGGACTTTTCTGTGCCGTCAGGAATGCTAGTAGGTCGGCGGCTTGTTGAGCCGTCAGGTCGGCGAGCAGCCGATCGGGCATCAGGGACTTTTCCATCGGTTTCAGATCCTCGATTTCGTCTTGCAGCAGTTCGTGCATTTTTCCCTGCGCGTCGATCAAAACGACCGCGTCGTCGGTTTCGTTTTGCTTCAAGCCACTGATCACTTGGCCGTCGGTCGTTAGAGCGATGTAGCCTCGGTACTTTTCCTCGATCTTGGCAGACGGATCCAAGATGCTCTGCAAAATCTCGAGCGGTGTTCGAGTTCCACCGATATTGTTCAGGTCGGGACCGACCGCCGGACCGGCGTTACCGATTCGGTGACATTGTTTGCACGTCACGCCTGATTGGTTGAAGTACAGATCGCGACCCAGAGTGACATTACCTGGCATGTTAAGCAAATCGCTTTCCACAATTTGATCGCCCAGTCGAACGATTCGCAGGTGTTCGGGAAGGAAACGTTCGAACAGATCTCGAACTTCCGGCATCGCATCTTCAGACGCTTGCGCGGCGATTTTGTCACGCAGTGATGCCGGCATACTCTCGTCCGCGCAGGCGACCGAAAGAGCCAGCGCCGACGGGACAGACTGCAACAAGTTGTGAATCGGATCGGTGGTGTCATCGTCGCTAGGCGAATGGAGGATCTGCGAGATCGCTTCATCGTAGGGTTGCGCTGGCCCATGGGCATCAAGTGACGCGATCCAGTCGTGGACAATTTGAATGCCGGCATCGTCGACCAGCGTCGGTCCAAATTGCGGCATGTGACCGCGTCCCGCTTTCGCCATCCGGTACAGCAAAACACTGCGACTCGGATCACCAGACGCGACAACTCGTGCGTCCGGGATATTGAAGGTTCCCTGCGTCGGCATCGCGTTGACCAAATTCAGTTGGTCCAGGTCGGCGTTGCGGATCAATTCGAACGGCGCCGTTCCGCCGCCGCCACGACGATGGCAATGGGCACAGTTCAGATCTAGGTAAGTTCGTGCGCGTTGGTCGATCGAAGCCTCGTCGTCGTAGGGATTCGCGCAGACATCGGCGTCGGCCGGTACGTCGTTTAAAAGTCCGATGCGTTGAAACTTGTCGAGTTGATTCTCGGATTCGCCCGCGTACGTTCGATTGAGCTGGTCCAATTTGAAACCGTGAACGGTGCTAGCGCTCCAAATGTGGCACAGCGAACATTGATCGCGGCTTGCGTGTAGCCATGTTTGGGTCCGATGCCCGCTTGGCTGCGATGGATCGCGGATTGTCAACTGGCGCGTCACGGCGACGTTGTCTTGCAGGACCGCGTCGGTTTGATCGTCGTTCCAGATGTAGTTGTAGGCGTTCCAGTCGTCGTGGTTGCGATGCAGGATTTGCGTTTCGAGTCGCCGCTGGGACGCCGGGTCGGACGTGTCGCTTAGGTACGTGACCGTCTTGGCCAGCACGGTGTTGTGGGGAAACGAAAAGAAGCCGGCAACTTGTCCGGTTTGCCAATCACTTCGATCGAACGTCGAGATTTTTTCGTCACTGACGATACCGATCCATTGATTTGAATTGGTGTGGTCGGACCAATGATGAGCGTTAATCGAATAGGGGATCACGCCAGTCGCGGGCGTTTGGTCTGCGGTTTTCGTGAACAGTCCTGTCTCGCTAAGTCGACGCGGGAAGTCAGCGGTTGCGGACTCGGCTAGGTTTGGGATCAACCGATGAATGGTACCGTCATAGCCGACGGTTAGAACTTCTCCATCGTCATCGATCGCGAAGCAGATGATCTGCAGTGTGCTGTCGGCGATTTCGGCTTGCCAAGTGACTGTGCCATCAGCGTATTTCAGGGCCCAGATCTTGCCCGTCATCCAGTCGCCATAGATGTAGGCATCTTTGAGTTCTGGGATGCGATCGCTTTGCCAGAAATAGCCACCGGTAATGCTGCGAGCCTCGGTGTGATCATGTTCGACAATCGGCGGCGTGATCGGTATGTCGCTGCGGTTGCCGTCACTCTTAACGACTTGGCTGCCTTCGGTCTGGCTCCACCCATAGTTGGCACCGCGATCGATCTTGTAAATCATCTCGCGCATTTCCCAGCCCACGTCGCCGGTCCAAAGCGAGTTGTCTTTGGGGTTGAACGACATCTTCCAAGGATTTCGAAGCCCGAACGCCCAGATCTCGCCGCGAACGCCGGCAACTCCGACAAAGGGATTGTCGCTGGGAATTCGGTACGGTTGCTCGGGTGAATGGTCACGCACGTCGATGCGCAAAATTGAAGCTTCGAAGTCCGACAAGTCTTGACCGGTATCCAAACGATCGGGCGGATTGGGATCTTGGCCATCGCCGATCGACACGTACAGATAACCGTCGGCGCCGAAATGCAGACTGCCGCCGGAGTGTCCTTCGCTGTTCCACGCTGCCAGCACGGTTTCGCTAGCCGGGTCGATCGTCAGTAGGTTCGTATCGGTGACACGGAAACGCGAGACGCGAGTTCCATCGGCTGTTTTTAAAACCGACGTGTACGTGAGATAGCATTCGGGAGTGCGCGGAAAGTCTGGATCGAACGTGATGCCATAGCTGCGCACCAGAGGCTTGCCGAAAGTCTTGCCTTCCATCGCCGTATGCAAGTTGGACGGATCCGACTTGTCGAACGTAACGACTGTCCCGTTTTGCTGTACGACAACCCACCGATTGGTTTCGGGCAGCCGCACCATTTCCGTTGGCCCCTTTAGATCGGCACCGGCGAAAATGCGTTCGAGCCGGTAGGGCAACGGTGGGTCCGGAGTGCCTTTGATTCGCGAGGACTGCCAGCGAACAGGTTCGCCAGCGGACACCAAATCCGCGGTCGCGCTGAGGGCGATCGCGGTTAGCCCGCATGCTAACAATAAGAGAAGACGCTGCACGCTAAGCTCCGTCTGACCGTTCGGAAAGAATAGATGATCAAGTGTGGTTGATCATTCTATTCCAATCTTGGGTCTACCGCAGCTTGCTTTCGATCGCGCTTCGCAAACGGCTGCCTAGCATGGCTTCGGCTTTGCCGGCTTCGCCAAGAACTTTGCGGCTCATTTCCTCGATCGACTTGTCAGCACTCGCTAGCAGGGACCGAGCTTCGGTGGCTTGTGATCCGAGCCATTGTCGCAGTGCGATGGTTTGATCGGCGTGTGCCTTTTCGATCTTCGCCGTCATCATTGCCTTTGTTTCGCGCAGTTGACCATCGATCGCATCTTGCGAAGCACGTCGCATCACTTGGCCCAAGTTCGTGTTGAGCTTTAGGTCCAAGTCTTTCCAAGTGCCGGCGAAATTTGCATCGATTTCAATTCGGTCAACGGCCGCCAATGAGTCTCGCATGGAAACCACGCCGGCGGCGCTGTTGAATTTGGGATCGACGTTCAGATCCATCTGAACACCGGTCTGCTTGCTGACCAATCGACCTTCGATCGCGCTGCCTTCGGTGCGAACTTGAACCCACAGTTCTCGCTTGCCACCGTTGATCGCCAAACCAGCCTCGGCCGGGTTGCCCAAACGCATTGGCTTGGCTTCCATTTCGGGCCAGTGCAGTGTCAGTAAGTCGACGTTGGCGTCATTGCGACGATCACGAACGTACTCAACTCGCAGGACCTCTGGACCTTCGAGACGGAATCGAGCGCGAGTGGGCTCGGCAAGTCGTTCGGGAGTGGGCGTCATGTTTTCGACGATGCCGGTCATCGCGTACACATCGCCGCCCGACCGCATCAAGCCGTTGACTTCGCACTGGCGGATCATCAATTCGGGACGGGCAACACGTTCCAGGTTGTGGTCGACGCCACGGACACGCAGACTCTCTGGTGCCACGACCGTGTAGTTGGCAAGCGTTCGTCCGTTGTCCAAATAGGACTTGATTTCCAGGATTTGGTCGCGAACGGCATCGGTGATGATGTCGATACCGAACTCGGATGCATTGCTAAGATCGCCAGGGATGTACTTGTCCACTTTCGCAATGTCGATCCGCTTCGCTTCTTCGAGTGATGCCAAGTCGAGTTGCAATTGTTCGGGCAGTGAATCGAGCGATTGGCGGACAGCCATCAAGTCGTCTTTTGCCTGACGCGCTTCGGCGAAGGTCCGTTCGATTTCAACGTAGTCACGCAGCGGATTGTCGATTCCCTTTGCACGCTCGCTGATCGTTCGGATTTTCGACTCAAGCTGACGAGCTCGCAGAACGGTGGCGGCGTATTCGCCTTCCCAGCGCGCACGAATCTCTTTGCTGCGACGCAGCGTTTCCAGATCCGTGACCAGCGATTCAGCCTGATCGCCAAGCTTGTCGGCCTGAGCACCAAGTAGCTGAGCGAGCATGGATTTGCTGTCATCGGACTTGTCGACCGGTGCGGTGCTTTCGAGTCGGCCCGAAGTCTCGCGTGCTGAACCGATCTGCAAACCTGAGATCACACCGCTGCTTGCGACCCAGCGGCGATGCAGCAGCGCGTCGCCATCGATCACCAACTCAACCGAGTCCGCGCGGACAGAATCTCGCATGTCTTTGCCATCACGGGGATCCGTGACTTGCACATTGACGTACTGAACACGTGGCGGAAACAGACCCACGTTCGCTCGCGCAATGTCGACCTTCGCGCCGGTGACACTTTCGATTCCGCGAACCGTGACATAAGTCGCCAGCGGTCCCAGTCCCCAGCTAAGCAGAAAGACGATCGCAACGACAATGATCAAACGAGTGAGTACAAAACGCCAGCGAATCATACCGATTTCCTTGTCTGTGAGTCTCGCAATTGACGCAGCAGGTAGTTGAGTGCTTCGTCCATCGGTTGGCTTTCATCAAACGCGCTG
Organism: Rubripirellula sp.; assembly: GCA_049680385.1. GTDB lineage: Bacteria > Planctomycetota > Planctomycetia > Pirellulales > Pirellulaceae > Rubripirellula. The sequence goes on along the minus strand of JBAUHR010001015.1, from coordinate 20,918 downwards.
GATGAAGCGGTTTGGGACTGCGTCGAGGCGTAGTCGTCATGAGGTGCGGGGACCGACGAAGCGTCGGACATGCGGATCACGTCGACACGAGTCTGTACGGCGACCTTGTTTTCGTCCGCTGCGGTGACGTCGCGACCAGCAGCCTCATGACTTGCAATTTCTTTGAAGTCGATTCGGGTGTTGGTGGTGCCGGACTTGTCACGCTGACCGTCTCGCTGGCTTTCGCGGTGTGGTGAAGGCACCACACCATGGCCGTGATCGACAAGCGTGATCGGCCGAGTTTCGGTTTGGTAGGTCTTTGCCGGGATCGGTGACGTCGCAGTTTCTGCTTCGGCCGATTCTTCCTTGGGACGGAATGCTCGGAACAGCGGATAGGTGATCATGAACACTGGCAGCAGCGCCGCCGTCCCGATCACAAAGCTGCCCATCACGACGGTGTTGTTCAGGTCCATCCAAGGGACTAGCGGCAACGCCCAGGCATTTTGGGCGACCTCGGTCACGTCAGGGTGCGTTAACACATAGTTACCGACTTCGTGCGAAATCGGATCCAGCCGCGCTGCGATGAATGACACACCGATGGCGGTTAAGGCCGCCGCAGCATGGTTCAGTTTCAGCGACAAAACGACCACCAACAGCAAGATCGCCAGCAAGTTGCCGTGCGGAATGATGCCAAGCAATAACCCGAACGCGACGGCCCAGGCTAGTTGGTGCGGATAACGACGTCCGGCGATTGCTCGGCGGAGTGTATTGAACAGTTTGATTGTCCAGAGAATCATGTCTGTGCGCCTCCATGCGCACGGCTATGTCTGTGGGAACTCGCAGTGCTGTGTATCGTCTATCTGGGCCCGAACATTCAATACGACCCGCAAAGTTTTCCAAATCGATTGACTCGGATATCGCCAATTCACATGCTGTGCAGCCGGGATTTTTCGCTGAAATGCCGTGTAAACGAGGTTTTGCGATTCCCCACGGGGCTGGCGAAATAAATTTTGGGCAAGGTTGCTTTCAAGTGACCAAACGTGTCAAAACGATGGCCGACAATCGCCGAAACTTTTGGCTTCAATGTTCCCACTCCCAAGACTCTGCCGCGTGAAACTTTTTTCGACATCCTGTGAAACTGTGTTTGTTGGCTGGGACGGTCCCCTGCTGCCACGAACGGTGACAACTTTGGCCGATCGATTCCAGCGGGATGACCAACTGGATCTTTCGAAACTGTTGTGCGTGCTGCCGTCGGCCAGAGGATCGCATCGGTTGCAAGATCTGTTGTCGCAGTACGGTGAAGCGAACTCAATCGAGTTGCGACAACCTGACGTTACCACCATCGGCAGCCTTGCCGAACGTTTGTATGAACCGGCCGCAACGTTGGCGCTGGAATTCGAACAGACGCTTGCCTGGGCCGAGGTCATGCGGCAGATGCGTTCGGAAGAACTCGAGCCGTTGATTCCGACGATCCCGCCACCCGAACCGATTTCGCCGTGGCTCGAATTGGCGGGCATGTTGCGTCGCTTGCATGAGGAGCTAGCGTCAAGCCAGTTGACGTTCCGAGACGTCTACGATGTTTCCGAGACAGAATCCGAAAAACGTCGCTGGAAATTGCTGGACCATATTTTTAAGAACTATTTGACGTCGCTCAAGAAAGTTGGGTTAGCCGATCCGCACGTCGAGCGACGCAAGGCGATCGCCGCCGACCGATGTCGAACTGGAAAGACGGTCGTGCTTATCGGCACCAGCGACCTGAGCGATGCGATGACGGCGATGCTTCGGAATTTGAACTCGGATGTGTTGTCGATCGTTGCGGCTCCGTCGTCGATGGCGGCGCGGTTCGACGAATTTGGCTGTGTCCAAACGGATCGATGGACGGAACACCATTTGCCGATCGAGGACTCGCACTTGATTTCCGCAGGCGATGTCGCGGACCAAGCCATGGCAGTCGCCGAATCACTGGCGGAATTTGCACAGCGTCATCGTGCTGACCAAGTAACCGTTGGTGTGACCGACGAATCGCAAGTCGGTCCCATCGAAGTCAGTCTGCGTGGCTGTGGAGTGCAGACGTTTCGTCATCTGGGTTGGACGGTTTCAGAAACCGCAGTCGGCCGATTGCTTGACCTAACGGCTTCTCACTTGCAACGACGCACGTGGCAGTCGTTGGCGGCATTGGTGAGACACGCGGACGTGTGTCGGTTTGTCACCGGTCGTTTGGATGTGGATGATTCGGACAAATGGCTAACTGAATTCGACAAGCTGCTTGCCGCTCATTTTCCGATACGTATCGGAAAGCCGTTGCCGCGGAAGGCTATCGAATCTTACCCGATTGCGATTGCGGCCGCTGAAACGGTGGCTCAGTGGTTGGCTGTGTTTGGCGATGGTGGATCCAGCCAAGAAAAGGCGTCCATCGCATCGTGGAGCCAAGTGATTGGGAAATGGTTGACGGAACTGTATCAGCCAGCCGAGTCGCCAGTTTCCGAAGGCGACGGCAATCTCGACCAGCTGCCAGCGGCGATTCGAGACCGGACGTCCATGGCGCTTGACGCAGCGACGAAGTTGATGGAGCGGTTTGCGGAACTGAATGTTGGATTAGATTTGGACATTTCCGGTGCCGCTGCCATCGAAATGCTGGCGGCACGGCTAGGCGATGCTCGAGTGGTGGGCACCGCGAAACCGGATCACGTTCAGATTCTCGGTTGGCTGGACCTTGCACTTGACGATGCGCCAGCGATGACCGTCGTTGGTTTGAATCATCCGTTTGTGCCCGGCGCGACGACCAGTGATCCGTTTTTGCCAGGTTCACTGAGAACAAAACTTCGCATGGCAGATAATGAACGCCGTTATGCGCGTGACGTTTACGCGATGCACCTGATCTTGTCTGCTCGAAAAGACATTCGTTTCATCGTCGGAAAATCCAAAGCGGATGGGACGCCGACACCGCCCAGCCGTTTGCTTGCGGCGACGCCAACCGAAGACGCAGCCCGCCGAGTTCGAATGCTGCTCGGCAAACCTCGCAGCCGGACGCTGATCGACCACCAGTGGGATCATCCCCCAACCGAAAACGGAATCGTTATCACTGGATCAAAACTTGAGATTCCTGCGTTTGATTTGTCAGGTGATGAAGACATCGTCAAAACGATGAGTGTTACGGCGTTTCGTGACTATTTGGCTTGTCCGTATCGTTTCTATCTACGCCATGTTTTGGGATTAAGACCGCTTGATGATCAGTCGGGCGAACTTGCCGCCAACCAATTTGGCGATCTCGTTCACGGCGCCCTTGAACGCTTTGGTGAATCGCCCGACCGCGATGAAGAACAGGCGTCGAAGATCGAAAAATTGTTGTTGGAATATCTGCATGAATACGCCAATGATTTTTACGGCAGCGATGCATCCACGGCGGTCGGGATCCAAGTCGCTCAAGCTGAACGCCGGCTAAAGGCGGTCGCGATTGTGCAAGCTAAACGAATCGCCGACGGCTGGAAGATTCACGCTTCGGAAGCTTCCGTCAGCGAAAAGGAAGGTGCGGGTGTTGACGTCGATGGCCGGCGAATGGGACTGCGTGGCCGATTCGACCGAATCGATTTCCATCAAGCGACGGGGCGCTGGGCGATCTTGGACTACAAAACTCACGGCCATAAACCCGAAAAGAAACACCTCGAAAAGTCTGGTGATGGATACCGCTGGATCGACCTTCAGTTACCGCTGTATCGCATGATGGTTCCGTTCTTGGGAATTGATGCGCCGCCCCAAGAAGTGTCGCTCGGCTATTTCAACGTTAGCGAAAAAGACGAAGAAACGAAAATCAATCTGGCCGAGTTCACCGAACCGCAAATGAAAGATGCCGAACAGATCATTCATCACTGCATCCGGCAAATCTGGGAGCGAAAGTTTGATCCGACCGGTGAGCGAGTTGAGTTCGATGACTATTCGATGATTCTGCAAACCGACGTCGCCAGTCGGATGCTGGATCAAGATGATTCCTGGGGATCCGAAGGAGTGGGAGCATGAATAAAATCACTGATCCAATTGAATCGTCATCCGATCCAATCGATTCAGCCGATGCCAATGCGTTTACCGATGGTGGATTGCTGCCGACACTCGTTCGAGCATCCGCAGGTACTGGCAAAACCTATCGCTTGACAGCTCGGCTGCTGCGAATCTTGTTACAAGGTGCTTCACCCGAAACGATCTTGGCGACGACGTTTACTCGCAAAGCCGCCGGCGAAATTCTTGATCGTGTGTTGTTAACACTGGCTCGCGCTGCCGATCCCGACGATCCCGATGCCTTGCAATCGCTGCGCGATCAAGTTGGCATTGCGACGCTGCCACGCAGCGTGTGTCTGCAACTGATCGATACGTTGCTGCGAAACATCCACCGGCTGCGCATCTGTACGATGGACAGTCTGTTTTCGCAGCTTGCCCGATCATTTCCATTCGAGTTAGGATTACCGCCGGCTTGGCGATTGACGGACGAAATCGAAGAAGCCTGGTTGCGCGAGCGTGCGGTTGATTCGGTGATTTCGATGCTCGATCGCAGCGAAATGACCGCGGTCTTGTCGATGCTCGGCAAAGGCGACATCAAACGATCGGTTGCGCGCGAATTGCTGCAGGTCGTCGACGCCGCCTACAGCAGCCAACGACTTTGCAGCGGCGATGTTTGGAGACAATTGAAGGCACCGAAGCTTCCCGAGTCTGCCGATGTGACGCGTGCCGCCGGAGTCATGCGAATGGCCGAGCCGCCACAAAAACGGCTGCGCACGAAACTGGATCAATTCGCCGAAAAGTTAGAGCTGCGAGATTTTGGTTCGCTGGTCGATGACACACTCGTTGCCAATATCGGTGCGGCAAGGCGATCGCGGACGGACGTTTTGTACTATCGAGCGCCGTTTCCAGAGGGCGTCGATGAAGCGTTCGATGTCGTTTATGCGGCCGCCAAATCGACGGTCTTGGCATTGATGAACGCGCAAAACGAAGCAACTGCTACCGTGATCGCTGCGTACGATCATCACATTGGACAGTTGAAACAAACCGCTCGTGCGGTGGGATTCGAGGATGTCGCAATCCGGTTGGCGGCTGAGTTTTCGCGATTGGATCAGAAATCACTGGCGTTGCGAATGGACGGTGCCGTGGATCACTTATTGCTTGACGAGTTTCAAGACACGTCACCGGTGCAATGGCATGTCCTGCGTCCGTTTGCGGCCAGGTGCGCAGCCCCGACGGTTGAAGTTGCTGGAAAAGACACTGAGCGTGAAGTTCCAAAGTCGTTCTTTTGCGTCGGCGACACCAAGCAAGCGATTTACGGATGGCGCGGCGGTGTGGCCGAAATCTTCGAAGCGGTTGCGGATCAAATTTCGGGGATCACGGAGGTCGAACAGAACCAGAGCTTTCGAAGCAGTCCCGTCGTCGTCGAAGCGGTCAACGACACCTTCAAGAACCTGTACCGGCATCCAATTTGTGACGCAGCCAGCTCGGGTGACCTGACCGATAAGTCGATGTACGAAGCGGTCGCGGTCCGCGATTTTGCGGTTCGTTTTCCGACGCACTCGACCGCTCGCATGGAACTGCCCGGTCATGTACGGTTGGAAACGGCACGCCAGATTGAAGACGGTGATGCGTCCCAGCGACAACTGGCGTGCTTTGAAGACGCCGCTCGGATCGCTGCTGAAATCAATGCTGCCAACCCTGAACGGTCGATCGGAATCTTGACGCGAACGAACCGCGGTGTGGCTCAGTTGATTTTCATGCTGGAACAGATGGATGTCAGCGTCAGCCAAGAAGGCGGTAATCCGCTGACGGATTCGGCGGCGGTCGAAATGGTTTTGTCGGCACTGATGATGGCGGAACATCCCGGCGATGGCCGCTGGGCGTTCCACGTAGAGTCGACGCCGATGGCTGCGGTTCCCGGTTTTGGCAGCGACTTTGTTCGGTCGATGTGCGAGGACCGCGGGGTGGCAGAAACCGTCGAGTTCTTGGCGGGAACCTTGGCGTCGCTCTGTGACGCTCGCGAAACACTGCGGTTGAAACAACTGGTCCAACTTGCGCTCGCTTACGAAATGAACCCAGCACCGCGGCTTCGCGACTTTGTGCGCATGGTTCGCGAAAAACGGGTCGAACGTCCGCAAGCGGCCGCGGTTCGCGTGATGACGGTCCATCAATCCAAGGGGTTGGAATTTGATGCGGTGATCCTGGCCGAACTAGACGGCCCATTGACGCGTGCTCGGACATCGTGCGTGCCGGATATCGAACATGCCGGTGATCCACCCAAGGGTCTGTCGCGATACCTGGGCAGCAAGTCGTGGCACTACCTACCCGCAACGTGGCAGCGAGCTTTCGGGATGCAAGCCGAAGGATCAATGACTGAGGCTATGTGTTTGCTGTACGTTGCGATGACGCGAGCTCGGCAGTCGCTGCGGATGGTGATTCAGCCACCCAAGAAAGCAGCATTCGAAAACCGGACGCCGTCATCATTGATCTATCACGCGCTGGGGTGCAAAGAGGATCCGACCCAAGGCGAGACCGTTCTGTTCGAAAGCGGTGATCCTGCGTGGATGGGCGAACCGTCCGAGCCCGTGATTGAGAAAACACCAGCGGCAGCGATCGCAATCAAGTTTCGGGAGTAGAAAAGTGGCGACAGGCGTCAACGGTTCGTCGATTTATGCGTTGGTTCAGAAGCAACGATCAGCCGACGGACACTAGCCCGCCTGTTTCTTTTCTTCGGCCGCGTTGAGTTTGTTGTACAGCGTTTTTAGGCTGACACCTAGCTCTTCGGCTGCGGCTGGCTTGTTGCCGTCGTTACGCTCGATCGCTTTGTCGATCGCCAGCATTTCCAGATCTCGCAGCGTCATTGGCCCCGAGTCGCGGATCTCTTTTCGCAACTGACGCTTGCCAAAGTGACGTGGCAGATCGTCGGCACCGATTGGCATCGCATCGCAAAGGATGGCGGCGTGTTCGATCACGTTGGCTAGTTCGCGAACATTGCCGGGCCAGCGATGTGCCAGCAATTGTTCCAGCGCCTCGGGCGAGAAGAGCTGGTCGTCGGATCCGTCGGTTCGGTGGCGACGCAGCAGGTGGCCGGCCAGAACAGGAATGTCCTCGGTGCGTTCTCGCAGCGCCGGAACGTGGATTTCGAAAGTGTTGATTCGGAACATCAAGTCTTCGCGGAATGTGCCTTCCTCGACCATTTTTTCGAGGTCTCGGTGAGTCGCGCAAACGACTCGCACATCAACGTTAACGGTCTGGTTGTCGCCCAGTCGGCGGATGTCGCCAGTTTCCAAAACTCGCAGTAATTTTGCCTGCATCGAAAGTGGCAGCTCACCAATCTCGTCCAAGAAAATCGTGCCACCATCGGCCACTTCGAACAGTCCGGTACGAGCCGAATCGGCGCCGGTGAATGCACCGCGACAGTGACCAAACAGTTCGCTTTCGATCAAGTTTTCGGGCAACGCGCCACAGTTGACGGGGACGAGCGGCTTGTCGGCACGTTGGCTGGCGTTGTGGACGGCGCGGGCGACCAGTTCTTTGCCGCATCCGGTTTCGCCACGAATCAGTACTGAACTGTCCGTCGGTGATACCTTGGCAATCAGCGAGCGGACCGCGTCCATCGCTTTGCCGCTACCAACAAGTTGCGAGTCACCTTCGGCGTGACGCAGACGTAGGTTCAGCGCGGTCAGTTGCTTCTTGTTTTGGCGCCGTTCATTGACTCGTCCCAGCAGGCCGGCAATGTCAGCCAACCGGCACGGCTTGGTCAAGTAATCGAATGCTTGGTGACGCAGCGCCGCGATCGCAGTTTCTTGGCTGGGTTTGCCGGTCATCACGACCGCTTCGATTTCGGGACGCAATTCACGCGCCTTGCCGATCACGTCGATGCCGTTCATTCCCGGCATGTCGAGATCGACAAGCAAGCAGTCGAAAGATTCTTTTTCGAGCGCCGCAACTGCCGTTAAACCGTCCGGGCAAACCGTGACGGAGTAGCCCATGCGAGGCAGTTCTTGTCGCATCAGTTCTTGCAAGTTCTTTTCGTCGTCGGCAAACAGAATGTGCATTGCCGGCGGTTTGTTGGATTTGCTTTTAGACATGTTCTTGGCAGCGATGAGGTTTGGTTGAATGCGCAGAGATTCTTGGTCTGGACAGGTTGATTCGCGGTTTCTTAGGCGGCTTGCAAGATCCGATGGCTACCGGTGATGTCAGTGTCACTAGGTTGATAGGGCAATGACAATTCCATTCGGGAACCACGGCCTTCGCCGTCGCTGTGCGGAACAAGAGATCCACCGTGTTGGGAAATGATTCGATACGTGATGCTAAGCCCGAGTCCCGTGCCCGTCCCGTCACGCCGACGTGTGAAGAACGGCTCGAAAAGATGCTGCATCACTTCTTGCGTCATGCCACAACCATTGTCTTCGACGATGATGGACGCCCATTGATCGTCGCCGCGAACATGGACGTCGACAGCGCCGTCATGGTCGACACTCTCCAGCGCGTTGGTGACAAGATTCAGAACCACTTGGCGGATTTCCTGGGGATTCACTTCGGCAACAACTTTGCCGCTGGTGTGCGTACGAATCGTTTTGCAGCGGAACTTGCCAACGGTTCCGACCATCGCGGCCACGTCTTGGATCAATTCGGTCAGGTCGGTTGGCGCTCGGCGGACTTCGTTCAAGCGACTAAAGTCGAGCAATCGTTCGGTGATGCCTTTGCAGCGGTAGGCTTCGTCTTCGATCCGTTTCAGATTCGTCGAAAGCGACTCGTACAGTTCGTCGTCAACCAATCGTTCGGGTGCAGGCACCATCGCCAATTCGGCAACACGCGATTGAAGCGACTCGCTGCTCCAGGCGATTGCGGCAAGTGGATTGTTGATTTCATGAGCAACGCCGGCCGCTAAAAAACCGACGCTGGCGAGTTGTTCGTTTTGGATCACTTCGCGAGTGCGCTCGCGAACTTGCATGTCTAGGTTTTGGCACCAAGACTCGACCGTGTCGTACGCCTTTTGAAAGCGGTCCGTCATCTCGTTCATTGATTCGGCAAGCTCGCTCAGTTCATCGCCCGTGCCAAGATCGATGCGGTGCTTGAACTCGCCACCGGCAACCAGTCGCGATCCCACCAGTAACGTGCGGAACGGTTTGACCACCAGTGAATTGAGCGACCACAGCAGGATCGCCATGATCACGATCGCCATCACGGTGCAGAACCACGCAATCGCGATCCAAGTGCGATACTGTCCGCGAACATCGTTGCTGACGTCGGCCATCGAGCCATGGATCATCGTCAAGTGTTCGTCGGTTAGCGCAACCAATCGGTCCAGCGGTTCGCTGAGATCGGTACGGCGATAGGTTTCGGTCGTCGGTGGTTCGCGACGATACGATTCAAGCGACTCGTACGCGGCCTGCATGTCTTTGATGCTCTGTTTTTGCCGGTCATGGTTGACCAACAAGGCAGTCGATTTGGTTCGCGGTTCGATGAACGCGGCGTATCGCTGCAAAATGATGTTGAACGAGATGCTTGCTTGATCAAATTGGTCACGTTCGAATTGTTCGATATTGATCAGCGGATCGACCAATGGCGACGAATGGATCATGCCTTCATGAGTACGGATTTGGCTTGTCCGCACGTTGCTTTCACGCATGAACAGCGCGTAACGATTTAAGTCGTTGATGAACGGAATTTCAACAGCCCGCTGACTGACGGCATCGGCCAGTCGTCGGTATCGGTTGAGTCCCCAGAACCCGCTGAATGCGAGCAGTAAGACGATCGCGGACAGTAATGTCAACGCGATAATGAGCTTGGTTCGAATCGATCGCCGTTTCAACACGCGCTCGCCCTCCATGGACCTTTTCGTGAAACTTCATGTTCCGATTCCACAGCCTATCGGCGAGCACCTGCGGCGGCAAGCCGAAAAGGGGCCGAGTTGCTAGCAACGCGGGCTGGCGACAGCGGTGTTGGCTATGCCTTGGCGAGTCGCTCTAGCGGCACATAGAACTTGGTGTATCGCTTGCCGTCGCTGAACGGTTCGCCTTTGGGGTCCACGACCAGCACGGTCGCTCGGCGAGTGATTCGGTTGACGCGGCCGATCACCACTTTTCCGTCGGCCTTGAACTTCACTTTGTCACCGACTCGAATGTCAAACCTGATCGCCGCTCGTTCGCGCTGGGTGATCAGTTGATGGCGGTAATCGGTATGAGCGAAGTAACGATTGGCGATCGATTGAAAACGCGACTCGCTGCAGTTTCCATCGTTCCAAATCAACATCTCGATCAAATGCGTGAACTCGTGTTCGGTCACTCGCTGCATCGCTTCCAAGCGATCACGGCACTGCCGTCCGGTGACTTCGACGGGACGATCGACGTCTTCGAACGTCTGGAATAGCAGAGTGGAAGACAGGATCAGTTCGAATTTCCGTGGGCCGGTTCGCTTTCCGCTCGGATAGTGAGTGACCATCTTTCCGGCAACGCTGGTCATTCGCGACGAGACACCAAACGTCAAACCTTCGGCCATCGCGATGGGCAGGACTTTGCCGTCGAAAAAGCGATCGTCATACATGCGAATCATTCGCATCACATCGTCGCGGCTGATCCGAGTGAAGTTGGGCCGGTTGATGTCGCGGCTAAGTTGCAACGTTTGTTCGTAGATTTCGCGTTGCATTCGATCGATTTCCTGACGAGGAAACGTTCGCAGCGCGACTTCGCCGGCAAGTTTGCTAAGCAGCGCCGGATCGCGCGGCTTGATCGATTCCCGTTTCTTGGAATTCGATTGATTTGAATCGGTGGTCGATGGAGGCGCAGCGTAGCTTGCCGCCGGTTGACCGACTCGCGAGAACACACGTTTGATTTTTTCGTAACGCGACATGGTTTCAATGATACCGAAATCAGGCGAACGCGCCAGCGAGTTCCTCGATCACGTCGGAATCGGTTTCGGTCTTCAACAAGTCGCGCAGCGGCGACATTGCTGCTGCGGTACCGATCCGTCCTAGCGCCCAGACCGAGGCACCGCGGATGATTGGATCTTGATCGGCCAAACCAATCAATAGCGGCTCGATCGCCGACGGATCGGCTTGGTTCCCCAGTACGATCGCCGCGTTTCTGAGCATTCCCCGTCGGCGAGTTCGCCACATCGGCGACTTGCGAAACCGAGTCCGGAAATCCTCGTCACTGATCGTAAACAGCTCGGCCAAATCGAGCGACTCGATCGGTTGGATCGGCCGTTCATCGCGCCGCGATGGCTTTCGGTTCCACGGGCACACTTCTTGGCAGACATCGCATCCGAATGCCCAGTCGCCGATCCCGGCCCGCAGTGATGGATCGATGGGGCCACGATGTTCGATCGTCAAATAGCTGATACATCGACTGGCATTCATGACCCCAGCGTCCACGAACGCATCAGTGGGACACGCGTCCAGGCAAGCCGTGCATGTGCCGCAGTGCATCGCCGAGAATGGTTCGCTATGCGGCAGTTCGACGTCGGTTAAAACGCAGGCCAGAAAGAAATAGCTTCCCAGTCCGGGATGGATCAGCAGTGTGTTTTTCCCGCGCCAACCCAAGCCCGCCAACTGGGCGATCTCGCGTTCCGAGATCGGTGCGGTATCGACGACGCCGCGCGCCGCCGCACCGGGAACCGCCTCGTTGATGATCCGGCAGATCCGTTTTAGTTTCGGATGAATGACGTCGTGGTAGTCGATACCCGACCACGCATAGCGAGCGACTTTGCCGTGACCGATCGGGGCGTCGTTGAACTCTGGGGTGCTGGGGTTTCGAGATGCGTAGGGGAAGGCCAACGCGACGATGGACTTTGCACCGTCAAGCACTCCGGCTGGATGCTGGTAAGCATCGATGCGATCAGCAAGGTACTGCATCTGGCCGGCATACCCGGCTTCGATCCAGCGGATCAAATCCGATTGACCCGCCGACTCGATCGCCGGCGCGACACCACAAAGAACGAAGCCGTCTTCGTCGGCGGCACTACGAATGGTGTCTAGCAGCATAGACGTCAAAGAACCCTGTTTTGAACCTCGTCTACGAAGTGACGAACGTTGGCCCAGGTTATCACGAACTCGTGCATGACACACGTGCCGCTCGCTGCTTGACGACGGTCCGGTGAGATCAGGCGTCGGGGCTGGAAAACACGGCCAACCAGATCGTGGGTTCGCTGGGTGACGTCCACGCGACCCGATGCCGCTTATGAGCTGGGATGTTGATCCAGTCGCCGGGGCCAAGCGCCACGGTTTCCGTATCGTCACCAAATTCGATGGTCGCTTCGCCTTGGATCACCGCCACCCATTCGTCGTCGGGTTGGTCGTACCAGAAACCATCAGGGCTCTGGTGCCCCTGGGAAACGATCCGTTCAATTCGAACGTTCTTGCCGGTGACGAGCGTTTCGGTCAGTTCGTCACTGACATTTCTAGGCAGGCTGCTGAGCAGATTGGTACCGTTCATGTTCATTCGGGCTCCAAACTGAATTTAGGCTCGAGCGTCAGCGGCGCGCGGGAGACAGTGCCAAACGACAAAACGAAGTGTCGCATTAATCAGCAAGTCCCAGCTTAACCGCCCGGACAGCTGCGTCGGTGCGATCGGTCGCGCCAACTTTGCGCAGGATATTTTGCACATGCTCTTTGGCCGTTTCAACACTAATGCCAAGCGACTTGGCAATCTCTTTGTTGCTGAGCCCTAGCGCCATATGGCGAAGCACCTGAGCTTCGCGTCCGGTCAGTGGTAATTCGGGTGGCAGATCCTTCGGATCAATTTCTTGCCGCATCAGGTTCGATATTTTTTCCAAACGACTTTCGCTGGGCCGATCCAAGCCACCTGCGACGCAGGACAGCGCGTCGTGCATTTTCTCATACGAGACACCCTTCAACAGATAGTCGGCTGCACCAAGCGCCGCCGCTCGCGCAATGTAGGTCGGATTGTCGTAGGCGCTCATCACGACAACTTTCACCGACTCATGCTTAGCCTGAAATTTCTGCAGCACATTGAGACCGTCCAACTTCGGCATCTGAATATCAAGCAGCACCAAATCCACATTGGAATCTTCATCCAAGTGGACCAATGCCTCGTCACCGCTGGAAACAGACCCGGCCACCGAGAAACCTTGCGCCTGCAACAGGTCCGAAATCCCGTTGCGCGCGACTTCGTGGTCGTCAACAATCAATACTCTCAACGTCATCCGTTCAATGCCTATCCCGTAGAGTCATCCGTGCTTCAGTACTTCCTGGTCAATAATTGCGACAAACCGCAAAAATCAGACTGCTCACGATTGTTCACTAGTGAAGACTTTTCTACTAGCGGGTGTTAGCGACGTAAGTCGATTCCAGGCAACAACTTGTTGTCGTTTTGGTGACAGTTTTCCGGCTTTAGAGGTTTACGCCCTACAGAAACTTTGACGGCGCTCGAAATCCGACCTAGATACCTGTGGTCGTATTTCAACAATCCGACTGTTCGACATTTTTGAGCCGACTCGGAATTCTCATGACAGCTTCTGCCTCCATTTTATTGGTCGACGACGACCGCCACCTCGCCGAATCCATGGCTCAGTGGTTGCGTGAACTCTCGCATCAAGTCGAGACCGTCACCACACTTGGCGAAGCGAAAACAGCGTTGGCAAAACGCCCGTTTGACCTGGTCATGACGGATTTGCGGCTTGGCGGCGAAGACGGCTTCGAACTGATTGGATACGCCAAGAGCAAGCACCCGGATGTTGCCGTATTGGTGATCACGGGGTACGCGACGCCGGAAACCGCCGTCGAAGCGGTCCGTGCTGGTGCTTACGACCTTCTGACCAAGCCACTGATCGATGACGAGTTGACGTTGGCGATCGACCGAGCCATCAGCCAACGCGAAATCACTCGTCAGAACGAAGACCTGCGTCAGCAACTTGATCGTCGCAGTGGTCTGGAAAACGTGCTCAGCCACGACTACCGAATGCTGAAGATTTTCGATGTCGTCGATTCCATCGCCGATGCTCGCGCATCCGTGCTGATCACCGGTGAAAACGGAACCGGTAAGAGCATGATTGCCCGAGCCATCCATGGTCGCAGCATGCGTCGATCGGGCCCGTTCGTCGAAGTCGCCTGCGGTGCGCTGCCAGATACTCTGCTAGAAAGCGAACTGTTCGGCCACGTTGCCGGTGCATACACCGGCGCCAACACGGACCGCGCCGGCAAGTTCCAACTGGCCGACGGCGGCACATTGTTCTTAGACGAAATTGCGACTGCCACGCCTGCAATGCAAGTCAAGTTGCTACGCGTCTTGCAAGAATTCAAGTTCGAACAACTTGGCGGCGTTGAAACGCATTCGGTCGACACGCGAGTCATCCTGGCGACCAACGAGAACTTAGACAAAGCAGTCGAAGACGGTCGATTCCGCCAAGATTTGTACTACCGCGTCAACGTCGTCAACATCGTATTACCATCGCTGCGCGAACGGATTGGCGACCTGCCGTTGCTGGTCGATCACTTCCTGCGTGAAGCGGCCGAGACGTGTGGCCGTGACGTCGAGTGCTTCAACGTCGAAGCAATCCAAGCGATGCAGTCCTACGCATGGCCGGGAAACATTCGTCAGCTAGAAAACGTTGTCGAGCGTGCCGTGTTGCTGGGCCGTGGTCCGGTCTTGACGGTGGACGACTTGCCACCCGAATTGACAGGCAAGGGCGTCGAGCCTGGCTTGTCCGCGGCATCCGCGGGCAATCACGCGGTCAGCTTGGGCGATGTGAATGGCAAAACGCTGCGTGAAGCGTTGGAAGGCCCCGAGCGTCAGATCATTCTGCAGTCGCTGCGATCGAATGGTTGGAATCGCGCAGCGACAGCCGAAACGCTTGATATCAATCGAACGACGCTCTACAAGAAAATGAAGCGTCTGGGGTTAGACGACCCCCGCCTGCAGTTCGCTTAGACGCGGCCCGGCAATCTTTCTTAATCCTCAAGGTCTAGCCGACCGATACAATCGTTAGTGTTACCGATTGTGTCCGTGCGCTTGCACTTTATTGAGGTCAACCCCGTGTCTGAGTCGGCTGCATCAATTTCCAGTTTGCCCCGCAATGACGCCGCATCACCGCTGCGTCGTTGGGTGATGGAGTGGGGGTCAGCCGTTGTCGATGCGATCGTTTCGATCGGTGACCTAAGCCTGTTCACATGGCAAATGCTGCGTTGGATGTTCACGCGACTGCCGTCGCGAGGCACGTTGATGATCAACTTTTACCAAGTTGGCGCACTCAGTTTGCCAGTCGTGGCGCTGACCGGAACCTTCATCGGGATGGTGCTGGCCGTCCAAAGTTACGCTCAGTTTCACGCAATCGGCCTCGAGACTCGGTTGGGTGTGGTCATCAACAGTTCGCTGGTGAAAGAACTTGGTCCCGTCTTGGCTGCCACGATGCTGGCCGGCCGAGTTGGCAGCGCCATGGCGGCGGTCCTGGGGACGATGCGCGTGACCGAGCAAATCGACGCACTAACGACCATGGGCGCTGATCCGATTCACTACTTGGTCGTGCCGCGGTTCTTGGCGTGCATCCTGCTGATTCCCGCACTGACCGTGATGGCCGACTTCATGGGCATCGTTGGCGGGTATTTCTACAGCGTCATCATTCTGGGAATCGATCACGCCGCCTACCTGAACCATTCACGCGACGGAGTTGCCGGGTTCGATCTTTTTAGCGGAATCTTCAAGAGCTTTTTCTTTGGCGGGATCATTGCGATCGTGTCGTGTTATCGCGGCTTCAATTGCGAACCAGGAGCCGAAGGCGTCGGCAAGGCAGCGACAACCGCGTTCGTCTATTCGTTCGTTCTGATCCTGAGTGTCGACTTGTTTTTGACCATCGTCCTGAACTCGATCTACTCGGCCATCTATCCGTCGGGAGCATCGTTCCTATGAATTCACACTCTTACAACGAAGACGGTTTCGAAGACACTACTGGTGGCACAGCCATCGCGGACGACTTGCTAGAGGTGCGAGACGTATCGGTTCAGTTTGGCGGTCCTTGGATTTTGCGAGACATCACGCTGTCGATCGCGCGCGGTCAAACGATCGCGATCATTGGCGAGAGCGGTTGTGGCAAGACTGTATTCATGAAAACACTGGTCGGTCTGGTCGCGCCGACGATGGGAACCGTCGACTTCGACGGCCAAACCCTTGCCAACATCAGTCATGAAGAACTATCCAACGTCCGACGTCGGATCGGATTCGTGTTTCAAAACGCGGCCCTGTTCGACAGCATGTCGATCTATGACAACGTCGCTTTTCCACTGCGCCAAAATGATCCTGGAGTGACGGAACCTGATGTGCGTGACCGCGTGATGATGCACTTGGCCGAAGTCGGCTTGCCATCTGACGTGACTCGTAAACGGCCAGCGGAATTGTCGGGCGGGATGCGTAAACGCGTCGGCTTGGCACGGGCCTTGATCCTGCGTCCGGATCTGCTGGTCTATGACGAACCAACGACGGGGCTAGACCCGATCATGAGCGACGTGATCAACGAACTGATTCTCGACACGCGTCGTCGCTATCCGGTAACCAGCGTTGTAGTGACGCACGACATGCACACCGCACGAAAAGTATCAGACCGAGTTGTGATGTTTTATCCGCGCCGTCGTTTGAACGAAGACGACTCGCAAATCTTGTTCGACGGTTCACCGAGTGACCTAGAACACGCGGTCGACCACCGCGTCCGACAATTTGTCCGTGGTGAAGCCGGTGAAAGGCTCAGCGAAATGGCGCGAGGGTTGGAAGACTAAGAATCATGGACGAAAACAAACTAAAATTCGGCGTCGGTGTGCTGGTCATTTCATCGATCGGTGCTGCCATCATCCTGACGTTCTTGTTCGGTGCATTCCCAAGCGTGTTCAACAACGAGTACTCGTTGAATGTTGCATTCGAATCGGCCGAAGGCATTGGGCTGAACACGGCGGTCTATCGGGATGGTGTTCAGATTGGCCGGGTCTCAAAGATTCGTCTGCAAGACGAAGGCGGTGTGCTGGTTTCGCTTGCCATGGATGCCGACCAACGTTTGACGCATCGATACGTGCCGCGAATCGGTTCGGGCAACTTGGTCACTGGCGACTCGAAACTCGAATTCGTACGCGCTGCGGCGGATTCACCCATCCTGCCGGATGAAATTCGCAAAGACCCCAAGTTGCTAAACGCAGAGTTTTCGGATGATGAGTTCCTGAAATATGGGTCCAAAACACCAAGCATGTTTGACATGCAAAATGGAATTCAATCCAGTGTCGATGCGATCCAGTTGGCTGCTCAGTCAATCTCGAACGCAGGTGAAAGCGTCAACCAATTGGCCGTCGAGGTTCGCCAAGTGGTCAGCGGGACCGACGGACGAATCGACGCCGTTTCGCAGGAAGCAGTCGAGGCGCTCGAGGAGTTTCAAGGCGCGATCCGCGATGCCAGGGCAATCATCGGCAATCCGAAGACACGTGCTGACTTAGAGGCGTCGATCGCCGAATTGCCAGTTTTGTTGCAAGGGGCTCGCGAGACGCTCGATGCGACGCAAGAAACGTTCAAGAGTTTCGAAAGAGTCGGCGTTCAATTTGAAAAGGTTGGCGCGGTCGCCGAAGACGCCGTTGAATCAGCAAAGCAAACCGTCGATAACGCGAACGGTGTGATCGGCAATGCGGAAAAGACCTTTGCGAACCTTGAAAAGTTCACCGCGCCCTTCGCGGACCGAGGTGACCAATTGGCCGAACAGGTGTTGCTAACGCTCGGTTCTGTAGAGCGAACTCTGGCGCAAGTCGAAGTCTTTGCCGGAACGCTCAACAACAGTAATGGAACCGTCAAACGGTTGCTTGAAGATGACGAACTGTATTACCAAGTTCGCCGTACCGTCGAGAACATCGAGATGGCCACCGCTCGAATTCGTCCGATCATGGACGATGTTCGAGTCTTCACGGACAAAATCGCCCGAGACCCGCGCGAGTTAGGCGTGCGAGGTGCACTGACCAAACGACCAAGCGGTTCCGGACTAAAGTAGGCCAGGGATGATCCTGGCCCACATCAGCGGGAACACTTGGTCAGCAAAAGCCCTTAGCTTGATGCTCGGACTTTACCGCGTGCCTTACGAATGGCAACTTGCTTGACGGCCATTTCTTCTTGCTTCGAACTCGGCAACGCACGAGCGTCGTTGAGTTCTTCGCGGGCCTTTTCGCTATCGATTAGATCAACAGGGATCAGCCGACCCGTCAAAATGTTGACGATATTGTTTTCGACTTGAGCAAACCCACCGTCGACATAATATCGTTCCGGACCGGCCGCAGTTTGCAGACGCAGCGTGCCATAACCGAGCCGGCCAATCATGGCGGCACGGCCTTTCAGCACGCCCAAGTCACCATCGTCCATCGGTAACGATATGTAGTCGGCTTCGCGGTCAAGTTCTGTTTTCTCGGGCGTCACAACGACGCATCGCAGAGATGCCATGATTACTTAGCCTTTTCTTTCTCGGCCATTTTCTTGTCTTGTGCTTCGGCTTGCTCGATCGCACCGACGTACATGAACGCTTGTTCGCGAAGGTGATCCCACTTGCCGTCACAGATTTCTTCGAAGCTGCGAATCGTGTCGGCCAGCGAGGTGATTTCACCCTTCTTGCCGGTGAAGACTTCGGCGACCAAGAACGGCTGGCTCATGAATCGTTCGATGCGGCGAGCGCGGTGAACGATCATCTTGTCCTCTTCGCTCAATTCGTCGACACCAAGAATCGCGATGATGTCTTGAAGTTCGCGGTAACGTTGCAAAATCGTTTGAACGCGGCGAGCGATCGTGTAGTGACGGTCGCCAACATATTGAGGGTCCAGGATTCGCGAGTTCGACGCCAATGGGTCGATGGCAGGATAGATTCCTTTTTCCGAAATCGAACGTTCCAGGTAAATGAACGCGTCCAATTGGCCGAACGCCGTCGCCGGTGCAGGGTCGGTCGGATCGTCCGCAGGAACATAGACGGCTTGGACCGATGTGATCGCACCGTTCTTGGTCGACGTGATTCGTTCTTGCAACGCACCCATCTCGGTGGCCAGCGTTGGCTGGTAACCCACGGCCGAAGGCATCCGACCAAGCAGTGCGGATACTTCCGAACCCGCTTGCGAGAAACGGAAAATGTTGTCAACGAACAACAAAGTGTCCGCACCCGTGGAGTCACGGAAAAACTCGGCCATCGTTAGAGCCGACAGGGCAACGCGAAGACGCGAACCTGGTGGCTCGTTCATTTGACCGAACACCATGCAGGTTTGCTCGATGACCTTGCGACCGGTATCACCGATGACGGCTTCTTGCATTTCGAGCCACAAGTCGGTGCCTTCACGAGTTCGTTCGCCAACGCCTGCGAATACTGAGTATCCACCGTGCGAGCTTGCGATCCGAGCGATCATTTCCGTCAAAATAACGGTCTTACCTAGTCCCGCACCGCCGAACAAACCGGCCTTACCACCACGGACGAACGGGGTCAAAAGGTCGACCACCTTGATCCCGGTTTCAAAGATTTCAGTGTTGGTCGAAAGTTCGTTGACCGAGGGAGCTTGGCGGTGAATCGGACGATGGTCTTCGGCCTCCACGGGGCCACGACCGTCGATCGTTTCGCCGAGCACGTTGAAAACGCGGCCCAGTGTCGCTTGTCCGACTGGCACCGTCACTGGCTTGCCGGTGTCGATGACTTCCATGCCACGCATCATGCCTTCGGTGCTGCCCAAAGCGATCGCCCGAACACGTCCGCCGCCGAGGTGCTGTTGCACTTCGCCAGTCAAGCGGATCGAAACACCCTTGTGTTCCGATGTGACCGTGACCGCGTTGTAGATCGGAGGCAACTTGCCTTCGGGGAATTCGATGTCGAACGTCGACCCAATGACCTGGGTAACGCGGCCATTGGCAGTTTCAATTGCGGTGGACATGGGAAGAACAGGTTTTAGGGGGTTAGGTGTTGGGTGTTAGGTTTTGGTAAGGCGATCTAGCCTTCCAAGGCTTCGACGCCGCCGATGATTTCCATGATTTCGCCGGTAATCTGACTTTGGCGAGCACGGTTGTAAGTCATCGAAAGTTGCTTGATCATGTCGCCGGCACTCTCGGTGGCTCCCTTCATCGCGATCATTCGAGCGACTTGCTCGCTGACCGCTGAATCCAAGAAACATTTGAAGAGCTTGGCCTTGAAGCTTGTCGGCACGACCTCTTCGAGGATGCTTTCCGCCGAAGGCAGAAACTCATATTCCACCGATGGCCCGCCGACATTGGTTTGCGGATCGTCGCCGTCGTCATCCGACAGCGAACCGAGTGGCAACAGTGTTTGGACGGTTGCGACTTGGCGGCTGGTGCTGATGAACTTGGTATAGACCACATCCAAGCGATCGATCTCGCCAGCGATGTATTGTTCCAAGTAACGATCGGCAATTTTTTCGACTTCGGCATAAGCCGGTTGGTCTTCGAATTGCAGATAAGTTTGATCAGTGGCTACGCCGCGAAACTTCAAACCGTTGATTCCTCGCTTGCCGCTGACGTCGACGTCGACCTTATCGATCGAACCTTTCAGTTCGCGAATCAATGGCATCGATGCACGCAGCACGCTCGCGTTGTATCCGCCGCAAAGACCTCGATTGCTCGACAGCACTAGCACGCGAACCGCTTTCGGATTTTCGCGTTTCTCTAGCAATGGGTGCTGAACTTCCGTGCCCGCCTCAGCCAAGCTGGAAACGATCTTCGAAAGGCGATCGGTGTAAGCCGTTACGGCCGCGGCGCGGTCCATCGCTTTCTTGTAACGAGCCGTCGCAATCAATTCCATCGTCCGCGTGATCTTGCGAATGTTGCGAATTGATTTGCGGCGTTTATCGAGGGCGCGAGCGTTGGCCATGGATCTTTACAGGTAATTTAGTTTACGTTTTAGCTTCGTAGGCTGGAACCGTTCCCACCGAGGTCGGAACGGATCCGGCATTGGATGTCGGCAGTCTTAAACGGCCGATTCAACGACCTTGTAAC
>JBAUHR010001014.1:0-1630 GCA_049680385.1 Rubripirellula sp. | reverse complement strand
CACACTATGGGATGAACTAGTTGAGGTTGGGTTTCAACTGGTTCACCTATTGGCAGCCGACATAAGACCATGGGCTTCTTTTTCGTAGAATTCGACTTCGCCTGTGGCCACATCATACATGGCGCCAACCATCGAGACCTTTCCAACTTCGACCAGGTTTCGTATGGTATCGCTGCGATTCAAAATCTGCTTCAGAGAGTGGCGAACATTTTGACGCGCCACTTTTTCAATGATCGCCTCGCTTACCTGGGCTACTGATTGCGGTGGACCTGAGTGAACGACTCGACTTTCCGGTGAACCGTCCGTGGCATTGATCGAGTGACGAATCTCGTCGACAATGTAATGCAAGTGCGTGCAACCTGTCGCTTGCCCAACATCAATGCCCGCGTATTGAGCTTGGACGGTCGAAGTCACCGCACCACAGCGAGTGTGCCCGAGAACCATTACCAGTTTCGCTCCCGCCACAGAACATGCATACTCGAGGCTGCCAATCACGCCGGGGCTCGTCACATTTCCAGCCAAACGGATGCTAAAAATATCTCCCAATCCCAAATCAAGGATGGTCTCAACCGGAGCGCGTGAGTCGATGCAGCTGAGCACGGCTGCGAGCGGATATTGCCCACTCGATGTCGCGACGACTTGTTCAAGCACGTTACGACTCAAGCGTTTGCCTGCCAGGAATCGCTGGTTCCCTTCCTTAAGAATCTCAAGCACATCGTCTGGCGTCAGTAGCTGCTGCAGTTCTTTGGTCGCGTGTTCAACGTATCGTATATCGTCATTCATTTTATATTTACGACGAAATCCACGAAAACTGATTTCCACCTTCCGGGCTTTGGCGGTCGTATCGCGAAAGTCTCTGAAGAGACTCAGAACATCGGGATCGATATAGTCACAACTTGAACCATCCAAAAGCAAGTGCGTGCCCTTGGGAGTCGATTCCAAAACCGCTTGAATAGACGCTCGGTTGAGAAAGCTAACTTGGTTGGCCAATTCGATACGCATGACTTCACTGCCCAAGTGCTTTTCCTTAACCGTCTGCACCGGAAAACGTATACTGCTGTTCAACACGAAGACAATGCTCACAACCAATCCGATCAAGATCCCAATTAACAAATCGCTGAACACAATCGCCAGAAGCGTAACCAGAAAAGGAACGAGTTGATACCGGCCGCCCGCTGCCATTCTGCGGAACAACGAGGGGCTCGCGAGTTTGATGCCGGTTACAAATAGAATTGCAGCCAGCGCCGCGAGGGGAATCATGTTGAGATACATCGGAAGCGCGACCACGCTGAACAACAAGAGTACACCATGGAAAATCGCCGATAGCTTTGTACGCGCCCCAGCACTGACGTTCACCGAACCACGAATAATAACGCTCGTTACAGGCAATCCACCCAGCAAACCGGACAAGATGTTTCCTACACCCTGTGCCAACAGTTCACGATTCGGCGGCGAACTTCTTTTCTGAGGATCAATCTTATCGACGGCCTCTAAGTTCAACAGTGTTTCAAGCGAAGCCACAGCAGCAATCGTCATCGCGGCCAGATAAATGGCAGGCCTGTTCCACATCGAAAAATCAGGTGTCATCAGGAACGAAGTGAATCCAGTTGTTGCCGAAGCTACAGGAACT
>JBAUHR010001013.1:0-6802 GCA_049680385.1 Rubripirellula sp. | reverse complement strand
TGGGTAAACCGATTCAGTAGAGAGTCAACGGTTGGTTCGGTCGGCATCTCGTTTCTCTCCTAACAACACGCTTAGGCACTTGCTCGGGTTTGTCGGCGACACGATTCAATTCAAGCAACGCGTTGATCTTGTTTGACGGCGAGCTCGGAAAACATTGGCACTGCTTCACCCAATCAATGATGATAGTGGAAACGCCCCACTAGCTCGTCGAAAGTCAGGCCGATGGCAGGAAACAATCGAGCCGCAGCGAAAACCTTGTTAAAAGAAGCTCTCGACACAGGACTGTTTTTCCCTGGCCGAGACGAAGCCAAAAAGCTATTCGGACAAACCAAGTGGCAGGCATGTTCACGCCGGCAACAGCCAGCCCTGCGAGTCCACCTACTTCACATAGGGGTTGTTCATCGCAGGCGACAACCACATCTCGGCATTTGAAGACTCGGCCTTTGCCGGGTTGCTGGATTCCGCGGTAGCGTCCGTGAATGGGATTCGAATCGGCCGAGTCAAACGGGTTGGCTTTGCAACAGAAGTCGTTGTAGAAGCCGAACTGGCAATGGCATGATCAGCCGAAGCCGCGGCACCATACGGAGCGCTGGCCTGCAATTGAATCCGTTCGGGGCTGTCGCTTGATCGGACGGTGATCGGCACCTTCACGACCTCGGGTTCGCGACGAGCCATCTGCTGCACTGGCGGCAGCAGCACAGCCTTTGGCGCGGTCGGCCGAATCATCCGCTGCTCAGTTGGTTCCAGTGATAGCGCTGCCAAATCGCCGGGATCCATCGCTAGCGATTTTTCCAGGACTGGATCGATCGCGGTCGCTTTGACGGACGCGGCGAATGAGGGCACGACGTTCGTGGATTCGGAGCCGCGGTTACTGCTTGCAGAGCTGCTGGGCAAGTGAGGAACCGCTTCCTGATTTGCGGAACCGAACCAAGAATCATTGCCAGACTTCGCTAACGGTTCTGTGACTTGCTGGCGTGTTGAATCCATCGCAACCGATTCGTGTCCCAGTGCAACGCCGCTTGCTGCTGTTTCGTTGCCGACTGAACCCCAGCCTGTCGAACCACAACTCGCCGAATCACAGCTCGCCGATTCATAACTAGCCGAGTCACAACCCGGTGAATCACACCGACTTGAACCACATCCAACGGAATTGCACTCGACGATTTGACCTGCATCGAAGCGGTCATAGAAAGTTGGGTAGCGTCCCGCGTGATGAGAGCCACTTGCGTGAGCACCGCCGCGCGAAGCCTGATCGCCGAACGTGGCAGAGAAGGACCGGGGCGGAAGGTCGCTGCAAATCGCGACACCTGAACTCTTGCAGGCATGGTATCCGTCGCCCCATCCGATTCCGGACCAACGTCCGACACGCTCAATCGGACGGTATTCTTCGGCGTTCGCGTCGACACAGATCGCCGAAACCAACGAAACCCCAAGACCAAAACCGATCGCAGCCAAACTGGCTACTCGTGGCCGTTGCCGGCGGATCGGCACAGTGACCTCAAGACTGCAAAGAACTTTCGTTTCGATCGCACTCATAATGTTTTTTCGCTTCGTCTATTCGTTTCGATACCTGCAACCGGGCAACTGAAACAATCGGCACATCAATCGCTACTGTCCCGGCGTCCCGGTCCACGCCAGCACAATTGTTGCGATCGGGCACGGGTCAAACCGGTCGTTCCGAATATGACGGCTCGATGGAAGCTGGTCGTTTTGCCGTTCCAAGATCTTGAAACAGAATCGAAAGAAATCGGCGCCAGTTTCACGATCCAAGAGCTACGGTTTCGTGGGCACTCGATAAGAACTAAAGGCAATCAGACACTGCCTATCCAATTTCGCCGATTTATTTTAACCGCAGTCAAAGCAATGTACGTACGCTCACGAATCCTCGTCGACCCGAAAGTTCAATGGACCATTGCCGGACGTTTGGCCGGACACTGGATGATGTTTCTGGTCTGCCTGATTGCGATCAGCACCCTGGTTCGCGTGATCTTCACCGCTGGCGACCAGCAATTATTGGATTCCGTTTGGTCGTCGCTGAAGGCTCAGACGCCAATCGTCTTTGTCATGCTGATGCTATTGCCCGTTTTCCTGCGTGATTCGCTAAAGCTAAGCAATCGATTTGCTGGCCCGATGTACCGGCTTCGAACCGCCTTGCGGTCGGCTGCCCAGAATGAAGATACCGGTCCAATCAAGTTCCGAACCGGCGATTTTTGGTTGGAAGCCGCGGACGACTTCAACATCGTTTTGGCCCAACTCGAAGAACTAAAAAGCGAAAATGCCGAACTAAAGCGTCAGATCGACGAATCAGCTAGCGTTTTTAGTGCCTAGAGAGCCTCGACGCTCGATTTTTTGCGGTTTGACCAAGTTGCTTAGCATCGACTCAGTGCCAAGTTTCATCTGGTCAACGGGGGGATCTTCCCTATAATGGAGGTAACGTTGTGAAACAGCGTCCCACCAAATTTCCCCACCCCAACCGCTGGCGTCTCGCATCCGATCCAGTCGTCGTGCCGCACCATTCTCGCCCTGCGCGGATGTGGCTGACGACCGACGGTCCGGTGCCGCCACTCACCACAAGGCTCCGCCGCTGTGATCGATTTTCGGATCGTTTCGCTTGCCGTTTTGATCGTGGCACTACCGTCACTCGATCAAACCTCGGTCGCCCACGCCAACGACTGGAAAACAGTCGGCTGGCCATTGCTGCAGAAATACTGCATCGACTGCCACAATGCCGACAACGCCGAAGCCGAATGGGACCTTTCCAGCTTCGAGAATGTTGACTCCGTCGATGGCGGTGCCGATTCCATGCAGCGAGTCTTGGAAATGGTGCGTTTCGGTGCCATGCCGCCTGAAGATTCGGACCTGCCGACCGACCAGGAACGCAAGACGCTGGTCAAGTCTTTAGACGAAACCATGTTTGCGGTGTCTTGTGATCTGCGACCTCGCCCCGGCAAGGTAACCGCTCGACGACTCAATCGCACCGAATACAACCATTCGATTCGCGACCTGTTTGGGATGGACCTGCGTCCCGCCGACCAATTTCCATCCGATGAAACCGGGGCAGGTTTTGACAATAACGGCGACGTGATGTCAATGTCGCCGTTGATGATCGAAAAGTACCTGACTGCGGCCGAGCAAGTGGCGTCGGCCGTGATCGTTGACCCGGATACGATCGAGAAATTGGATGATGATGTGCCGAGCGATCAGTTGCTGATTCACGGCGACGTCAAGGTCGGCAGCTTCTTTGGTCGGTTCATGAAACCCGACGGTTTTGTCTGGGCGAACTTCGACGTAAAGATGCCCGGCGAGTACGTGTTGCAGTTTCGGGGCGGAGTATCCGAGAAGAAGACGGACGACAAAATTGCCGCCGTCTTTGACGACTCTGGAAAGCTCGTTGGCACGATGAAGATGGGCTACTTCGGTGGTGGTGGTGGAGCGGATAGCGAGCAAATCAAGCTGAACCTTTCGGTCGGGCGTCGCCGGTTGATGGTGCGTTACTTCGACAAAGACGAACCGCTGCAGATTGGCAAAACTTACCGCAAAGAATTCGACTCGCTGGATCCAGACTGGGTCAAGTCCGCCGACGAATCGCTGAAGAAACCGCGAAAGCCCAGCCGCGACATCGACCTGGGTGAGTATTCGGTCCTGTTTCGCAGTATGAATTTGTCCGGACCGGCGAAGCTGCCCGACGAGGCCTTCCCGCCGACTCAAAAAACGATCGTCCGTAAAGTTGCGCCGCGTCGTGGCGGCAGTTGGTACGACGTCGATGAGTCGGCCGAAGAATGTTTGCGACCGCTGATGCGACGTGCGTTTCGTGGGCCGGTAACCGACGAAGAAGTGGCAAGATACGCGGACTTGGCGTTAGAAGCGAAGGATCGCGGCGAGAGCTATTATCGCGGATTGCAAATTTCAGTCGCCGCCGTATTGGTGTCTCCCCGTTTTTTGTTCCGAGTCGAAACACCGGACGCGAAAACACTCGAACAACAATCCGATGCATCGGAGCCTGTGACCCTGACCCAGCATCAGTTGGCGACGCGGTTGTCGTATTTTTTGTGGAGCAGCATTCCCGACGAAACGCTGTTAAGTTTGGCGGATCGCGGCAAGCTGACACGGGCAGAGCTTCCCAAACAAATCGACCGGATGCTGAAGGATCCCAAATCGAAATCGCTGTCGTCCGAATTCGCATCACAGTGGTTGGGCGTGCGAAAGCTGGCCGAGCACGAGGCCGATACGACCCAGTTCAAGACGTTTGGTTCGGCCCTGAAAGTAGCGATGGCCAAGGAAACAGAACTTTTCTTTGACCATGTTTTGCGAATGAACCGTCCCGCCAGCGAATTGCTGACGGCAGACTATTCGTTTGTGAACTTGGATTTGGCGAAGCACTATGCGATGCCAAACGAGATCGTTGCGACGTTGAAAAGTGACAAGTTTGAAAAGGTCTCACTCGAAGGAATGCCTCGGCGTGGCGTGCTTTCTCACGCTAGCGTGTTGACGCTGACGAGTAATCCGAACCGAACTTCACCGGTCGGTCGCGGCAAGTGGATCTTGGAAAACATACTCGGCACGCCGCCACCGGAACCTCCGCCAGGTGTTCCCGAGATCGACGAAGCGAAAACGGCATCGGCAGGTCTAAGTTTCCGCGAACAACTGGAACAACACCGAGCCGATCCGTCGTGCGCGTCTTGCCACCGAGTGATGGATCAGTTGGGATTTGGGCTAGAGGAGTTCGACGCGGTTGGACGTTTCCGATCGACTGATGGTGGCAAGCCGATCGACGCAAGTGGCGAAATGCCGGGTCGACGCAATTTCAATGGCGCGGTTGAGTTAAGCAAACTGCTGGGCGAGACAGAGTCGGAATCGTTCGCACGAACAGCGACGTCTCGTTTGTTAACGTTCGCTTTGGGCCGTGAATTGACGCCCGCGGATCGCTGCACGATTGACGCGATCATCGATAAAACAGCCAAGAACGAATTTCGGTTTCGCGACCTGATCGTTGAAACCATTTTGAGCCCGCCGTTCCAGACTTACGACTGGATCGAACCTGGCCACGAAACGACCACGTCCGCACTTTCGAATTCGAACATGTACCTGGAAACGGAATTGAACTGAAATGAATCATCCAACGCAAATCAACACAAGTTCGAACGCAGGTGCAAAACTCAGTCGCCGCACACTGCTGCGCGGTACGGGAATGGCCCTGGGATTGCCGATGCTTGAATCGATGACCCCGATGGCCAAAAGTGCGTTTGCCGCAGCCGAAACCAAGTCGCCCAAACGCATGGCGATGATCTTCTTTCCAAACGGCGCAATCATGCCCGATTGGAAGCCGACAGGAACCGAAAACGATTGGCAACTATCACGGACGCTGAAATCACTGGAGTCGGTGAAGTCAAAGATTAACGTGATCACCAACTTGGCACACGAAAACGGACGCGCCAACGGCGATGGCGCGGGCGATCACGCACGCGGCGGGTCCACTTTTCTGACTGCCGCTCGTCCAGTCAAAACCAGCGGAAACATCCGGCTTGGAATTTCAGTGGACCAAGTTGCGGCGACCCAACTGGTCGACCAGACTCGGTTGCCGTCGATCGAACTTGGACTCGAAACCAATCGCGGCGGCGGAAGTTGTGACTCGGGTTACAGTTGTGCCTACTCGTCCAATATTTCTTGGCGGAACGAAACGCAGCCGATGCCAAAAGAAATCACGCCACGTTTGGCGTTTGAGCGAATGTTCAGCAAGGGCAACGCGCGGGAAAATCGCAAACGCAATCTAGAACGCCAGAGCATTCTGGATGTCGTCCGAATGGATGCTGAGCGACTGATGAAGAAAGTCGGACAATCAGACAAACGCAAACTTGACGAGTACTTCACAAGCGTACGCGAGATCGAAACTCGAATCGTGCGTGCTGAAGAAGACGACCAGAAGGCGATGCCCGATTTGAAGGTTCCCTTTGGTAGAGTCGAAGCGTTCCGTGAGCACGCTCGGCTGATGTACGACCTGATGGCACTCGGGTTTGAAACCGATACAACTCGCGTAGCCACGCTGATGCTAGACAACGCGGGCGGCAGTCGGCGATATACCGAAATCGGTGTCAAAGAAGGGCACCACCAAATGAGCCATCACCGCAATAGCGAAACGTTGGTCGAGAACATTCGCAACGTCGACCGATACTTGGTCGAACAGTTTGCGTATTTCTTGAACAAACTGGATTCGATTTCTGACCCCAGCGGCGGCACTCTGTTGGACCAGTCGATGGTGCTTTACGGCAGCGGAATCAGTGACGGAAATCGCCATGACCACGGTGATCTACCCATCGTTTTGGCAGGTGGTGCGGGCGGAAGTTTCAAAACCGGGCGGTTTATCCAGCCGAAATCGGAACGCCCGATGGGCAATCTGTTCCTATCGATGCTTGATGGAATGGGCACGCCCGCCGAGTCGATCGGCGACAGCAGCGGACGGCTAACGGAACTTGCCTAAGTCAATGAGGTCGTAAAACGCGTGAATCTGACTGATAAGCTGTCGGTGTGACGAGTCGATATTTCTGTAAACGGCTGGATCGACTACGCTTCCGATTCTGCGTTCCGACCTCCTGCTCAATGATTTCGGCTAGTCATGATTCAACGGATTCTCGTCACCGGCGGCGCCGGCTTTCTCGGCTCGTACCTTTGCGAACGTTTGGTGAATGAAGGGCACGACGTCATTTGTCTGGACAATTTCTTTACCAGCCAAAAGTCGAACGTCGTCCACCTGCTTGATCGTCCGAATTTCGAACTGATTCGCCACGACGTGACCCTGCCGATCTTC
>JBAUHR010001012.1:0-2072 GCA_049680385.1 Rubripirellula sp. | reverse complement strand
TTCAGTACCGGATGCGATACGCCTGTCTGTGTGCCGTTGCCCAAGTCGTTCTGTGCCTGGTTGCGCAGGGTTCGGTTCAAGCGCAGACTGCTGTTGAGGAAAAGGCCGTCGGTGCGGACAAAGTCGTTGATAGCTTGAAACAAGCGTGTTTTGATTGTCACAGCGCCGATAACGCCGAAGGGAACTTTCGCGCGGACCAACTGGATCCCGATGTCGCGGGTGGAAAAGACATCGCTTGGTGGTTGGAAGTGTACTCCGTTGTCAGCAAAGGCGAGATGCCGCCACCGGAATCAAGCGAGTTGTCCGACGCAGATCGAATTCGCATCGTGGACTGGCTGGCTACTGAAATCCAAGCGGCCGAGAAGCGAAGCAAAGCCAGTGGCAATCGTTCTTCGTTTCGGCGGCTAACTCGGTACGAGTACAACTACGCACTGCAAGACTTGCTTGGTGTGCCGTGGACGTTCTCGGGCGATTTGCCGGCCGAAGCCAGCGAGGACGACGCGTTCGAAAACAACGCCGACTCGCTGCACATGTCGGTGAAGCAAGTCGAGGCGTATCACCAGCTTGCACTGGAGGCACTGCGACGTGTCACCGTTCATGGTGACCGGCCTCCGGCGGTGTACTGGGCGATTCCGATGAAGGACGCTTTCCAGCGTGAAAAAAAACGCATTGACCGTGACATCGAATCGGCCAAGAAAAAGTTTGCTGACAATCTGGACAAGCAAGCCACGGAAGTCGAGCGTCTTAGTCGAGAGCTTCACGCATCGGCCGATCGATCGCATTACCTGGAACTTTCGACTGGGCTGCGAGCGGCGACCGATTGGAACTATCGCAAAGCAAGTTACGCGTTTCGTCACGGCGATGGGTTCAAGTCGATGCCCGAGCTTGGTGCGTACTTTGCCGTTGTGCAACCGGGCGATCGACAATCGTTGACGGTTGAACTCGGCGACCGGTTGCCGGACGAAGGCACGATGCGTGTGCGGGTTCGAGCTTCGCGTGCTGAAAACACGGGCCAGCGAGTTCCGAGCCTGCAACTGTACTTTGGTTTTCAAGCGACCGACCAGGGGCGATCGATCAAACGGGTTAGCGAAAACGATGTTCCTATTCTGGCCGCCTATGGCCAGTCGGACGTTTACCAGTGGGATGTCCCGCTCGGCGAGATCGAACACCGCAACACCTATCGCGGCGAGTTCAAGCTTGGTGATCAACCGAGTCCTTCGGAGTACATTCGTTTTACGAACAGCACGGTTGGGAAAGGTGGCTCCGATGCGGACACGGAAAGCCCCGCGATTCTGATCGACTATGTGGAAGTCACTGCACCGGTCTACGACGAATGGCCGCCACGTTCCCACCGCAGCATCTTCATCGAAAGCGAAAACTCGGACGACGAAACCGCCTACGCCCGCGAGATCATCTCCGCTTTCATGTCGCGTGCTTGGCGTTGCCGCCCGACCACTCGTGACATCGAACGCAAGCTGCAACTGTTCCAGCGGTTGCGGCCCGGCAGTGCGGATTTCCAGGCAGCGATCGTTGAAGTGCTCGCAACGATTCTGGCTTCGCCAAAGTTCCTGTACGTATTGCCCGGCGACTCGCCCCGCGACCAGGATGAACAGCAAGACCAACGAAAGAACCAGCTTTCGCAAAACGAATTGGCAACTCGGCTGTCGTTGTTCCTTTGGTCGAGTTTGCCCGACGAAGGGTTGCTCCAAATCGCCTCCGCAGGCCAACTTAGCGATCGTGCAGTTCTGCGTCATCAAGTCGATCGAATGCTGGCTGATCCGCGAGCAGATCGTTTTGCCGAACAGTTCGTCGGTCAGTGGCTGAAAATGCAACCGTTGGAATTCTTCAGCCCCACACAAGGCGACGGGCTTGATGAAGCACTGCTGGAATCGATGAAAGGCGAACCCATCGCTTTGTTTGCGGACATGCTTCGGAACGATTCAAGCGTTCTGGATTTTGTCGACGCAAACTACCTCGTTGTCAACGAGCGACTTGCTGGGCACTATGGAATCCCTGGCGTGTACGGAAATCATTTCCGCCGCGTTGCCTTGCCAAGTGAGATCGGCCGTGGC
>JBAUHR010001011.1:0-4470 GCA_049680385.1 Rubripirellula sp. | reverse complement strand
ACGTGCAACAGATTCTCGGCGATGTGCGAGCTGCGGTGGATCAGATTCCCAGTTTCCCGCTGCTGGCCGAAGCCCCCGTGATTAGTCAGCGAATCCCAAACTCCACCGCCATTCAAATCGGGCTCATTGGGCCGGACTCCGATTCGATCGCGTCGGCCATCGAACTGCGGCGAACTGCCGAGCGAATTCGAGACGACTTGCTGCGGCTCGCAAGCATTTCGCAAGTCGAGTTGCTCGGTGTGCCGGAATTTCAGATCGATGTCGAGTTGCGTGAAGAGACACTCCGGCAGTATGGATTGACGCTGTCAGATGTCGCCCAGATCATTCGTGAAGAGAACGTCGAGATTCCCGGTGGAACACTGCGAAGTGCATCGCAGGAGATTTTGTTGCGCGGTTCCAATCGCAGCAGCATTGGTTCCGAGATTGCACGCCTGCCGATCATTAACACTCCCGGCGGTTTGACGCTACGACTCAACGAACTCGGCACGGTGCGAGATGCCTTTTCGGACGCGACAGCCATCAGCCGCATCAATGGCCACCCCGGAATCGCGATCTCGGTCAACACCACACAAAGCGAGGACTTGTTGGAAGTCGGTCGAGATGTTTACTCATACCTCGACAACGCGAAGCTGCCCGACGGTTACTCAATGGTTGCCTATCGAGATCGCAGCGACGACGTTCGTGATCGATTGTCGTTGATGATCAAGAACGGTTGGCAGGGATTGGTGCTGGTATTCATCCTGCTCGCGTTGTTCCTCGAAATGCGGCTCGCGTTCTGGGTGGCAATGGGAATACCGATCGCCGTCTGCGGTGCTGGCATCGTGATGTACTTCACCGGCCAGACGCTGAATCTCACTTCGCTGTTCGCATTTCTGATCGCGTTGGGAATCGTTGTCGATGATGCGATCGTGATTGGAGAAAACATCTACGTTCACCGTTCGCTTGGCAAAGGCTATCGTCAGGCGGCAATCGATGGCACGCTGGAAGTCATGCCATCGGTAGTCGTTTCGGTCAGCACGACCGTGATTGCGTTTCTGCCGCTGATGTTCGTGACTGGCCAACTTGGGCGATTCACGACCGTGCTTCCGATTGCAGTGATCGCGATGCTGATTGTTTCCTTGGTGGAAAGTGTCACCGTGTTGCCGTCACATCTGGCTCACCAGAGTAATCTGTTTTTGACAATTGCCGGCTGGTTGCTCACCCCGCTTCGCTTTATCGCGGTGCTGTTCGGATATCTAAACGAACGCTTTTCTAAGATGTTGGATGTCTTCATCGAGCGACTCTATCTGCCAGCGTTGTCACGATCGTTAGCCAATCCCGCTTTTGTGATCGCGACTGCCGTCGGGCTGCTCGTTGTGTCCACAGGCATCGTGCGTAGTGGTCACGTTCCCTTCGTGGTGATCCCTCAAGTTGACTCCAACGTACTTTCAGTATTGATTGCGTATCCGAACGGCACCCCAGCATCGGTCACCGATGAGGCCACGACGCGGATCGAATCCGCACTCGCCGCGGTCAACAAGGAAGTCGCCGAAGAAGGAATAGGCGGCCGTGAAGACGGAGTGGTTCTCGCGATGCATCGTGCGGTTGGTTTTGGAGCGAGTTCGACCGGTGACGTTTCCACCGGCAGTCACGTCGGCAGCGTCACAGTCTCGCTGATCGATTCCGGTATGCGAAAAGTTTCAGC
This sequence comes from Rubripirellula sp., assembly GCA_049680385.1. Classification (GTDB taxonomy): domain Bacteria; phylum Planctomycetota; class Planctomycetia; order Pirellulales; family Pirellulaceae; genus Rubripirellula. Next base: position 2,786 of record JBAUHR010001011.1, on the reverse strand, counting down.
GAAGGAGATCATCAACCGTTGGCGAAAGCGAGCCGGCGAATTTCCGGGCACGGACGTATTGGTGTTCGGCACAGGACCGCGAGGACCGGCCGCCGCCCCCATCGAAGTCACGCTGCTGGCGGGAAGCGATGACATCGCCGAACTGCAGGAAGCTGTTGCGCAGGTCTCCAGCCGATTGGGCGAATACCCCGGTGTCTTCGATGTCACGGCAGGGTCAAAGCCCGGCAAGTACGAGTACCGGCTCAAGATCAAAGACCAAGCCCGGTCCATGGGCGTGTCCTTGGCTGGACTTTCTCAAACGGTGCGTTCGGCATACTACGGTGACGAAGTCATGCGATTACAACGTGATCGGCACGAAGTCGAGCTTCGAGTCCGCTATCCCAGCGATCAACGTGACTCATTGGCAGACTTTCGTCAGATTCGGCATCGAACTCCCGATGGCCACGTCTTTCCCATTACCGAACTCGCCGACATCGAGGTGGCGAGAACTGATTCGCTGATCTATCGCACAGACCAGATGCGAGCCATCACGATCTCCGCCGACGTCGACGAAGATCAAGCCAACGCGATGAACATTGTCAGTGACCTCAAACAATCATTCGTTCCCCAATTGGTCGAGCTATTCCCAAACATCAATGTGCGTTGGCGTGGCCAGCAAGAGCAGACGGATGAATCGATGTGGAGCATCATTCTTGGCTTTGTTCTTGTCATCGGAGCGATGTATCTGCTGCTTACGATCGAATTCAAATCCTACATACAGCCCATCCTTGTGTTGTCGATCATCCCCTTCGGATTCATCGGAGCGATCGCTGGTCACCTGTGGATGCAACTGCCCCTAACGCTATTCAGCATCTACGGCCTGATCGCACTCTCTGGAATCGTCATCAACGACTCCATCGTTCTGATTGACTTCATCAACATGCGGCTGAGAGACGGCCTACCGATTCAAGACGCAGTTCTTGACGCCGGGCGCCGACGGTTTCGCCCGGTTGTTTTGACGTCAATCACGACAATCGCGGGGGTGTTGCCCATCCTGCTGGAAACGCAACGTCAGGCGCTCGTTCTGATCCCCATGGCAACGAGTCTCGCATTCGGCCTGATGTTCGCCACCGCTATCGTCCTGGTGCTTGCACCAACATTGCTGTTTGTGACTCAACAAGTTCCGCAAATATCCACTTTACCGTCAGTCGAATCACGCAGGCAAAATGCCTGCGCCACTTGAGACTTCTTTCGCGAGATGACCATGAAACTCTTATCAATCCTCCTGCTTGCCAGCACCTTCGTGTGTGTCCCCACGTTGCAGAGCAATACATTTGCCCAAAAAGGCAAGCAAGGTGGCGGACAGAAACAGGCAGGTGGCAAAGGAATGAAAGGAGGCGAAGGCGGCGGTCAGAAAGGACGTGGCGGCGAAGCGAAGAACGGAAAGGAGTCCCCTGCTGCTCACCTTCCGCCCGGTTTTCAACGACTGTCCAAAGACGAAGTCAAACTGCTCGATTCGCTTTGCGGTCGTGCCCTTGAACGAATCGCCGGGTCGCAGTCTCGATCGAAGACATCGTTGCTTTCGATTGCCGATTACTTCGGCTCAATGGAAATGCCGAAAGACAAAAACGTGGCAGCCGAAGGTGATGCACAACCTGAACCGCCGATTTCCGAAACCGACATCGGCCTCTACGTTTTGAGCCGACTCGATGGTGAACAACGAGAACAACTCGGCGAACTGGTCACGGGGCAAAGAACAGATATCGCCGAGTACGAACAGCTTCGCGAGAAAGTTCTCGCCATGCTGCAATCGCTCTCAGAAGAAAAGCCACCCCAGCGTGCTCTTGAACGATCACTCGCCGATGCAGCGAAAGCGGTGGGTGAAAAAGAAATCGGCATCGCAATCGCCCAGGCCCGCGTCTTTGCGGAAATCGCAAAATCACTGACGCAGGAACAAGAACAATTCCTGCTGCTGGTTCGTTCGAGTCCGGCGGCCGTCAACACAAACAACGAGTCCATCGCCGAAGTGCGTGCCGCACTGGCAAAACATGAAACCAAGGATCAGGAAGCGATTGCCATACTGGCCTACAAAGCCGCCTGCTACTGTACCGGCACCGCAGCACAAAACGCCGCGTCTCGCACGGGCAGGTCGAACGGCCTATTTGGAGGCAAATCAGGCGGCGGCAAAGAAGGACAAACGACCGGTCTATTCCTGAATACACTCAACGGAACCCAGCAGCAGCAGCTCTACCAACTGCTCGGCAGCCAGGTCAGATCGCTCCAGACTCAAATGTCGCGACGTACACAGGTCATCATCGCTCTCGACGCAATGAAAACCGGCAAGCCCGCAGTCGAGAGAAAACTCCAGCAGGCGGGCGGGCAATTCGCCCAAACCGAGGTACAGACTGCCGTCGCCGAAGCAAGGGCAATCCAGATCATCAAGGACTCTCTCACGGCCACACAGAAAGGATTCATTCAACAGAATCTGGTCGATGCCGGAAAGTAATGGTCGAAGTGCAAAAGCGATCAAGGCGTTCACTTGCCATTTCTCGAACGATGACGACCAGGATCAGCGAGGGCGAAGGGAATGACGGTGGCAGTTCTCCCACATAAGATCCGTTACATTAGCAGTAGAGCAAAGTTGATTGGGTAACGCCCACGTTCTCCATCAATGACAAAACCCTCCGCCACAAAAAGGTGTGGCGAAGGGTTTCGATGTGTATAGTGCCCAGAAAGCTCCCCGAGGCGGTCTCAATCCGAACCAAGGGTTCGTCGAGCTAGGTGCCTTTCGTACCAAGAGGTTACGG
>JBAUHR010001010.1:0-16764 GCA_049680385.1 Rubripirellula sp. | reverse complement strand
GGCTGGCACCGGTCAGACATCCGCCTCGGAACACGCCAGTTTTTAGCCCGAAGTACCGACCATACTCTTGGGCCAGGACGTCAGCGGCAGTCTTGGAAGCACCAAACAGCGAATGCATCGTTTGGTCGATCCGGCAGGACTCATCGATGCCATCATAATCCTGCTCGTCAGCGTATTCCCAGCGAGTTTCCAGTTCTTTCAGCGGCAATTCATTGGGAGCGTCACCGTAAACCTTGTTCGTGCTCATGTGGCAAAACGCTGCGTCAGGCGCGAACTGCCGAGTGGCTTCCAGCAAGTTCAGCGTTCCGTTCGCATTGACCTCGAAATCAAGAAACGGAATATCCGCCGCTTTGTCATGCGACGGCTGGGCGGCGCAGTGGATGATCAAGTCCGGCTTTTCGTTCTTGAACAGATCAAGGATTCCGTCTCGGTCGCGAATGTCCAGCGACACCGTACGGAAGTTGTTCGTTTCAGCCTCCAATTGCGACTGGTTCCACCGCGTGCTGCCGTCGGGCCCAAAGAACGTTGCCCGCATGTCATTGTCGATACCAATGACTTCATCGCCCAACGCGTCCCAGTGACGAACTGCGGCGGACCCAATCAAACCACTCGAACCGGTCACTATCACACGCATGGATCAGACTCTTTCAACATTAAAAAGCGGAGGATGTTTCCCCACGAGTTTAATTGACGCTGCAGAATCTTAAAGACGCTTTCAAGGCTGAATCCGGGCAACGTGGGATTTCACACCTCCCTAGGGAATCCATGTTGCCGAATCAGCTATTTCGCCTGGAATTCAACGGGCAAATCAAATCGATTCTCCGCCGCTTGGCGTGTCGTCACTAAGATCTCCTGCGTCCCTGGGTTAGCTGGATCGTCGGCAACGACCCAGATCAAGGCCTGCTTCGGATCGTCCGGCCCGGTTGCCGTTTTGTCCGGATTGGCTCCCACGACCAAATCCGTCAGCACCTTCCGAAGCGGTAGATTGGTCTTCGCAAAACTGCGGATCTGTTGGTTCTGGGTAATCCCCATTTTCTGTAGATCCCCACCTATGATCCGAACCGGCGGCAGCGTTGATCCCTCAGGCAAGGTGCGTGCAAACTCGGCCACGATCACGTCGATCGCAAACTCGAGCGATTCTTGATCAAACGAAACTGACATTTTCCGGTCCAACATCTCTTCCATCGTCAAAGGCTTCGCTGATGCCATGTCGGTCGTTGCGGATGCCGCAGTTGCAGTTGTGTTGGCCGCCAACAGTGTCGCCAAACTCACCTGAGATACCGCCCCGGCGGGCAGATAGGTGTTGGCAACAATCACGTTGTCTGAGATCCCATATCGAAATTGATTCGAGACAAATCGCATCATCGTGGGCAACCGCGACGCCAATAGTCGCCACGATGGATCGGGCGACGCATCAAGCACAAACTGATCAGCCCACAGTGGCCAAGCATCAATCGCGTCCTTGATGTCACGCATCAGCGACGCTTCGCTGATTCCGCCATTGGGTGTCACGCGCAGTTCGCCGAAGACTAACCCGTCATCGGCGTTGGCCGTGATCAGCATCGCCGAAAGGTTGGGAATCAAAACGGACCGCAGTGGCGGGACTAGTTCAGGGACCGACGAATTCAAAATCGATCGACCGTCGGCAAACAAAAAGTTAGGCGTGACCAGGGCAACTAAATCAGCTTCGGCGCTGGTGCCGTTCCACAATGTCCGCAGCGATCGAGCTAGCGGAATCGACTCGCCTTCGATCGACGCCACCTCGCTGACCAGGGCCAGCGGCCCGACCGCGTAACGTGAAATCATTCCACTTTCAATCTCGTCCGCCAGCAAAAAGAACGCATCCGCATCGATGCCGTCGCCGGCATAAACGGTCGTGCCCTCACGTGTCCTTGATGCATCGACTTGCCATCGATCGGTAAGCTCATCAACCGGTTTGGGGTGAACCAATTCGATCGCTAGCGACCACTCCGGATGGCCATCCTTGCCGGGGAACAAGCCAACAGAGCAGCGGTCAATCCAATCCACTGGAACCTGCGCACGTTGCACCGCCGCGTCCATCAGTTCCGTAAATTCGGGCGACAGCGCGTCCAGGACAGGCTTGCTGGTTTGCGACGAAAGAATCGACGCCAAGCGAGCTGACACGATCGCGGCCGGACCGGGCGGCAACAATCCGAGCGGAGCCTGGTTTTGCCCCGGTGGGAAAGGCGGTGCGTACAACAACGAATCGTCGTCAACCATTTGATAACCAGCATCATCGGCCGCCAAGTCGGTCGCAGCTTGACCGGTTGCTGGTCGACTCGTCGAAGGACTTCCCCCGGCCAAATCGGAGTTTGAAGGTTGCGTGGCGGTGGGGATCGCCTGGTTGGATACCGCTGGAATCACAGCCGGAATAGGTGGTCGCTGCTTGCGCTTCACCACCGGCTGAGTCGGATCGGTGACCAGCAGAGCGATGAACAACGCCAAAACCACCACGGAAAGAGCCGACAGCACAATCGGGGCTCGGTTCGTTTTCTTACGTCGCCGCCGCAGTGTTCGAGAAGTCGAAGTATCGGCTGATCCTGCGTCGGTCGGCGCTGCGTTGGTCGGCGCTGCGTCCGGCTGATCCGCACCGCGAACCTTGGGCTCATTAACCACTGGCTTGCTTGCCTGCGATTCATCGCCAGGCAAATCCGCCCCGGTCTCGGGCGACACCGCTGCGATCGAAGTCGCTTCGGTTGCAGATTCTGCTGCGACGGGCGTTGGATTTGGCGTTTTCGGTTTCTTGAGGCTCGAGACCGAAGACGACACTTCCCGTGATCCCGAGTCGACTTTCTTTTTGGCGGGCGGTCTTACCTGGGATGTCGATTTTGCGGCAGCCTTCTTTGCAGTCGTTGGTTTGGTAGTGGAAGACTGTTTTTGCACCGTTTTTCGCAACTCGGGCTTGTCAGGCCTCGCAGCTTTGGGCGCTTTTACGGGCTCGGCTTCCGCGGGCTGCTCTTCCACCACAACGACTGTATCGGTTTCGATCGTTGGCAAAATCGCTCGCAGCGCCGCCGCCAACTGGTCAACACTTGGGAACCGTGACGCTGGATCTTTCGCCAACGCATACGCCAAGACTCGATAGATCGGGTCTCCCGCTTCACCTTTGGCGAGTGCTTCGGTCAGTTCGGGCGGTGTTTCATTTTGATGCTGACGCAACGTTTCAGCCACCGAATCCGCTTGAAACGGAAATCGCCCCGATGCGATTCGAAACAACAGACAGCCGAGGCTGTAAATGTCGCTTGCTCCGGTGCAAACAGATGCCTCGGACCACGTCGACGCTAACTCAGGCGCGACATACGCTGATGCGTCGACGACCGTGTCTAACCACTGAGTGGTGGTGTCCCCCAAGCCTGTCACAGGTGGTCCAGCCGGATCACGCAACAAGATTGGATTGCCATCGCCGTCAATCCAAACACGGTCGGCGCGCACACCACCATGAATCAACTGCTGGGCGTGCATCGCCGACAAGGCATCCGACAAGACAATCCCATACTCGCACGCAAGTCGCGGATCGCCCGCGCTAGCTTGATGCGATTTTGCTTGCTTAGCCTTGGGTGAATCCGACAACTGACCGGCTAGCAATCCAATGGAGTGGCCGGCGCCGAGCGGCAGTGCACTGAAGACTCCTAGATATTCTCCGATCGACTCGATCTCAAACGGCTGAAGCGATGGATGCATGGCATTCGCATGAAGTTCCAGCCAAGGATTTCCCGATGTGGTTCGCAACAAAAAACCACGCTGCCCGGTTGCTGCTTGCCCAGTAACCGATCGCCCGCTTCCAGGCCCGTCAATTCTTTCGACCTCGATCCAACGAGTCATTGGGGACGGTGGTTGGTTGGACCGAACCCTAAATCCCCCCAGGTTTAGATCCCCCTGTGGGTCGGCAAGCAGGCATTGGCTTTGAAACAGGGTCAGGTGACTGCCAGAGACCATAAAATCGGCCAATTCACCCGCGGCTTTGGGCGGCGTGCCCCCGTTAGCCTTGGCAAAGTCCGCAGCAAGTTTCTTACACCCAGCCGGATCCAAGATGCCTTCACGCACCAAACGGGTCCAAAATTCGCTCAGTCCGATCGACATGCCGTTAGGGCTAATAAAGAGGTGTGAACTTTACCATTGGTTACTTCCGCTGCATTCTAAACGACGGAAGCCTTCTCTGCTTCTGGGGAGCGCTCGGTTGGGCAAGCTCGTTCAACGACATCCTTTTGTGACCTAAGCTTCGGATATCTCAGCCTCTGTTTGACGCTGCGGTTTGGCGGGATTGTATCGGTTAAGGCAACCGAATTGAGCCCCCAGACACTTCAATACTCTGGACGGAGTCGCACCAGCGTCTAATCTGTGCCACGGTTGAAGTAGTTTGCTGCGTCCTGTTTTGCTTTAAAATTTGCACTTTCGATAGTTTCGGGTGATTCGTTGAACATTGTTTATCTGACAACTGAAGCTGTGCCGTTTGCCAAGACGGGTGGACTTGCTGACGTATGCGGCGCACTGCCGATGCGAGTGGCCGATTCGGGCAACCGTACCGCCGTGATCATGCCCGCCTTTCGCAGCATTCGTCGATCAGGAATTCCTATCGAATCGACGGACATCAGTTTCGCCGTTCCGATGAGCCCGCAGAAACTCGTTGGCTGTCGCTTGCTAAAGAGCACCCTACCGGATGGCGAAACGCCGGTTTGGTTCATTGATCAACCGCAGTACTTCGATCGCGATTCGCTTTATGGAACTTCGCTTGGTGACTACGCGGATAATGACGAGCGATTCGCGTTCTTTTGCCGCGCGTCGATCATGGCGATGGCCCGAATTGGTTGGTCAGTCGACATCGTTCACTGCAACGATTGGCAAACAGGCCTTGTGCCGGCAATCATGAAAGCCGATCCCAACTTGCCTGAAACGCTTCGCAACGCAGCCAGCGTCTTAACGATTCATAACCTGGCCTACCAAGGCCATTTCCCACGCGAATCATTTGCTTGGACAGGGCTTAATTGGCGCCATTTCAATCACGACGAGTTTGAATTCTACAATCACCTGAATTACCTAAAAACAGGAATCATCAGCTCGGACGTGGTCACCACCGTCAGCAGCAAGTATGCCGAAGAGATCCGCACCGATGAACATGGATGCGGACTCGACGGAGTCCTTGAATCCGTATCCGAGCGCGTCTTCGGCATCACCAATGGCATCGATGAAACGATATGGAATCCGGCTACGGATCCAAACTTGACCACGAACTTTGGCGTCGAGAACTGGCGGTTCGGAAAAACGCAAAACAAGACTGCGCTTCAAGAACGGTTTGGGCTGGAAGTCAATCCAGACATGCCAATGATCGGATTGATTGGCCGATTGGCCAGCCAGAAGGGCTGGGACTCAATCGTACCGGTGATACGCCGGCACTTGAAAGAGAACCGTCCGACGCAGTGGATTGTCCTGGGAAGCGGCGATGCGCGCTACGAACGCGAACTGCGCGAACTTGCGTCTGCCTATCCAAACAAATTCGCGTTGCACATTGGATTCAGCGACGAACTTGCACACCAGATCGAAGCGGGCAGCGATATGTTCGTGATGCCAAGCCTCTATGAACCTTGTGGACTGAACCAACTTTACAGTCTGCGTTATGGCAGTGTTCCCGTCGTAACGCCCACCGGCGGCTTGGCCAACACGGTCGTGGACAGCACGGACGCGAGTTTAAGTGATCGTACGGCCACTGGCTTCTACATTCACACGAACGATCCCGACGGAGTCGATGCTGCGATTGGCCGCGCTTTGGAAATGCGATTCCATCATCCGGACCAATGGACCCAAATCGTGACCACTGGGATGACGCAAGATTGGTCGTGGAGTAAGAGCGCCAAAGAATATGTCCAGCTCTACGCGGAAACGATCGCCCTTAAAGTTCCGCCAAAGCGCAAGGCTGCTAAGTAGGCCAACAAATTCGTGCTGGCACGAATTTTCTGGGCGACAAACGCCAAGTCAATATTGTAGGATCGACGCCATCGGGGCTGCTGATGATGACTCAGCAGAGGGTTCAGAGCGTTCTAGTATTCTGACGATGGCAGGGTGGACATGTTTGAGACGGCAAATGAAAAATCGATCGCTCAACCTTCGTCTTCCCTTGCCGACCAGTCCAATCAGCCGTCCTCGTCGGAATCTCGCCTAGACCCGTACTCGGGAAACTGGACGATCTTTGCGCCCCAGCGAACGGAGCGCCCCGACGAATTTGTCGACCAAGCTCCCACCATCAAAACCGATGTCGCTTGCCCTTTCTGTCGAGGCAACGAAGCAATCACACCTCCTGCGGTTTGGGCCAAACATATCCCTGACACGGCAAGGTTGTTTAGCAACATCACTTGCTGCGAGGAAGAAGAAGAGCCCTGGTCGGTTCGAGTGGTTCCCAACAAATACCCGGCCGTCGGCGACCTGCAAAGCGATTCCAAATCAGCATTTGATCCCGTCGCCGGACGCCGCGATTCGAATCTTTTTCAAAGCGGCTGCGTTGCGGGCGGTCACGAAGTGATCATTGAATCGCCGCGACACTTTCATTCGTTGACGCAATTGGACATCGCTGAAATCGACTTGGTGTTCCAGGCGTACCGAGATCGAATCAAGCACTACCGTTCGATCGACGGCATTGAATACATCAATGTGTTCAAGAATGTGGGGTACGATGCGGGTGCTTCGCTGACTCATTCGCATAGCCAGCTAGTCGCCTTGAACCAGATTCCTCGCCCTGTCGAAACAATCACGCAGCGGATGAGTCACCATCGCGCGTCCACCGGGTGCTGTTTGCGATGCGATGTAATTCGTGCCGAGCGAAAGGCAAAAGAACGCGTGATCGCAAGCGACGATGCCGTGATCGCTTATTGCCCGTTTGCTAGCCACTTGCCGATGATGGTGCGGGTCACCACCCTGGAACATCAATCGCACTTTGAAAATCTCGACGACCGAGCACTCGAGTCGGTTTCACGGATGGTGTTCAAGGTGATTTCTTGGCTCGAAAAAATCCGCCCCGGCACCGCCTACAACTATTGCTTGAACACATGCCCACCCGGCGTGAATGATCCATCCGATTCGTTCCACTGGTCGATCGACATCTTCCCACGCATGTCGCACGTCGCTGGATTTGAATGGAGCAGCGGTTGCATGATCAACCCCGTTCTGCCCGAAGCCGCTGCAGCAATGTTCCGCAAGTGCGCGGCAGCCAGCAATCCCCGGCGGTACTAGCACGCTTCCTCAGCTCGATTATTGAGAGGGGAGTTCGTCGCAAGACTTGATTTAACCGTTAGCCGCAGGCGGACGTGTTTCCTGTCGCGTACGCCTGCGGCTAACGGTTAAACAATCCGATCGTGATGGGTTACCGAATCGGCAAGCCGCCCGACGAGATTCGCTACGTATCCACGCGACTGCGATGGACCACGCGGACCAGACACACGTCGCATCGTCGGCACTGGCAATCGGAAGCGTCGTGAAACTGAGCAACTTTGTCATGCTCGACTTTGCAAATCGGGTGGACTTTGACGGTTGTATCGACCGATAAGGATGATGGTTAGTGCAGCAAGTGTTCGTCCGTTTCGGACATCCGCTGCTTTAAAATCGTCCAAACTCTCTCGATACATCGCACATGACTGCCAACGCTCACCTCTGCCTTGTTCTGCACAATCACCAACCGATCGGAAATTTCGACGGAGTGTTCGAGCAGGCTTATCAGGACAGCTATTTGCCGTTCTTGGATGTGTTCGAGTCTTACGAGCAACTGCAGATTTCGCTGCACACTTCGGGCCCACTGATGATGTGGCTGGCCGATCGGCACCCCGACTATCTCGACCGAGTACGAATGCTCGTCGAGGTCGGACGAATCGAAATTGTCGGTGGCCCGCAATACGAACCGATCATGCCGATGTTGCCGCCGCGCGACCGCGTCGGGCAAATCCAATCCTACGGTGCTTGGTTGCAACGCAACTTTGGTGTGACGCCCGCCGGGATGTGGATGCCCGAACGAGTCTGGGAATCGTCGCTGACAAGCGATGTCGTTGACGCAGGTATCCGCTACACCGTGCTGGACGACTACCACTTCCGTGCCGCCGGGCTGGGCGAAGAAGAACTGACCGGCCACTTCGTGACCGAAGACGACGGCCGAGTCCTGAGCATCTTCCCAGGATCCGAGCGTCTCCGTTACACCATTCCGTTCCGGCCAGTCGCCGAAACGATTGACTACTGCCGCAAGGTAGCAAACGACAGCCCCGGTGCTGTGTTGACGTTTGGCGATGATGGCGAAAAATTCGGCACATGGCCCGACACGAAATCACACGTTTATGAACAGGGTTGGTTGCGATCGTTCTTCGATGCGTTGACCGAAAACGCGGACTGGTTGCATACGGTGACTTTGGGCGAAGCCCTTCGTCGGACTCCACCACGCGGTAAGGTGTACCTGCCCGATTGCAGCTATCGCGAAATGACCGAGTGGGCATTGCCCGTCGAGTCGCAAGAATCGTTTGACGACATTTCGCATGCGATGGCGGACCACCCGCGCTGGAACGATTTGAAGTCTTTCATTCGTGGCGGATACTGGCGAAACTTCAAGACAAAGTACGAAGAAACCAACGAGATGTACGCGCGGATGATGGACATCAGCCGCCGCGTCTACGAAGCCGATGCCGCCGGCGCGGACCGTGGCGAACTGGCCGAAATTCGCGACCATCTGTATCGCGGTCAATGCAATTGCCCGTATTGGCACGGTGCGTTTGGCGGTGTTTATCTGCCGCATTTGCGAAACGCGATCTACAGCCATTTGATCGAAGCCGACACGCGATTGGATAGGCTTGCGGGCGTCGATGCGAACACGGTCCAGGCATCCGCCGATGACTATGACTTTGACGGCCTGCAAGAAGTCCGGCTAAGCAACAATCGCCTAGCCGCTTGGATTGCGCCGGGCCGCGGTGGACGCATGTACGAGTTGGACGTTCGCGACATCAATCACAACTTGTTGGCAACTCTAAAACGGCGTCCCGAAAGCTACCACCGCAAAGTGTTGGCCGGTGCTGGCAACGGCGCCGACGATTGCGCGAGCATCCATGACCGAGTCGTCTTCAAGCAAGCGGATTTGGATCAACGATTGCAGTACGACAACTTTGCTCGCAAGAGTTTGATGGACCACTTTTACGACGAAGATGCGACGCTTGAATCCGTCGCTCGAGGCGAATCGCCGGAACGTGGCGACTTCGTTGACTTGCCGTTTGATACGAAACTGCGACGGGGTGCCGATCGCGTGCAAGTACAGATGCGCCGCGACGGCAATGCGTGGGGCGTTCCGATCACGATCACCAAAGCGGTCACGATGGTCGCCGGCAGCGACCGACTGTCGATCGCGTACCTGTTGGAAAACTTGCCGCAGGATCGCGCGCTGCATTTCGGAATCGAAATGAACTTCGCCGGCCTGCCCTCGGGGGCCGATGACCGATACTTCTCGGATGCCGATGGCAACCGACTTGGTCAGCTTGGCCAGTCGCTTGATCTGCACAAAGTCAAGGAACTCAGTTTGTCGGATCGTTGGCTGGGCGTGGATGTGTCGCTGCAGATTGATCGCCCGAGCGGGATCTGGGCGTTTCCTATCGAAACGGTCAGCCAAAGCGAGGCCGGTTTCGAACTGGTCCATCAAAGCGTCTGCGTCCAACCGCACTGGATCGTCACGCCTGACGCCGAAGGGCGATGGGCCGTCACGATCGAAATGACTGCGACCTGCGAACAAGCCACCGAAGTTGTCAGTGAAGAACAAGTCATCTCGCTTTAAGCGAGCGATGAACGTTACCCCAGTCGTTTCGGGACGGGGAACTGCAGCGTGAATTTGGTGCCGCGTCCAACTTCGCTTTGGACGCTGATCCGCCCGCCGTGCGCTTCGATGATCTTGCGGGCGGTTGGCAGGCCAAGCCCGCTGCCGCCTTCTTTGGTGCTGTAAAACGGTTCGAACATGTGCATCACCGTGTTGTCATCAACACCGCTGCCTGTGTCGATCAGATCAAGGGCAACACCACCGCGAGTCGTGTAGGTTCGTGCCCAAAGCTGGCCGCCGCCATCCATCGACTCCAACGCATTCTTGACCAGGTTCATCAGCGCCGACTGCAGCGAATCGCTGTGCAGTTTGATCGCTGGCAAGTCGGCGTCGAGATACTTTTCAATGTCGATATCATCGGCGTCAGCTTGCGCCTGATACGCTCGCAGCACATTTTCGATCTGATCGTTCAGGCTGCCCGAGACCAGATCGATGTCCGTCAATCGTGTGTAACGCAAGAAGTCCCGCAGCAGTCCCTCCATCCGCTCGCATTGGCCACGAACGATATCAACGCGATCGAGACAACGACGACTGCCCGGCGAATCGATCTCGGACAAGTCCTCGCTTAGCAAGTCGATATTCATGTGAATCACCGACAACGGATTCTTGATCTCGTGAGCGAGTGATCCGGCCAATTCGGCCAGTTCCTCGTATCGAGCCCGCATTGGATCGCGTTCGTCGGAATCGGATTCAGGTGACATGGACGAGAGGGGGGAAACAGTTTGAAGGCTGGAACAAAAAATCGGCACGGGCACGATCCCGGCACTCGGATTGTAGCCGCGCCGCAGCGAAAAAGCCTTCACCCTTGCCCCGTACGCATGATCGTCCATAATCGTGACCCAACAATCTGACCGAAACCCCCGCTAAACGACTCTGCCATGTCCGCTGTGACCAAGCCCGAATCGACTTCCGCCGACCCCTATTTCCAGTCTCTGTTCGCCGACCGCATTGGCGGTGCCGAATATGGAAAAGGCACCGAAATCTACAAGTTCGAAAAGATCAAACGGGCCAAACGTAAGGCGCTTGCCGATCACCCAGATCGCCAATTGCTGGACTTCGGTATTGGCGAGAACGATTCGATGGCGGACGCCAAAGTTCGCCAAGTCATGGCCGCTGAAATCGACAAACCCGAAAACCGAGGGTACGCCGACAACGGTGTCATCGAATACAAGCAGGCGGCTGCCGATTTCATGAAACGAAATTTTGGTGTCGAACTTGACGCGGCCACTCAGGTCAACCACTGCATCGGCAGCAAGCCTGCTTATGCGATGCTGCCCGCCGCCTTCATCAATCCGGGCGATATCACGATGATGACCGTCCCCGGTTATCCCGTCGCCGGCACTCACACGCGCTACTACGGCGGCGAAGTATTCAAGTTGCCATTGCTGGCCGAAAACAATTTCTTGCCCGACCTCGATGCCGTTCCCGATGACATCTACCGACGCACCAAGTTGTTGGTTTTGAACTACCCCAATTCGCCGACCGGCAAAACAGCAACGCCCGAGTTCTACGAAAAGGTCGTTGCGTTGGCAAAAGAAAAGCAGTTTGTCGTCGTTCAAGATGCCGCTCACATTCTGTTGTCGTTCGACGGCAAACCACTGTCGTTCCTGCAAACGCCGGGTGCGATGGACGTTGGTGTCGAAGTCCACTCGATGAGCAAGGGCTACGACATGATCGGTTGGCGAATGGGATTCGTCTGCGGCCATCCACGAATCGTTTCGGCGTTCTCGGACATCAAAGACAATTCGGATAGCGGCCAATTCATCGCAACTCAAAAAGCCGCCGCCGCAGCGCTCAACGATGATTCGATCCCCGAGCGGATTCGATCGAAGTACCTGCGCCGCATGAACAAATTGGTCGCCGTACTGAAGGAATGCGGCTTCGAATGCGAAGTTCCTGGTGGCACGTACTTTTTGTACGCCAAATCACCTAAGGGCACCAAGTCGGGCGAGACGTTTGCAGCCGGCGAAGACGCAACCCGTCACTTGATTGAACAGTTCGGCATCGTGACGGTGCCTTGGGATGACGCCGGCGCATTCTTGCGTTTCAGTGTGACGTATGTTGCGGCGACCGAAGCCGATGAAGACGCGCTGATGGTCGAAACCAAGAAACGTCTCGGCGACGCCGGACTGGTCTGGTAGTCGCAATTGACCGCGACGCTGACTCTCTAGCGACGTGGTCGATCGAGCTTTAGATGTTCGGCAGCGCTCACCGCATAGTGGGTGCGTGCCTCGGGTGATTCCAGGACGTCGAAGACCGATTCGAGTTGCTCGGCATTGTCGGTTTCGACCCAGTGCCGAGCTAGCGAGTCAAAGGCGTACATCGTTTCGTCCGACGTGCCAAGCTGGTTGACGAACTCTACAGCAACGTCGCGATCGCCGTGCTGAAACAGAGCGATTGCGACTTCGCCGCTAGCAGCACCGGATCCAGGCTCGTCACCGATCCGCTTTGCCATTTTGAGTCCAGCATCAACTTCACCTGACTCGATTTGATGAGCCGCGATCGCCGCTGCGGCGCGAGAAACAATGAGAGGCGACTGGATTTTCTTGAGCTGCGTGATTGCATCTTCGGTTCGTTCTAGCTTTAGCAACAGCCGTATCCGCAGGTCTTGCATTTCCCATTTGACCAGCGCCGCCTGATCGGGCAACGCATCGATCAAGGGGTCAACGATTTCCAAATGCCGAGTCGCCGCAGCAACCTGACCCTCATTGGCTAACATGATTGCAGCCCGCAATTGCATGCCACGAATTTTGGCGATCGATGCCAGATCGCCATACGTTCCAAATTTGGATGACACGTCGGGCCGCGGATCTTGTTCAACCGCTGCCACGGCTCGTTCAACCACGCTGTCAAGAGCGTCGAATGATTGGGACTGCAACAGTTGCGTGGCAAGCGGCGTAAAGGCCGCAATCTTTGCGTCTCGATCCGCGGCCTTATCGAACGCTTTCGTCAGCGAATCCGGTGACGGTGGTGGCGGGGAATTTGGTTGTTCCGGGGAAACCGTTTTTGATTTGCTTTCGGCAATGTGAAGCAGCTTCTTCATCGTCGACTGATTGAACGCGCCTTCGTTGCCTTCGAATGTCCGCTTTGCTTCATCAACCATCGCTGTGGTCGCCAAGTCAGAATCCACCGCTGCTTGCACGGTGCTGCGCAAGGCATACAGTTTCAGTTGCGGATCAGTGACCCGCTTGGCAGCCGAAAAAGCAGCCTCAACTTGACCTAGGCGGGCATGAACTCGTGCGAGCGATTTGGCCGCGTTGGAAATCGCCGACGGCGTTTCGATTTGCGCCGAAGACTCGACCGCCTTCGCTAACCAATGTTCAGCCTTTGCCTGATCCGCGTTCACCGAGCAAGCCGCCCCGACAGCCAAGACGATCGCGAAAACGCCGCACAATAACCTTCCAGACCATGAATCGCCTCGCATTTGCCCAACCTTTCCGAAAAGTGACCTCGCAAAACCTGTCGCCATCCGTCGATTTTTCGAATGTACTCAACCGAGACGCTGCGTTACGGATGATTGCTTTATCCTAGAGTATCACCCGCATTTCCATTTTAGCGCGTTCACCCTCATCGCCCGAGTCTTCTGATGCCGAGTCCTCGAATTTTCTACGCCGCCGCGACGTTCGCCGTATCGTGGATGTTTCTTTGCCAGTCGGGCGTCAAAGCCGAGCGTCCCAGTGTGCTGTGGATCTATGTCGACGACATGAGCGACTGGCTGGGATGCTACGGCGACGAGCTTGCTGACACGCCGAACATCGACAGCCTTGCAGCCAGCGGCGTGATGTTTCAGCGAGCCTACATTCCAGCGCCAGTCTGCTCGGCAGCCCGTTCCGCCTTGATCACCGGAACGATGCAGACCACACACGGCCTGCACAATCATCGCACCATGATCAAAAAGCCATTGCCCGATGGCGTGACCACGGTCGCTGAGCTGTTTCGCAAAGCGGGCTATTTGACGTTCAACGAAGCCAAGGACGATTACAACTTCCAGCGCGATCGAGACCTGATGTACTCGCCCGAGTTCAATCGCCCCACGCGCAAGCAAGTGAATTCGCACATGGTCGGACGAGACGCTTCGTGGCTCGAACAACTGCAAGGCAAAACGTTCTTCGGCCAAATCCAACTCAAGGGCGGTAAGACGGGTGGCGAAGCAGGATCGAAGTATCCGGCCGACAGTCGTGTCAGCGAAGACCAAGTGACGGTGCCACCGCAATACCCAGACCACCGCGTGTTTCGCAACGCAATCGCAAGACACTATGAACAAATCGCTGAAACCGACGCTCAAGTCGGAGCCATCATCGCGGCTCTGAAAGCCTACAAGTTGTGGGACAACACGGCCGTGTTCTTCTTCACCGATCATGGCAGCCCTCTGCCGCGATCCAAGCAGTTTCTGTTCGAAGACGGAACAAAAATCCCACTCGTCGTTCATTGGCCCAAGGGAACCGACAAGTTAACGAAGCAGGGAAAATCGCGAACCGACCTTGTCAGCGGCATCGACATCACAACAAGTTCGCTCGGATTGGCGGGAATCGAAATTCCTGAGTTCATGGAAGGAAACGATATTTTCGCCAGTGACTATCAGCCTCGCCAGTACGTTATTTCGGCGCGCGACAGAATGGGCAACGCGATCGACCGAATTCGCACCGTACGGTCACAGCGATTTCGATATACGCGAAACTACATGACGGATCGGGCGCTCTATCAGCCCCAATATCGCGACGGTTATGCCACTTTCAAGACGCTGCGAGAAATGCTGGAATCGGGAAAGCTGAGCCCGCTGCAAGCCTCCTATCATGCAGCCAACCGCCAGGAAGACGAGCTTTACGATTTATACAACGACCCTCATCAAACCAACAACTTGGCAAACGCCCCCGAGTTTGCTGCGGTTCTAAACGAACATCGCCGGCACCTCGATCAATGGGAAGACGCCACCGACGACAAAGGACGATACCCCGAAAGCCAAGCGGCGCTGAAGTTAGTCTTCGAGTCAGCCGCCGGAGCCTGCGTTTCACCCGAGTACGACTTTTTGAAAACTGAATGAACTAACGAAACGCGTCCCCCAACCGATTCGACGCCGCCTTTGAATCGACAATCGTCAGAGAATCAAAAGACTGATGCGACGTTGTCGATGCAGTGGACACACTAGACTCTAAAGCAACGGCAGTGAATTTCCTCGTACGCATACTCAGCAGAATGACAACAAACCGACTGATCGCAGCAATAGCAATCGCAATGGTATCGGCGCAAACAATACGGGCCGAAGTCATGCGTCAGCAAGACATCGTGTACCACCGAACCGAGGGCGCTGCGATGACGATGGATGTTTTCGTTCCCGAAAACCCCAACGGCATTGGAATCATCAAGATCGTCAGTGGCGGCTGGAAATCGAGTCACGGCAAAGTAAAAGAAGGATTTTCTAGTCCGTTCACGGACAAGGGTTACACGGTCTTTGCTGTGTTCCACGGCTCGCAACCACGATACAAGGTCCGTGAAATCATGGGCTTCATGCATCGCGCCGTGCGGTACATTCGCACCCATGCAAATCGCTGGAATATCGATCCCAACCGAATCGGGGTAACCGGTAGCAGTGCAGGCGGTCACCTAAGCCTTATGTTGGCGACCACCGGCGGCCCGGGATCCTTGGACGCGAAAGATCCGGTCGAACGTGTTAGTAGTGCAGTTCAGGCCGCTGCAGTTTTTTATCCACCGACGGACTACTTGAACTGGAGCGAACCGGGCGACGACGCGGTCGGAATCGGCAAGCAAGCCCGCTGGCAACCTGCCTTTGGCGATGAGTCAGAAACAGCCGAAGGACGACAAGTTCTTGGCCGCGCCATGTCATCAATTTACCACATCAGTGAATCGACGCCGCCAATCTCGATCATCCATGGCGATTCGGACCCTGTCGTGCCTCTCTTCCAGTCGCAGCGATTCAAAGCGGTCGCTGAGGCGAAAGGTGTTACCATCGAGTTGGTCATCAAGAAGGATGGGCAACACGGTTGGCCAGATCGACAAGCCGATGAAGTTCAGTTTCTTCATTGGTTCGATCGTCACCTACGGATCGAATGAAAATGCAATCTAAAATCGCAAGCAGCAAATTTTTCCAGTGTCTTGTCAGTGCATTGGCGTTTCTTTGGATCGTTGGTCTGTCGGTGCCCAGACTCTTTGCCGACGAACCGGTCGGTGTCAACGAATCAAAAGTCGCCAGCAAATTCAAAGTCGGTACCTGCGACTGGTCGATCAAAATGCCGCTCAGTGTCGACGCATTCTACTTCGCCCAACGCAACGGGTTGCACGGCATTCAATACTCTTTCGACGCCAAAGGAAACGGACTCGATCTTCGCACGCGAGCGAACCGCGACACAATCCGAAAGACCGTGAAGGAAACTGGCGTTGCGATCTCGTCCTTGGGAATCGGCTTGTTGAATAAGATACCGTTTGCCACCACAGACGAAGGTGAAAGGCTGGTCGCGGAGTGCATCGAAACCATGGCGATACTGAAACAAGAAGCGGCGGAGCTTGCTGATCGTGATCTCGCCGCCAAGGTTTCACCTAGCATTGTCTTGTTGGCGTTTTTCAACAAAGCCGACATAAACGGAAAGCCCGAGTTGATCGACAGTGTGATCACGAAATTGAAACGCGTCGCTCCCGTAGCCGAAAAACATGGACTGACGCTTGCTCTTGAAATACAGCTCAACGAAGCCGACCTTCGACACATTTTGACGAGCGTCGGTTCGCCAGCCGTCAAGGTTTACTACGACACAGGCAATTCCGCGCGGATGGGCTACGACATCTATCAAGAGATCGAGAATCTCGGGACCGAAAACATCTGCGAGATTCATATCAAAGAAAACGGTGACTTCCTGGGCAAGGGCGAGGTCGATTTTGAACGAATTAAGTTCTTACTTGAATCCATCCAGTAC
>JBAUHR010001009.1:0-1699 GCA_049680385.1 Rubripirellula sp. | reverse complement strand
AATCGCCAACAATTCCCACCCAAACGGGCGTTTCATTCAGCGCCTGATAAGGAGCCTGCCCCCATTATGTCCAGCATGGACCGTAAACCACTCCCACTTCTCGCCCTACTCGCAGTTCCTGCGCTCGCCCTTTCAGCCCCAACATGTGCACAAAGTCCCGCCGAATGGGATCAAGCGCGGCAAGAAATGGCCGCCCGTTCGCCGACCAGCATGGCCCGCACCATCGATCGGTGGGAACAGCTGGCCAATAATAACCGCATGAATTTTGATGCTTATGCCAGTTTTGTGGTGTCAAACCCCGGCTTTCCGCGCGAAGAGACATTGCGCCGCAGAGCCGAAAGCACGCTGGATACAGAAGCGGTCGATGCCGCACGTCTGGTCGCGTTTTTTGACCAGTTCCCGCCGCTAACCAACGGCGCCAAGGCACGGTATGCCTTGGCAATATCTTCCCTCAGCCGCCCTGAAGCGGCCGAAATCGCGGTCGAGGCGTGGCGTGGTGGCAACATGAGCGGCCCATCATCAGCCTATATCGAAGGCTTATTCGGTCCGCGTTTGACGCAGGACGATCACGATGCACGCATGGATGCGCTGCTGTGGCAGGGCGAAGCAGAGGTTGCGCGCCGCCAGATCGCCAAAACATCGCCCGCCAAACAGGCATTGTTTGCTGCACGGCTTGCCCATCTCGACGGGAATATCCCCGCCGATATCGGGCTGACTGTCCCAGCCAACGCATCCAATGATGCCGGATATCTATTCAATCAAGTCCGGCATTACCGTAAAAACCGGCAAGGCAGCACGGCGGTAAACCTGCTGGCCAATCGTCCGCAATTTGCTGAAGTTCCCTTCGATTCAGAAGATCTTCTGATTGAAATGCTCACTCTTGCAGAGACGGGTTCGGCGCGTCAGGCGCAACAAATCGCGGCGAAAGTCGATGATATGTTCGAACCCAATGTGGACATCCGGACCAAAAGTTACCGCATCCGTGATGACTATACATCATTGATGTGGCTCGGCGGGACTAAGTCCTTATGGACTTTGGGCGATGCCGCCGCTGCCGCGCCGTTGTTCTATCGGTACGGGGCAGCTGCACAAACGCCGCAAACCCGGTCCAAGGGATTTTACTGGGCGGGTCTGGCTGCGTCGCAGGCCGGTGATGGGCCCAATGCAAACCGCTATTGGGAAATGGCGGCTGCGCATCCTGACCGCTTTTACGGCATGTTGGCGCTGGAGAAACTTGGCCGGGCAATGCCAGCGCTGGCCGCTGCTCCCAGCGAAGGCCCTACCCCGCAACAAGCCGCAGCATTCAATGCATCGCCCATCGCCAACGCGGTGCGTGAAGTATCCAAGAACGCGCCTTGGAAAACCGGAATCCAGTTTTACCGCGCTGTCGCTCAGGACGCTGATACTCCGGCGGAACACGCGCTGGTTGCCGATCTCGCCCGCGAAACAGGGCGCCGCGATCTGGCGGTCAATGTGGCCGAGGCCGCCGGTGCAGACGGGCTGAAAGACTTTGTATCGTTTGGCCATCCCTTGCTCGACCCGCCGCCGGGCACGGATTGGACCATCGTTCACGCGATTAGCCGTCAGGAAAGCCAGTTTGCCCAAAATGCCATCAGCCACGCCGGTGCACGCGGATTGATGCAGCTGATGCCCGCCACCGCGCGCGAACAGGCTGGCCAGTTGGGCATGAGCTATATGC
>JBAUHR010001008.1:0-1743 GCA_049680385.1 Rubripirellula sp. | reverse complement strand
GTGAAACGACAGTTGGATCGACTCGTTGAACAGAAGTTTGTAGAGCGGAGCGTATCGAGCGAAGACGCTCGCATCGTGATGGTCGGATTGACTCGTCGTGGCGAGCAGAAACTTCAAACCGTCCTGCCACTGCTAGACGACTTGCGAAAAACGACATTGAAGGGCATCTCGAAGTCGGAACTGGAAGCGACGCAGAACGTTCTGCGAAAGATGCAGAAGAACCTAACCAAACACATGTCGAAGGAATAGTCTTATGAAGACTCTCATCATTACTCTTTGCCTCTTGGTGCTCGGCACGATTTCAATCCAAGCCCAGGAAGCGAACGACGCAACCCAGCGGCTCAGAAACCAAAACGCACAATTCACTGAGCAGATCGTCAAGGTTGCTGATAATGTCTACGTCGCTGTTGGGTACAGCGTCTCGAATGTCTCGATGATCGTTGGCGATGATGGTGTGGTCATCATCGACACAGGGATGATGCTCGGTGACGCCGAGCGGATTGTGGCGGAGTTTCGCAAGATCACGGACAAGCCAGTCAAGGCAATTGTCTTCACGCACGCGCACGGCGATCACACTGGCGGCGCGGCGGCATTTCTAGGCGACGAACGCCCGCAGATTTGGGCACACGAGAACTTTGGCAGCGAAGCTCGCTCATGGACGTCTGGCAACCTGACTGTTCAAAACTTGCGGGGCGCTCGACAGGCCGGATTCAAATTGCCGCCCGAGCAACGGATTAATAACGGAATCGCACCTGTTCGCTATCCCAAACGCGGCGGAGCAGTTTTCGCCGCGGCATCGAACACCGATCCAACACACTTTCTTAAAGGCGAGCGTCAGACGATCAACGTTGCCGGCATCGAATTGGAGCTTGTCTCCTCGCCCGGTGAAACCAACGATCAGCTCTTTGCTTGGTACCCAGCCGGAAAGGTTCTCTTCGCCGGCGACAATTTCTACTGGTCGTTCCCGAACTTGTACGCCATACGTGGCACTCCGAATCGCAGCGTTCGCTTGTGGGCCGAGAGTCTTGGGAAGCTCGCTTCCTATGACGCGGAGGCTGTCGTTGGTGGTCATACGAAGCCGATTGTGGGCGTTGGCGAAGTCAAGCAAGTGTTGACCGACTACCACGCCGCCGTTCAGTTCATTCACGACAAAACGGTTGAAGGAATGAACAAGGGACTCACGCCCGATGAACTGGTCGAGTACGTGCAACTTCCCGACGACCTCGCCAGCAAGGACTATTTGCAACCGTTCTACGGACATCCCGAGTGGGGAGTGCGCAGCGTTTTCAACGGTTACCTTGGCTGGTTCGACGGCAATCCTTCCAATTTGTTTCGTCTCTCACCAAAAGCAGAAGCTCTGCGTGTTGCGAAACTTGCTGGAGGAGTAGGCAATCTAATGAAGTCCGCCCACGACGCGCTGGCTGCAAACGACAACCAATGGGCAGCACAACTCGCCGATCACCTGCTTGCGATCAACCCGGACGACAAAAACGCGAAACAAGTCAAAGCGAACGCATTAACCAATCTTGCCAGCAATATGGTCAACGCAACCGCCCGCAACTACTACCTCACCGTCGCCCGCGAGCTAAGGGAATAGTCGTCCACTACCTTCTTCCTTATTCAAGTTCACGAATCACTCGGCAAGGATTGCCAGCCGCAACAACTCCGGCCGGCACGTCCTTCGTCACCACGCTGCCGGCACCGATGACGCTCCGGTCGCCAATCGTTACGCCAGGACAAATG
>JBAUHR010001007.1:0-1988 GCA_049680385.1 Rubripirellula sp. | reverse complement strand
CTTTGCAGTTGGCCGGTCGAATACAAATCGGCCGCGAGAGCGAGTCTCGCAAATGAATCGCAATGACCAAGTCGCCATGAACGCCAAGGAATTCTTGCTCAATCGAGTCCCGGTATCCTTCGGCGGTTAACTTGTAAATTCCGAATTCGTTTTGACTCCTCGCAAGCTCCCGCCCGAGGAAGAAGTTTCTTGTTATTGCCCCAAACAAGCCAATGCCGAGTGCGACGATCGCCGTCACCAAGAGGATGTTCAGAATTGAATACCGGATCTTGTTCTTCGATGGTTCCACTTTTGTTGCCTCAAATGGTCTCGTCTGCGGATTCCACTTCTCTTTCGCGACATGATAAAGGACCAAGAGTGGACAAAGGTGTCAGTTGTAAACGACGTGGTCCAGCTAGGCCGTCCCCAAGAAACGGTTTCCGATCCGGTACCCGGCGTTTCGAAACGGGACCAAGCCAACAAATAGCGACGCCGCAAAAGTGGCCAGAACTACGTGATCGGGCTGTATCGCCATCACATCGCCCCAGTTCGCACTCCAAATGTATCGGTACAAAGCGGCGGCAATCAGCCATGTGATCAAGCATGAACACAGGGTCGCGCCGACGGCATAGACCCAACGCCAACGAATCAGTGCCAGCATCAAGACACTAAAGTAAATCAGGTTGAACTGGATCAGCAACGGCTCCATGAAGTTGATACTTGGAACATCTTCGAGCGCGGGGATCAACAATCGAATCGCCGCAAACACTGCCGACGCTGCGGCGGTAATCAAGAACATGTCACGGATCGGCCAACGGCTTCGATGATCGCTGCCGACTTTGTCATGCCTAGCCCGTCGCTGCAGGCCAGAATCCGGCAAACGTCCAGGATCCTGCAAACAGTCAGGCGAAGAGTAAGTGATTCGGCACCCGGCAAGCCGCAGCAACATCAGCGCCGCGGCTGCGATCACGATCGGCGTGCTGACGGACATGATCGCCAACGTCGCATGCTGCGGCGCATCGCGGAAACAATACGCCAAACTAAAACCGATCGAAACGAACACGATCGCTACCGGCAAGATGCTGCGAGTCCAAACGGTTTGTCCCCAACAAAACCGTGCCTCCGCCAATGCCAACATCGCCATCGAGATCCCTTGCGCGTACTGGAATGGCGGCCGATAAAATTCAGTCGAATCGCCGACAAACACCACCCGCGCAACCAAGGCGATCATCGGCAATCCCAGCAGTTTCAGTGAATCGAGCGCAACCGACTTTGGCGGGCTACCTTCTGCGACGATCAATGCGTACCGACGCTTCGATTCTCGCAGCCATGCCACCATCCAGACCGCGTAGCCGATCAAGGCGACTGGGAACAACCACCCGATCCATGTGTATGGCCGAATCGCGTCGATCATCTGACCCGAGTTAACGTCGTAGACTTCGACCGATCCACCCAGCCGTGTCATTGAAATGGCAAGCCGATCGGGACCGAGTAAATGGGACACCCAGCGTCCCTTGCCGGTAACCGGAATCTTGCGTCGCACGACGGACTTCGATTCACCATCGCTCGCGTCGCGTGTGACGATAACATTGTCATCGTTGTACCAAATCGTTTGACCGTGACTTTGGCTATCCAAATTCCAATCGACCCGATGATCAGGTTTCGCGATCATCACTTCACGAACCGCGTCATAGTATTTTGTGGTTCCGCCTTGAACGAAAATGAACATTTTGCCTCGGACCTTGAAGCTTGATTTTAAGGGATCAAAGCCAGCGGGCAGTGCTACCGTTCGTTGCAGCGATCCGTCATCCGACGAACGGATCTCTAGTCCGGTTCGATCCGCTGACACCGTGATGATTGGCAAGCCTGATTGGGTAAAGCTGAACTCAGGCTTCTCTCCCGCTTCCCAGCGCGCCAACTCCTTCGGCCCTTCAACAGGGTCAAGTTCGTAAAGAACATTCTCCAGCACCTGACGCGTCTTCGCGGGACCGGTCCCGGCTGGGTCAGGC
>JBAUHR010001006.1:0-38495 GCA_049680385.1 Rubripirellula sp. | reverse complement strand
GTCCCACCAAGTCCGTCTGGAACCGGTCAGATCAACGTTTCAATCGACTTTGGCGAAACGATTGTTGGGTTTGCAGCGGCCGACATTACGGTCACGGGTGGAAGTGTCACTAGCTTCGTCGAGAATGGTGGTGGAGTGTTTACCGTCATGGTCGAAGCGACTTCCGATGGCACTGTCACCGTTGACATTGCAGCCGATGTTACCAGTGATCAGGCAGGCAACGGCAACGTGGCGGCGATGTCCGCGGTGGTAGTGGTTGACACGACTCCGCCGATCCTGATCGTGCCGAACAACCTATCCGCCGAAGCCAGCACGCTGGGTGGAACGGCGACTGCCGATGCTGTGATTCAGTCGTTCTTGGCTGCTGCGTCCGCGTCCGACAGTATCGATGAATCGGTGACGATTACGAATGATGCGCCCGCGTTTTTTCCGATCGGCGATACCGTTGTGACTTTCACGGCGACCGACGATGTCAACAATCTTGCGACTGCCACCGCAACGGTCACAGTCGTCGACACGACGGTTCCAACCATCGTGGCGCCGGCCAACATCACGTTCGAAGGCAACACGATCGGCGGAGTGACGAAAACGGATCCGGCGATTGTCGCTTTTCTTGCCTCTGCGACAGCCAGTGATATTGCGGATGATTCGCTAACGTTCAGCCATGACGCACCGGAGATCATTGCGGTTGGCAATACCGTGGTGACATTCACGGCAACCGACGATGCGGGAAACAGTGCGGTAGCGACGGCGACGATAACCGTTGTCGATACAAACGATCCGACAATCATCGCGCCAGCCGACATCACTGTCGAGGGCGATGCGATCGGTGGTGCTGCGAAAACGAATCCCGCGATTGCTGCTTTTCTGGTCGCTGCGACAGGCAGCGACGTTGTCGATGATTCATTGACGATCACCGATGATGCGCCGGCGATGCTGGCGGTCGGTGACACCGTCGTGACCTTCACGGCGACCGACGATGCCGGAAACATGGCGACGTCGACAGCGACGGTAACCGTGACCGACACAACCGATCCGGTGATCACTGCACCAGCCAACATCACCGTCGAAGGCGATACGGTTGGTGGTGCTGCGAAAACGAATCTGGCGATTGCTGTTTTTCTTGCCGCCGCAACGGGCAGCGACATTGTCGATGATTCGTTGACGATCGCAGATGATACTCCTGCGTTTCTGTCGGTCGGCGACACCGTGGTGACTTTCACGGCGACTGACGACGCCGGGAACAGCGCGACGGCGACCGCGACGATAACGGTCGCCGACACAACCGATCCGACGATTACCGCACCGGGCGATATCACGGTCGAAGGCGATGCGGTCGGTGGTGCTGCGAAAACGAATCCGGCGATTGCCGCTTTTCTTGCTGCCGTGACGGGCAGCGATATTGTCGATGACTCTTTGACGGTCACCGATGATGCACCTGCGATGCTGACGGTCGGCGACACTGTGGTGACTTTCACGGCAACCGATGAAGCCGGAAACATAGCGACTACGACGGCAACGATCACCGTCACCGACACAACTCAGCCGACGGTCAACGCACCGAGCGACTTTACAGTCGAAGGCGATACGATCGGCGGGGTTGCGAAAACGAATCCCGCGATCGTTGCTTTTCTGGCCACCTCGACGGCCAGTGATATCGTCGATGGTTCGTTGACGATTACCAATGATGCTCCGACCGTGCTGCCGGTTGGCGAAACAGTCGTGACCTTCACGGTGACAGATGACGCCGGCAACCGAGGCACCGCATCGGCGATCGTCACAGTGACAGACACGACCGCGCCAGCGATCTCGGTACCATCCGACATCACCCTTGAAGGCGACCGAACGGGCGGAACCGATGCGACCAACCTTGTGATCGCAGCATTGCTGTCGGCTGCAACAGCGACCGACGCCGTGGATGCGATCCCCACCATCACGCACGATGCACCGGCGATGTTCCTCGTCGGCGAAACTGTGGTCACATTCACAGCGACGGATGACTCCGGCCAAGCCTCGACCGGGTCAACCATCGTGACCGTGGTCGACACGACTTCGCCCAACTTGGCGCTGGCCGCAGACATCACGGTCGAAGCGAACGTGATTGGTGGGACCGATGCGAGTCAAGGCGCGATCGATGCGTTTTTGACCTCGGCAGTGTCGACAGACATCGTCGACGACGCTGTTGTGATTACACATGACGGGCCATCTGTCTTTCCGCCGGGCGAGACAACCGTAACGTTCACAGCGACCGATGACGCTGGAAATACCACGATCGAAACGGCGACGGTGACCGTGAACGTCAGCTTCGATTTCGGTGACGCACCATCGACTTTTCCAGTCACTCGCTCACAAGACGGTGCACGACACTTTGCCGGATCCGTTTCTTCCACACCACTGTTTCTTGGCAGCCTGATCGACGTCGATGCGGACGGACAACCGGACGCCAATGCCGAGGGCGACGACCACGCCGGCGATGCGGATGACGACGGCGTTGTCCCGGCTGCCAGCATTGTGGTCGACGCCAACACGGCCACGAAATCCAGCTTCCGCGTTACGGCGTCGCAGCCTGGCAAACTAGATGCATGGATCGACTTTAACCGCGACGGAAGTTGGGATGCGGCGACCGAAAAAATATTCGACAGCGTCGATGTGGTTGCGGGCGTCAACTTGCTCAGCTTCTCGGTTCCGGCCGGCGCGACAGCAGGTGAAGCCGCAGCTCGCTTTCGTCTTAGCAGCAGCGGCAATCTGGCCCCGACCGGTGAAGCAGCCGATGGCGAGGTCGAAGACTACATCGTGTCGTTACTCGGCGGCAGCATTGCGGACGGCGCCAACGCAATCGTCGACTTGGCTGGCGTGTCGGTCGGAATGATGGTCGAGGCGGGCGAGGTTGTTGTTCGTGCTGGGGAAATGGAACTATTTCGAGCACCAACCGACACCGTTGCAACGGTCGCCTTGTCCGGTGGCACACCAAATGAATCGGTAACGATCGACATGGCCAGCGGTTTGGCCGAGGCCACGAACGTGAATCTAAATGGTGGCGATGGTGCCGATTCGTTGGTGGTGATGGGCGACGGTGGCGAACTTGATTTGAGTGGCTCGAAGGTCACGGCCGAGAACTTCGAGCTGTTGGATCTCTCGAGTGCCGACAAGAACTTAGTCAGACTCAGTACAGCTTCGGTTGCCGCACTTTCGCCGGAATCGCGACGGATCCGAATTCAAGCAGGCAAAGGTGACAACGTCGAAATCAGCGACGCCGTCGATTGGCGTTTATCGGAACCCGTCCATGAAAATGGCGAGTTCTATTTGACGGCGACAAACATCAACGGCAGCGGCGAGACGATCGAGGCACGGCTCGCACAGGCTTGGCACAACTTCCTTCGCGCTAGCGACGTCAACAACGACGGCAATGTGACGGCGCTCGATGCGCTGCGGATCATCAACGAACTTGGCCGACGTTCGTTCTCAGACGCTGGCACTCAAGACCTCGACGAGCCCGGTACTGTGACCGAGTGGCCGAACGCTTACTTTGATCAAAACTCAGACGGCCGTGCGACGGCGCTCGATGCACTGCGAGTGATCAACGACTTGGCGCGGCAAACGCGTGTCGAAGGATCGGGTGAAGTCGAAGCGACACGGTTGCTCACGCGGCCGGATCGGGAAACACAGAAACCTAAACAGAAAAATTTGCTTGATCTTCAACCATTCGAGTCGACGGCGCCGCACCTTTCGTGGACCAGTACCGCAGTAATTCCTTACACACCAACCACCGCTTCGCTGGTATCGCTAACCGAAAATGCAGCGGAGTCGGACGAAGCACTTGAAGCGGTTGACCAACTGTTGTCGGACCAATCCTTTCTGGACGGACTCGATCGATAATCATTTCTTTGGTGTCGTCGATCTAGAATCAACATCCAACAAGGGAAACAGACGTGGAAATCAAGCGAGTTGGAATCATCATGAACGGCGTGACCGGACGCATGGGCACCAACCAGCATCTGTCGCGTTCAATCACCGCCATCATCAAACAGGGCGGCATTCGGGTCAGCAACGACGTAACGATCATGCCCGACCCCATTTTGACGGGGCGCCGTGACGACGCATTGAAAACGCTCGCTGAAAAGTACGGCAACGAAGCACGCGGGGAAGTCTTCAAATACACCACCGACGTGCAGGGCGTCCTGGACGGAAAGTTCGGCGAATACGAGATCTTCTTTGATGCCTCGGGAACGAGTCATCGCGCAGGCTTCATTGAGTTGGCGGCGAAAGCCGGCAAGGCGATCTACTGTGAAAAACCAACTGCCGTTGAAACCAAGGAAGCCGTCCGGCTTGCCAGGTTAGTCGAACAGGCTGGACTGAAAAACGGCGTTGTCCAAGACAAACTGTGGCTGCCTGGATTCCGCAAAATCAAGATGCTGAAGGAACTCGGTTTCTTCGGAAAAATTCTCTCCGTCAAAGGCGACTTTGGCTACTGGGTTTTCAGTGGAATGGACTACGACCAGCCGGCCCAACGTCCCTCGTGGAATTACCGTGCCGAAGACGGCGGCGGAATGATGATCGATATGTTCTGCCACTGGCGCTACGTCATCGACCATCTTTTTGGATCAGTAAAAAGCATGGTGGCCTACGGGGCAATCAATTTGGACGAGCGCCGCGCCGAAGACGGCACTCCGTTCCAATGCACCGCAGACGATGCCGCCTACGCAATGTTCGTGCTCCAAGACGGCACCATGGTTCAATTCAATAGTTCGTCGTGTACGCGTGTCCGTCGCGACGACTTGCTGACCGTTCAAGTTGACGGAATCAACGGTTCGGCGGTTGCTGGGCTACGCGAAGTCAAAATTCAATCGGCCGCCAACACGCCGAAACCGATCTGGAATCCAGACATTCCGCAGCCGATCGATCTCTTTGCCGGCTGGGACGATGTACCGAACAACGTCGAATACGACAACGCCTATAAGATTCAGTGGGAGTTGTTCATCCGGCACGTTGTCCTCGGCGAACCATGGAGCTATTCGCTAATGGAAGGCGCCAAAGGTGTCCAATTGGCCGAGCTAGGTCTGCAGAGCTGGAAAGAACACAAATGGGTCGACGTCCCCGAACTCGCCTAACCCGAAACGACTAGCGATGGGGGATGCATCGCCCGATCGTCACTCTTTTGACGAGCTTTGCACAAACGCTTCGGGTTGATCCAGGTTGAAATAGTGGCCGTGATCGGCCGTCAAAATCAACGCCGTATCGTCCCAGCCACCATGCTGTTCGATCCACGCCACCACGGCAGCAAAGGCTTCGTCACCGCTAAGCACCGCACCGATCGAGTTGTCGATGTTGTTAGAGTGGTTTGCCCAGTCAACATCGCCGCTTTCAATCATCAACCACCAACGGTCTGAGCGTGAATCGAGCACATCGATCGCAGCGACAGCCATGTCTGTCAGTTTAACGTTTTCGTGCAAGTCGGCTTCGCTGTAAACCTCTGCCTTGGCTGGTTTGGGGTTCCCGAAACTGACGACCGGGTTGTAATTCCCATCGGCCGTTTGGAAGGGCAAGTGGCCGCCGTCGACGCCAAAGAATCCGAACAATCGCTGTTGGTTGTTTTTCGCTTCCTGCACAGCACCGCTTAGCACCTCGTGGCCTGCGACGCCGATGGTTCGCTGGGCCACAACGTACTTGCCGCCGTTCTTGGCATCGATCGCTGCTAGATCATCTGCCGCGATATATTTGTTACCAGGAACATAGTTCTTGCCTTGCGCGGCATCCTTGTCCTTGTCGATCCCCCAACCGCCGCCGATCAACACGTCAACGCCTGGCAATCCGCCGGGGTGGTAGATCGACGGGCGACCAATCAAGTCGCGGGTCAGATCCTGGTAATCGTTCCGGTGGACATTGTTCGCGTAAGCACAGCCAGGTGTCGCGTGGCTGATCGGAACGCTCGACACAACTCCAATCGCAAAGCCTTCGCCCTGCAACGTTCTGGCAATCGGCAGCACTTCACGCCCCATGAAGTCGACATTCATCGCATCGTTGTAGGTCTTAATCCCGCAAGTCATCGAAGCCGCTGTGGCCGAGGATTCCCCGTACGCGTGTTTCGTTATTTTGCTCTTACCGATCAAGTAATCTGCATCCGTAAAAGGACGCCAGGGCGCGTCGCCGCCCAGCGCCGCGTCATAACCACCGCGAAGTTTACCTTCGGGGTTCACAACGGTTTGCTGGTCGACACTTACGTTAGTACCTTCGGTACGAGGACTGGTAACACAAAATCCGTAGTCCGTCGTCGTGCCACGGTAGTCCAAGAAATGCAACCCTTCGCCACGTCCTTCGCGGTAGACCTTTCCCGACTTAGCGATCGCGGCCACTCGCGTCGTATCCCAATCCATGCCGTCGAACACAAACAAGATCACGCGTTTCTTGCCTGATTCGATCGCCGTCATCTGTAACCGAAAAACGTCGGTCTGGTCAAAGTACTCGGCGTCCGAGTTCACTGTCTTTTCTGGCAAATAGCCGTACAGTCTTTCAACCGCCGCCTCATCGCGGTACAGACTGTTCTCGCCACTGACCGCCTGCAAATCGATTCCAAACGTGTAAACGGGAGTCAAACGGTTACTGTGCGTTTTCCAGCTTGAATATGTCTTGGGGTTGGGGCCCCAGTGGCCCCAGTCGGCTTGCCGAGTCGCCACTGCATCGGCTTGCATCTTGGCGATCGGATCGGCGACTTGCGCTGCCGAAAACCGCGACACGTTTGCAACCAGCAAAAAGGTAAAGGCGGATACGTAAATCCTTAAGCCGAAAATCAGATGCATTGTTTGCGCTTTGTAACGTAGGCGGGACTTTTGAGGCGGGAGAGCTTCTAGTAGAAACCCAGATCGGTCATGATAGTCGAATCAGTTTTCCTGAAAACGTAAGCTGGCGATCATTTTTACCAGCATCCATTACCCGAAAAAGCACTCCATTCGAAAAGAACTGCCGAAAATGTTGATGGTCAAGTCGGTTCAGATCGCGTGGTTGTTTGCTTTTTTGCCGTTTGCTTACGTTGCGGAAGCTCAAAATTCTGCCGTGCGGATGAACCAGATTCAAGCAATCGGAACACACAATTCGTATCGGCTCGCCCCGCCTCGCGAACTGTTGTCATTGATTGCGATAGGTTCGCCCAAAGAAGCCGAAGCACTCGATTATGCTCATCTGCCGATCGTGGATCAGTTAAACGAACTGAAAATTCGGCAGCTTGAACTCGACCTGTATGCGGACCCCAACGGTGGCCTGTTTGCTAATCCGATCGGATACGCGACCTTGTCGCGGGACCAGAAAGAAACGCAGCCGCATCCCAACGCCAACGGTGCACTGGATGCCCCGGGGATGAAGGTGCTTCATTCGCCCGGTTTTGACTATCGCAGTACCGAGCCAACCTTTGTTGCGGCACTGAGGTCGATCCGCCAATGGTCACAGTCACATCGGTCGCACATTCCCATTCTGATTTTAGTCGAACTCAAACAATCCGCCGTTGGGCCAGTGCTGGTCAATCCGGTCCCTTTTGACCGCGAACAATTGGATAGCGTTGACCGAGAAATTCGATCGGTCTTTGGCGAAGATGAATTTATTTCGCCTGACCAAATCCGCGACCAGCACAAGCATCTTCGCGATGCGGTCGCTGCCAATGGCTGGCCGCTGCTTGAGGACGTCCGTGGTCAGGTCTGGTTTGCGATGGATAACGAAGGAGACATCCGCGACCTGTACCTTCACGACCATCCATCACTTCGGGGAAGGGCAATGTTTGTGTCGGTACCACCCGAACATTCGGCGGCAGCGTTTCGAAAATTGAACGATCCGGTTGGACAGTTTCGCGAGATCCAACGAGCCGTTCACGGCGGTTTGATCGTTCGAACGAGAGCAGACGCGGAAACACGTCAAGCACGCAGCGGTGACACGTCGCGGCGTGACAAAGCTTTCCAAAGCGGTGCGCAATTCATCAGCACGGACTATCCGATTCCGGACCCACGTTGGACGGACTATCAAGTCAACCTGCCCGGTCATGCCGAGTATCGTGTCATTCCGCGAAGCCTACTTTCTCGCGATGCCCCCAACGAATGATCGACCGCATTGCCATTTCGGGATACCGTTCGATCCGTTCGATCATTCTGCGGCTCGGGCAGTTGAATCTCTATCAAGCGCTGCGATTGATCGCGGACGCCGCCGAGAACAGCCAAGTGATCGTGGTTAGCCACAATGCAGCGTTGGTGGACGAACTGGAAGCTGACGAAATTTGCGTCCCCATTCAACTTGAAAAATCAGCGGGCGAAACGGTCTTGTGCGACGCCGACCTGCTGAGTCAGTACGGATGGAAATGGCCGAAACGCTGATCGTTTGAAAAAAGTGCCGGTGCCATGGACACTCGATCGCCTAGGAAACCACGGCAATGAAATATTTGTTCTACGGACGTCGGTAATGAACGATTAGGCGTAGGCCGATTTCGCCCCCATGAAATCGAGGGGCCTAGTGTCAAGCAATACCAAATCACGATTTATGCATTGTCGGAATCACCAAAGTTCCTACCCGCAAACGTCACTCGCGGCGAATTGCTGAAAAGCATCTCAGGAATCACGTTGGCGGACGGCACCTTGGACTTTCAATACACACGAAAACGAACGGTTTCGGGAATAATCGTTCCCGGCGCGGTACTTTTCGTGTTCGCCGCGGTTTCATTGTTGGTCGTTTCCCCTAGGCGCAGTTCTTGAGAGCAAACTCGGGCGACAGCCGACCCGCCCGCACAGACCTAGAGCGGGAATGCTTTTCTGGACTTCTTCTTTTCAAAGGTTGCGTTTATGCCTCGTCATGTGGCTTTCTTCCTGTGTTTGGCCGCCAGTCTAGCCGTGTCGTCCCAGGACTCGCACGCGGACTGGACTCGTTTTCGAGGCCCGAATGGATCTGGCGTCGCCGAGTCGGATGCGCCGACTGAATTTGGTGCTGACAAAAACGTCCGTTGGAAACTGGATCTACCGGGACGTGGGATTTCGAGCCCGATCGTGGTCGGTGACAAAGTCTTTGTCACTTGCTATACCGGCTACGGAATGGGCGACGGTCAAGGCACGGTCGAAGACTTAAAACGTCATCTTGTTTGCGTTGACCGCACATCCGGAAAGACGCTCTGGACGAAGATCGTGAACGCCAAAATGCCGGAAGACGAATATCGCCCGCCAGGCGTGACGACACACGGTTACGCAAGCCACACGCCGACAAGCGATGGCACGCTGGTCTATGCGTTCTTTGGAAAGTCGGGGGTCTACGCGTACGACATGGACGGCAACGAAGTTTGGAACCAAAGCGTTGGTGCAGAGCCTAGTTTCAAGGGGTTTGGTTCGGCGGCAAGTCCGATCGTGTTCGAAGACTGCGTGATCGTGAACGCCGCAGATGAATCGCTGTCGATCGTTTGGTTGGACAAGACGACCGGAAAAGAAAAGTTTCGCGCTACCGCTGACGGGCTGGGCGAATGCTGGACGACACCCATTATCGTCAATGAAGGCGAAATTGATCACGTCGTCGTTTCGGTGATCGGCGAAGTTTGGGGACTGAACAACGCGACCGGTAAGCTCGCTTGGTACGCCAACGGAGTCAATTCTCGCAACGCACAGGTCAGTGCAGTCGCCGGCGATGACGGAGTCGTTTTCGCAACAGGCGAAGAAGCCGTCGCGGTCCGCGTTGGTGGTAAGGGCGATGTCTCGGAATCAAACACGGTTTGGGAAGGTCGCGTACGACCTCGCTATGCCACGCCGGTCGTGTTGGGCGGACATCTGTATTCGGTCAGCGGATCGGTCTTCGAATGTCTTGATGCCAAGACTGGTGAAAGAGTTTTCCAAGAACGTCTGCCAGGTGCCCCCGCAGGCGGTGACGAAGATCGCCGCGGTGGTGGAGAATCGGGCGGCGGTCGTGGCGAACGAGGCCCCGGCGGACCGGGTGGCGGTGGTCGACCCGGTGGTGGTGGTGGCGGCGGTGGTGACTATGCATCGCCGGTCGTTGCCAACGGCAAGATCTATATCACGACTAACGCTGGGATGATCCATGTCGTCGAAGCAAAACCGGAATACAAACTGCTTACTTCGAATGACATGACGTTCGACAAAAGTGGGTTCGGTGCCACGCCAGCGATCAGCGACGGGAACCTATTCGTACGATCCAATACCCATCTCTATTGCATTGGCTCGGCCGAATAAGAAACGATCCGAATTTCGAGACCGTGCCAACGATACGTTTTGACGGCTCTCGCGATCGCCGTTAAGCGTGACCGACCACTGGAAACACGTCTTTCTGAGCCGACAGCGCTACCCGCGGGTGCAAGTACCGGAGCCGTGGTCGTGACGTACCCAATACCCGCGGCTAGCGTCAGTTATCGAATCCGCCAGAGGGCGAGTGAAGTAAACGCTTATGAAATACGCGACTTAAGAACCGCACGACCTCTTAACGGGTGCTCGGAACAAGCCCGCGAAATGGAACACGGTTCTTAGGCGCACTACGTCCCGACGATTTCAGATTCGCCAGTAAAGCTTGCAGCTCTTTCCGTTTGGCTGCTTCTGCAAAATACAAGTTGTTCGTTTCACCCGGATCGTCGTCCAAGTTGTAGAGCTGACCCGGTGCGTCAGGAGCCTTCTCGGGGATGCCCCACTCTTGCATGTTCTTGACGTCGTAGTTGTTCCCACCGGACCCTTGATGATCCAGGTATTTCCATGGTCCCTGACGAATCTGGAACGCGCCGCGAAAACTCTGCGTCAGCAAGTGCGGGCGAACGGATCGTGATTCATCCTGTTGCCCCATCATCACGGGCAACATGTCAAAACTGTCCGTCGCAGCATCGTCCGGCAGCGAAACGCCAACGACCGAAGCCAGGGTTGCGAAAATGTCAGTCGTGTTTGTCATCTGTGCCGAAACTTGCTGCGGTGGAATGTGTCCTGGCCATCGAGCAATAAAGGGGACCCGGTGGCCACCTTCCCATCCATCGCGTTTCATTCCCCGCCATCCACCCGACGGATCATGTTCGTGATCGTGTCGCATCCAATTCACATGAAGCGTTTCCGCTCCGTTGTCCGAATTGAACAACACAAGAGTTTCGTCATCGATCCCGAGTTCTTTCATTAGATCCAGCACGCGTCCCACCAGCACGTCCAATTCCCAAACAAAGTCCGCGCGGGGCCCGGCGTCGGTTGCTCCGTTGAATTCTTCGGCTGGCAAAACGGGCGCGTGCGCAATTTGAGTCGAAAGCACGGCGAAGAAGGGTTTGTCAGGCGTCGTTTGGCGATGCTCCTTGATGAACGCTTTTGTTTTCTCGAAAAACAGTAGGTCTGCGTTCATGAAGTCATATCCCGGTGACATCCATCCAGCGTCATTGTCCCATCGCCACTTGCCGCCTGGATTGGGAAGACTCTTGGGGTCGTGCCGCTGGCTCGCAGGAGTCGCCACCATCCCGTTTTCGATGTAGACGTAAAGAGGATCGGTGTTCGGACAATTCGGTGTGACGAAGGACTCGTCAAAGCCGCGCGTGTTGGGGCCGTCAATCAGCGGCGTGCTTTTTTCGTAATCGATCAGTAGCGAATTATCGAAGCCACCGCCGAGACGTTCGCCTTGTTTGTCGAACCAACTAAGGCCGACGTGCCACTTGCCGAAAACGCCGGTTAGGTAACCCTGTTGTTGCAGCATTTGGGCAACCGTAAGCGTTCCCGGTTTCAGGTAACTTGGTCCACCTGGCCCTTCGAACGCGCCACCACCGCGACCGGTCGAACGAAAAATTTGTTGCCCCGAGAACAAACCGTAACGAGACGGTGAACAAATCGTTGACGGGCTATGGGCGTCGGAAAACCGAATGCCTTCGGCCGCCATCTGATCAAGTCGCGGAGTCGTGTAGGGAGCCTTGCTGTTGTAACAGGACAGATCGCCAAAACCCAAGTCGTCCGCATAGACGATGATAATGTTTGGATGTTCTTCCGCCTGAGAGATGACTGCCATCGACAACAGCACAACGCCCCAGCACATGCGCTGACCAATCGACGCAACTTGTTTTAGATCTCTCATTGGTTCAAACACTGCATTCTCGTTAGTAGATGGATCGGGCGACTCGAAGGAGCGCTACCTTGGTCCGGGAGGTAAATTTTCGATCAGGTAGCGCAAGATCAACATTCGCACGTGGACGACCGTTCCCGGTCCCTCGCGAAGTCCATGATCACGGTTGGGATACACCATGTAATCAAACGACTTACCTAGTTCGATCAACCGATCGACGAGTCCTTCGATGATCTGAATATGCGTGTTCGTTTCGCCAGAACCAGTAACGATCAATAGCTTACCCGTGAGTCCTTCGGCGTAGTTGATCGGTGCCGAACGCTCGTATCCATCGGGGTTGACTTCACGGGTCCGCATGTAGATTTCCTGGAACCAAGCGTTGTAGAGCCAAGGCTGTGGCTTGGGCACCACGGCGATACCGACGTGGTAGACGTCCGGCTTGCGAAACATGGCGTTGAGTGTATTGGAGCCACCACCGCTCCAGCCCCAAATGCCAACTCGGTTCAAATCGATGTAAGGTTTCATTTCCGCTAGCTTCTGAATTCCGGCAGCCTGCTCTTCGGTCGACAACGGGCCAAGGCTGCCGAAGATCGAACGTCGCCATGCCGCACCTTTGGGTGCCGCCGTGCCACGGTTATCAATCGACACCGTAATGTATCCGTTGTCCGCAACGACGCGAAGGAAGTCGATCTGAGCGGCGCCCCACTTGTCGAGAACCGTTTGCAAGTAGGGTTCACCGTAGACGTAGACAAAGACGGGATACTTCTTCGACTCG
This sequence comes from Rubripirellula sp., assembly GCA_049680385.1. GTDB lineage: Bacteria > Planctomycetota > Planctomycetia > Pirellulales > Pirellulaceae > Rubripirellula. The sequence continues at coordinate 25,687 of JBAUHR010001006.1, read as the reverse complement.
TCAAAGTCGCGCGGTTTCGTCAGCGATGCATCCATCACCACACCGTCACCGATGTCGATCTGAACGAACTCAGTGGGCTGTACGTTCTGCTGCTGGAACTTCGCTCTAAGTTCACCTCGATCATCCAACACGCGGATCACTTTGTGGTCAGGCAACTCAACAAGATCCACCAAGGGAGGATCGTTCAAAGTTGAATAAGTGTGAATCGCCCGTTTCGCATCGGGTGAAATGGCGTAATCGTGTGTGCCAGGTTGGTCCTTTGGCGTGATACGCTGCAGAGTTCCGCTGCCGTCAAGCGGGACGCGGTAGAGGTACTTTTGCGTCGCGTTGTCTGGCGAAGCATAGAAGTAATACCAATCGCCCGCTTCATCGACGTGAGCCCGGTCAATCAGATCAAATTCGCCAAGGGTGAGCTTCGTTTCAGTCGCTCCGTCACGGGAGAGCAACCACGCGTGCCGCCATCCGTCTTTCTCGCTGATAAAAATGAAGGCCTCGCCATCGCGAATCCACTCTGCGCCCGAGTTGATTCCGTGGCTGCCGACGGCCCAGGCATCATCAATCTCGCTGTAGATACGATCGAGTTTGCCATCGGTAGAAGCAATCCAAAATTCACGCTTGTCACGGAACCGACTCATCGTTTCAACCAGCAGTTCATCGGCACCGCTGATCCAGTCGACCTGTCCCAGATAGAAGCCTTCGTCCGAAACCTCGATTGGCAACCAACGGATCATTCCTCCGCTTGCGGCAACCATGCCAACACGAAGTGAAGGCAGCGTTCCACCGACTCTAGCAAACCGATGCTGCGCAACACCGGGGTAAGATGGATCGCCCGGGACCAGAACTGATCGCTGCTTGACGTCAGTGTTGTCAACTTCCACAAACGAAACGTATTCGCCACTCGGGCTCCAACGTAGATCGCGATACGAAATGTCGCGATCGCCGACGTCTTTGGTCAATTGAATCTTCCCGCCACCATCGACATCCCGCACGAAGACTTTGCGATTACGTGCTTCGGCGACATGCTTGCCGTTGGGGGACAGCAGCTCTTTTTTGTCTGCATCCACGACAACACTGCGAGCTCCTGAACTGACATCGTAGAGAGCGACCACTGGCTTGTTGATCTTCGAGTCAGTTTCGCGAAGCTTGTATCCAGAGCTATCAGGAAGCCACTCGGGTTCAACGTCCGGCACACGAAACTCGTTGCGATCATAGATCGCCCGCAGCCGCTCGGTAGCTTCGTTCTGCCACGCCGGATCTTGAGCTTCGGCGTAAGTGGGTAGGTGCAGTGCGAAAGCGACAAGAAGAATGACGTATTTAGGAAAGTGTCTCATCGCATTGCTTTGCAGTTTGTGAATTGTGGTCGCCATTGTCGTCAACGGTTCGTCGATCTAGCACTTCTTAATTGTTTGACCGTCAGCAGCGATGAGTGCGGCTGTACATGGCTACTCGTAAAATTGTGGCTTTCGTGGCTTCACACCTAGCTTCTCGTAGTTGAATCCACCGGCAAGCGGCTTGTACTCGCCGACGAATTCGACGGATCGCGCGGCGTTGATGTCAGCTTCCATCTTGAGACCCCAGTAGACCGCGTTCGTGGTCATCCGCCGGACACCTTCGTTGGCGAAGTCTTCGGCCGAACCCATTGTGAAGTGAAAGATTCTTGAGGATCGATTCTGTTCCCCGTTCCAAGTCTTCGTCCAAGCGATCGGAATGGGTTCCTTCGTTGTGTTTGGCGGTGCGTCCGGTTGCAGGTTGACCAGCGGTTGTCCAAGAACCAGTGCCGTGCAGTCGTCAGGAAACGGATGTTTGTCTGTGTGGCAGCGGTAAACGTCGGAGGTGCCCCAGATATCCCGCACGCCGGTCAGGATTGGATGTGACTTTTGATCGTCAATGACAATGCCACGAGTCGATTCGCGATGCCACCCGCCGTAGTGTCCCGCGAACGCGCCGCCAAGCAGTTCGCGCAAGCCGACGGTGCGGTCGTTGACCACGTAGTCTTTCCCAAACTGAAATCCATGGTTGGCCGTACGGAGCGCGATGATCGGTTTTCCTGAATCAAAGTAGTCATGAAAGTGTTTCATTTGATCGTCCGGCAAATGCATGAACCGGGACATCCAAATCAAACAGTCGGCGTCCGAAAGTTTTTCGAGCCCCGGAATGTGGTGACGCAGTTCCTTGTCTTTCAACGGAGCCGGAAGTGTCGGGTCAACCTCGCCATTCTCGTTAACGGAAAACAGAACCGTGCAATCGAATCCATGATGCTTGGCGAGCACTTTGGCCAACATCGGCATCGATTGCTCGCTGCGGTATTCCTGTTCAGCAGCGATCAGAACGACATGCTTTCCTTGCCCAGGACCATCGCCGCCCTTGAAATGCAACCACGGTTCCGACTGACTTGAATTTCCCGATGGAACCTTCTGGCCTGAATCCGTCTTCGGAACTTCGTTCAGGGTGTAGTACGCATTCGCATGCAGTAATTTGTCGTCATCGCTGGACCGCATGTCGGGCAAAAAGAAATCATGCACATGACCCTGAACCAAACCATCCACTTTGATCACCACACTCATGGCATCGCCCGCGACGCTGACCGCAGACACTTGGGGTTCGGTCTGATCGACTTCTGGGCTTCCGTAAGCCTGCCGGTACATGTGCGTGAACGTTTTCAGTTGATACGTTTCCGGCTTCGCTGCGATCTCGCGATCGACGGGTTTTGTAAACGCCAGCTCAAAACCTTGCGGCTTTGCTTTGATCTCTTTGATTTCAAATGGCATCAACCCGGTCCAGTCCAATCGCTGGATGGCGTACGCTTTCGGCCCCCGAACTGGCCAACCGCGATTGGTTCCACCGGCGATCAGGTTTCCGTCCGGGGTAAACTGAACAGCCAGCAGTCCTGTGTCGAATCCTTCACGAAACGGATAGCACGCGCCTTGCCAGACACCATTGACTTTTTCGGTCGTCGCCCGCATGACGACTCCAAGGCTGAAGTCGCCGATGAAGATCTGGTTGGTAAACGGTCCAAACTTTCCGCCAGTGCGATCGACTTGGAAACCGGAAATCGAGCGTCCCATCCGGATGTAAGGAAAGACGACCGCGTACGGCACAAGCTGTTCGACTCTTTTGCGTTCGATTTCCAATCGCGAGGGCGTGTTCGGCTGCACCGGCACCGGTCCCATTTCGGGCGCCAGTTCATACCAGTTGAAACTGATTGGATGCCCCATGAAGCCGCCGGGTTCTAGTACTTTCAAACTGCACGAACCGTTCCACGGCCCCTGGCTTTCGGCATAGAACATCACACCATGTTCGTTGGGGCCCACGCCACATGGGCTGCGAATACCGCTGCAAATGGGGATTGCTTTGCCTTCGGGGGTGATCTTCAAGCACCAACCGCGAAACGGTTCTTCGGAGTGGTAGGACTTCGTCAAGCACAGCGCGACCCAAACGTTCCCGTCCACGTCCGGTTTGGAACCGAATGCAAACTCGTGGTAGTTCCCGAATCCCCAAGCATCGCTAATCGTGTCGAACTGGTCGGCTCGGCCATCACCATCGACGTCGGTGATACGGGTCACTTCGGCCTGCTGAGTGGCGATGAAAGAACCGTCGCGATACGCAAGTCCAAAGATCTCGTCGAGACCTTCGGCGAATTTGTGAAATTCTGGTTCGGGGTGTTCGTCAAACACACCATCGGCAACGAAGATGTCACCGCGGCGAGTCGCGATCGCCAACGACTTTGTGTCCCGCATGACTTCAAAGCTGCCGGCTTCAATCGCAAGTTCCTTCGGCAGCGGAACGTCGACCAGTTCGTAGTAGGTCGATTCTTCTTCACCGGTTCCCCAGTACTCACCCAACGGCTGAGTCTGAGGAGCACACGCGACCGTGATCATGGCAATCGTTTTTAACAGAATCGAAAACATGTTCGTCTTGATTGTAAGCAGTTTGTGTTAGAGGCAAGCATTGACGAGGCCGTATCGCCATCACTCCCAGAGGTATTCGATCACGATTTCTTGGGTCTGATTGGGGGAAAGATGCAACGGCAAATAGAGCAGTCCTCCGTCCGCAATTTCGGGCTTCTGCGCTGAAACAACTTTGATCGCGAGTTCCCTGCCGATTCGATATCGGACGCCAGTTTCCGTTTCGATCCTATCGCTCTTCGCTAGGCGAAACCGAAGTTGGTCGCGTTCTTCGGGCGACGTAAGCTTGACTCGCCGACGCAACTGAAACTGACCCGTTGTGTCGTCTTTGAACTCACTAAAGTAGTCCTCGACATCAACCGATCCGAGAGCATATCGCATCGTTGGTCGGCGTTGCTTGTCGAGAGAATAGCCTTGAAATTGATGCGTCAACGGCCGCCTGTTATCCGCGATGATCGTTTTAGTTTGATCGAACAATTCGGGCCCCTTGGCCAATTGAATGGCCGATCCCATCGGGCGAACATCGCCGCTGCCTTGTCCGTACCACGCCGCAGCCGGGTCGACAAACTTGCCTTTCCAAATCGTGGCCAATCGCATTTGCTGTGCGTCGTAGGCCAAGTTCACTCCGCCCGGATAGCCAACGCCAATTCCGCGTTTGCCGATCTCTGGATACTGACGCCGCAACATCCTCGCCTCGTTGGTGACAACAATTTCTAACGGCTCTTTGATGACACCCGCCGGAGCTCTGGCCTGTCGGCCTTCGAGCAAGTACTGCCAGATCGCTGCGATTTGATCTTCGGGCGCACCGGCAATGTCCGGCCGGAGCGCGACCCCGCCCGGCCAGTACGAAGGCATGACCGTATTGGGGCTGAACTTTTGCGGCGCCAGCATGTACTGGTAGAACCAATCTTTCTTGAGCCGCTCAGCCATCTCTGTCAGATCGACCGCAGGCATCGTGTCCGACAACTTGTATTGATATGTGTGACAAGCAGCACAGTTGAGTCCCTGATTGCCCACCAGTTTCAGCCCGGTTTTTCGACTCTCGTTCGGATCATGGGCGATGGCGAAATTGGTCTCGGAAAGAATGTCCGTTGTTTGGAACCGTTCCACCAAGTGCTCGACGTTTTGCTCGCCATACTGTGGCATGCGGGTTTTCATGTACGGGCGAATCGAACGTCCATTCACCAAAACATCACGCATCCATTTTGGATTCAGCTTGGCACCCACACCGGTCAGTGATGGCGGGATCCTTCCCTGTTCACCAAGATTCAAGTTGGTGGTTTGGAAGTGTGCGCGGCGTTCCTCGTTGACTCCACCAAGGTTGTCGCGACTGTGGCAGGCGGTGCAGCGGAGCGATGCCAATGTAAAGTCGATCGTTTGCTCGGCATCCAGCTCGCGGAGTTCGCTACTGAGCCCCGCCCTGATGTTTTGGACTTCAATTTCTGTTAAACCAAAGTCCGGCCAATGGCCTGGTTCACTCGACAGGCAACCCTTGCTGGTATCCACGGCCAATAGTTTTGCGAAACGAGCTGATGAGTTGTTTGGCTCAACCATACCCGCGTGGCATTTGGCACAATTGAGCGATTCGAAAAGCTGCTTCCCTTTTTCGGCAAGCTCTGTGTCAACGTCCCAAGGTTCCCCCAACACGGATGTCAACATTTTGTCATTTTGAAGCAAGTAGCTGGCAAGAACGCTGGCTTCGCGATGAGTCAACTGCATGTTTGGCATCCGACCCGAAGGTCTCGCCGTGTGCGGATTTTCCAGGAATGCGATCAGGGCTTGCGAACTGTATTTCGTGCGAAGTTCGCCCATCGGAACCGAATCCGTTACCGGTTGCTCGACCGCAGATTCATCTCGCGGCGCGTGACAGGCAACACATCCAACGGAATGGAAAAGGCTGCGGCCGCTTTCAATCGAATCGTGATCCACCTCACCTGCTTCCTCTGGAATCCGATCGCCCGCAATCGACAACAGAAAGTGAACGATGGCTTCGGCGGACTCGGTTCGTTCCGCCTGACCGATCTGCCCCATCAGCGAAGGCATGCTGGTTCCCGGTTTAGTCCGATGGGGATCCGCAATGAACTGAGCCAAATATTGCGGCCTCAGTCTTTGGGCGGACCACTTTAGATTGGGTCCTTGATGGGGCGCGGGTAAAGAATCCATCAACGACGATTCGTGACACGCCGCGCAATTGCGTTCTCGGATCAGTACTAGACCAGTCAATTCGGGCGTCAACTTGCGATCGAGAACCGATTGGTCCGAAGGTGTGGCCGCAGTCGACCCGCGTTCTTTGACATCGATCACGTATCGCAGCAGATCTAAAAATTGCTGCCGACCGGTCAACTGATCCGCCAACTCGCTGGGCATAACGGAGACTTTGCCAGGATTGGTCTGCTCGATGTCCGTGCGCAGGATGCTGTGCCGCTTGTCGATATCCTGGGCATCACGCAGTACGACCCTATCGTCATCCTGGCTAGTAACAAGACCACTGATCACACGGCCGTCCGTCGTCAGCACACTCAGGGTTTCAAAGCCCTTTGAAATTGTCTTGGACGGTTCCAGTATCGATTCAACGAGCGACGCGTCGGTGACTTCCTTTCCCAATTCGCTAAGGAGCGGGGCGAGTCGATCCTTGCCAGCGGTCGGTTGATGACATTTGGCGCAGTTGATGTTTCCCTGATGAAAGAGAATCGCGCCGCGAACGATGTTCCCCGACTCGCGTGCTTCGACAACCAATTGTTCGGGAGCTTCCCGTTGCAACTGCTGCGTCAAAGTCTGTGCCTCGGCGTAGCACATTAAAGAGCTGAAAACGAACACCCCAAGGACGAGTCGATAACAGAACCACACTTGATTTAATCTCCGATGCGACATCATCTCTAAGCACATTCCTTTTACGTCAATCGGCACGCTTTGGTTGACTGTGATCGGTTGCCCGGACCTATTGTCCAGTTCCGGCCGAAGCTGCTTGGCTTTCTCTGGTATTTCTTCTGAACGATTTGCGACTTAACAGTGCCGTTGGCTAGGTCATCGAGTTTGATTGATTGGCCATCATAGTACTTGATCGATAGGCCGATGACCTGCTCTGCGAATCTGCACCAGCCTGATCGAACAAAACGTTTTTCATCTTGGCTGGCTAGCCGAATCACTTTGGGGCACACGCCCGATTCGTCCAGTATTTCATTAAAACCCAATAGTGATAGGGAGCAAAACAAGCAACCAACACGCAGGAAGCTAGAAAATGATGCGAGGACATGTATTATCGGTACAGATTTCAGTAGGGCGGAATGCGACGGGGATGTCACCACACGGGGGACATTCATGTCGGGCGAGCAAACAGATCAAACGAATTCGCTCTCTGTTCAACAACTCCTCTTTGTCGACCACTTCATGAAAAATCGTCTCCAACGGTCCGCGTATTTGTCGTACCTGAGCACTATCCTCCTTGCGACTACCATCGTTGAAAACGCCTGCGCTGAAGACGTCGATGTGTATATCATCGCGGGCCAATCCAATGCCGCTAATTTTGCCGAGCGGGCTGGGACGGGTGGGACAGACGTTGGTTACAACCTTGACTTTGCCCGTGATCGAACGACGTTTACGGATCCCAATCATGTCGATCAATCGTTTTCGTCCAACTCGCTGGATACGTCACAGGCGGTAACCATCTTGTCGCAAGGGCTTGCTGCGTCCAACAAGCAGGCCATCTTTGGGTTTGCACGCGCCGGAACCGCGATCTCGAATCAAGAGTCTGTGAACTGGTTTCCTGGAACTGATCCCGCGAACGGCCAAGTCGACAATACGAGCATGTACGGTGACTTTGTTGACTGGACAAACGCACGCCTGGGCGAAATTGTTGCTGCTGGGGACACACCGGTCGTGAAAGGCTTGTTCTGGTTCCAGGGTGAACGCGACGCTGTCCAAGGTGCAACCTCAGTAGACAGCTACGAAACCAATTTTGAAAACCTGTCGTATCGGTTTCGCGAGAACTTTGGAAACAACGTGCCCATTGTGGCGGCCGAAATCCGCGAAGGCGTCTCCAGCAATGCTGCACTGCGTGCTAGCGTGAATTCAGCACTGAACAACATCGCAGCGGCCGACCCAAGACTAAGCGTTGTCTCGACTGACAGCCTTTCGTGGGTCAGCGCCAACGATGTGCACCTGAATACCGCAGGCTATCAAGCGCTCGCACCGGTGTGGGCAACCGAAATGAACTCGCTTCAAACTGCGGCGCGGACCATTTTGCAATACGACTCGGTATCCAACGGTGACGGCACGTCCACCCTGCGAGAACTTCCCTCGCTAACTGAATCAGACTTCGTGACCAGTGCGGACACTCAGGTTTCGCTTGGCACCAATACGACCGACTTTGGGCAGCACAATTCACAAGAGCAGACTGTCACCTTTGGCAGCGGAACGGACAAGTTCTTCAGGTTCGGCGGCGCTGGCGAAACTCTAGCGGGACTCCTAGCTGACGCTGCTGTCGATGACGGAGAGTGGATCGGCGCGAGTTTGATCGCCGAACAGAATCTCACGATCGATTCGTTCAGCTTCGAGATGTATGTGAATTCGTCAAACGCAAGTTCATGGGCAGCCCGCGATGCGGGACTGTTTTTGCGGATCGGCGATACCGGATCGTTTACGCAGTTCGACACTGATTATGAAGGCATGATTGGTGACAATGGAACCGTTGTCTTTGACGACTTATTTGCCGTTGGCGCAGGCGAAGAGCTTCAGTGGCGTTTAGCATTCGCTGACCGAACCAACGTAAACACGGGACTCCCGGCAACCCTGACAACACGAATCGGAAGCATCCGCTTAAATGCGGTCACGGCGGTTCCGGAACCCGGTTCGATGCTGATGGCTCTGCCCTGCCTGGCAGGAATGATGCTAAGAAGACGTCGTCAAAGCATCAATTCGCATGCACAGTATTGATTGCGTCTTCGTTGTTATCTGGTCGGGAACTCAGGGTTATCTGGTCGGGAACTCAGGCGCGCCGAAGTGGCGTCGCAGCCTTTCGAACTCGGCCTCAAGCACTTTGCGTGTTTGACGATATTCCGGGTCTTCGTGGACGCTTCTCATTTCCATCGGGTCACGCTGAAGATCAAACAGGTTCCACTCATCGGTCTGCGGGATGTAGAACAACTTGTGCGTCTGCGTTCGTACGCCGAAGTGCTGTGGAACGGCGTGCTCTCCCAATTCATAGTACGCGTAGTAAAGCGAGTCGCGCCACTTGGTCGGCTGCCCACGAAGCAGCGGGCCAAGCGATCTTCCTTGCACATGTTCGGGGATATTGAGCCCTGCGACGTCCAAGAACGTTGGTGCGTAATCAATATTCTGGATCAACTCCGTTGGTTTCGACTGAGGTTGAACCACACCTGGCCAGCGAATCAGAAATGGCATGCGAAACGACTCTTCAAACATCCACCGCTTGTCGTACCAACCGTGTTCGCCGAGGTAAAAGCCTTGGTCGGATGAATAGATCACGATCGTGTTTTTGGCGAGGTCATTGTCTTCCAGGTACGTCAGCATGCGTCCTACGCTTTCGTCAACCGCTTTCACGGTGCTCAAGTAGTTTCGCATGTACCGGCGGTACTTCCAACTGACGACATCGCGCTGGCTTAGCTTGCCTGATCCAAAATCGGCCAAGAACTGCTGATTTCTTGGTCCGAAGTGGGCGTCCCACTTTTCCTTTTGCGTGTCCGTCATTCGGTTGTATTCAGGCGTTCCGTACCGATCAGGCTCGGGTAACTTCACGTCACCTCGCTCGTCCTTGCGGATCTTTGCGTCGTACGCCCAATCGAAGTGGCGATCGATTTCCATTTCATTGTTTGCCAACGTTTTGCTTCGATTCGCGTAATCATCGAACAGGGTTGGAGGCTCAGGAATTTCGACATCGTCAAATGAGCCTAGATGCCGAAGTGCGGGGGCAAAGGTACGGTGCGGTGCTTTATGCTGGCACATCAAGAAGAACGGCTTCGACGAGTCACGTGACTCTAGCCACTCTACGGCTTTGTCCGTTGTCACATCGGTCGCGTAGCCCTCGAATTTCTTTTGCGTTCCGTCCATCTGCATGAACACGGGGTTGTAATAACTGCCTTGGCCAGGCAGGACTTCCCAGTGGTCAAAACCAACCGGATCGGAATTTAAGTGCCACTTGCCGATCACCGCCGTGTTGTAGCCGCTATTTTGCAACTCCTTAGCAACAGTCCACTGACTTGAATCAAAGTTGTTCCCGTTGCGCATGAAGCCGTTTTTGTGGCTGTGCTTGCCTGTCAAGATATTGGCTCTTGATGGACCGCAGATCGAGTTCGCACAAAACGAATTTAGGAAAACGGCGCCCTCGTTGGCAATCCGATCGATGTTGGGCGTGGGGGCAACGTCGGCGAGCGGACCGCCGTAGGCAGAGATCGCTTTGACCGCGTGATCATCCGAGAACAAGAACAGAATGTTTGGGCGATCATCGGCTACGGCCGTCAACGCCAGAGACCCAAAGCCGACGACCAGAAGTAAAAATATGCGAAGAGGCATCGAGGATTCCTGGGGAGTGTTTCAATTGTGCGGTTGCCGCCCCGTTTCGCCGGCACCCGTCCAATCACGAGAAGCTTGAGCGGTGCAGTATAGCGAAGCACGTCATTGCTAACGGACGGATCGCGCCGTTCGGCAACGGCGAAAGCTCATCTACAGCCGCGTCTCACTCGGCAAAGCTGTCGATGTTTGGCGGATACGTTGCTGGTCGTGCAGTCCCCTCTTGCCAAAAAACGAATCGATCACCGGGACTCGTTGATAACCGAAGCTCGCCTTCATGATCGTGCGATTGGGTGGGATGCGATAACGACGACCAGCGGAACTTTTTCATTGGCAAGGCGACCGTGACGTCACCACCACTGGTTGAAACAATCGATACGTATCGGCACGCGCCGTCGTTAAGTTCGCCACTGACTAAGTAACCGCCTTCGCCACGGAAGTTTGCAAATCTCGCGTCGGGCCACGCCGCGGGAACGGCAGGGAAAACGGCCAAGCGACCACCGTGACTTTGCAGCACCATGTCCTGCATCGCTGTCGCCCCGTGAAGCGGTGTTTCCATCACCGGTAAACCGATTTCAGAATAGAAAGTATTTGGTTTCAGGTACGTTCGCAGTTGATTGAGATATTCGAGAGCTTGATCGCCATCGCCCAGCAACGACGCCATGCACGAGCCGGCGGTGTGCGAGTAACCGGCGATGCCTCGCCCAAACGAACGCCAATGCTTCAAACTCCGCTCGATCAAGTCGCGGTCCTGTTGCGAATTCGGCGTCAGGGTGCGAAGCGGATAGATCGCCATCAAGTGCGACCAATGGCGATGGCCACCGGTTAGCCAAGTGTCGCCGCCCACGGCACGCCCAGTTTCGTTGCTCTGAACCTCGACAAGGTTGGCTCGCAGATCGCGCCAAACAATCACGAGTGGCTCGTCCGATTCGGTCAAGTTCTTCTCGGCGGCAAGTTCGATCAATCGACCGACCGCCCAATACAGCAGATCCAGATCGTACGTACAGTCACTCGCTAATCGGTATTCAGGGCTATAGGTCTTAGGCAGATGCCAGCGATCATCGTGACCACGTTTCAGAAAATGACGATAGTAGTTGACCGCTCGCACCAACAACGGAAACAGGGTTTCGTCTCGAACGGAAATATCGTTCCAGTAACGATATTCAAGGTCGACGTTGTGAAGTGCCCACAACAAGTTGCCGCACTCGGCACCAATTCTCGGGTCCATCCCGTCGCGACCACCGGGCTCTCCTGCATGAGCGACCAAGTCCCATCCGGACGACGAGCGACCGAGGGCCGAGGAGTCATCGCGATAAGCTTCCGCAACGTTGATCCGCAGATTGCTTTCGTTTCGGTCCAGTTGATATCGGAGTGCCGAAACCGCGCCGCGACGATTCGCGGTTAATCCGCCCAGATGCGATAGCTGTGCGTTGAGGTTCCACCAAGTTGCGTTCCAGGCCGTCGGTTGAAGCCATGGCCCTTGATTGTCGATGATCCACCCTTCGTCACGTGTGGCGCACCCCAGCTTGTATTGCTGGATCCAGTAAAAGCGATCCCAAAACTTATCGCCAGTTTCCAAGAAACTCTGCTGGTAATAACGGTGCCACCAAGCTTGGTGCTGGGCAATCCAATCGCCGAACTCAGCGTCGCGAGCTTGTCGCACGGCGGCGATCGCGTCTTTCGCCGCTGACTGACCGGGAAAGCTATGTTGCACGCTTAGCCACAATCGAGTGCGATTGCCTTTCGATCGGGCAAACCAGGCCACTGCGGTTTGCCCACCAGCAATCAAGTCCTGCACGGCGACATGAACACCATCGTCATGTACGGAAGTTTTGACCTCGGGATGCGGTGGCGTTCGAGGCGTCTTTGCGCGGACGGAGCGTGGATTTCGGGGGGCTTCGGGAACGTATTCAAACCGAGCGTCTGACAGCTCACCCGTCGCACTGAGTTCACAAAAAATGACCGGCTCGTTGGCGTGAACGATCGCTTTCCAGTTCGCCTGCCCGTTGGTTGATCGTAGGGCGCCAGTCGCTTCGGCATCCCATAGCGAGACCCGTGTTTCCCCACCGGTCAAATCTGCGGGCATGTTCAATCGCAAGTGCCCGATGAAATGCCGGCCTCGATTAAGCACCTCGACATGCTTTTCCGACAAGTCATCTTGTTCCCACGGTCGATGGTCGTGCGCTGCTGAGCATCCCACATCGAAACGCATCGAGCGGGGCCCCGTTTGATAGACAAGCGTTCCCTGCTCTCCGTTGCCTGCGAAGGGGGCAGCGTCCCAACGATCCGGAATCGTGTTTGTTTTTAGATCATATTCCGCAAGAAATTTTGGCCAGTCGACGGTTCGCACGTTTTCGTCTGCCAGCGCGGCTTGAGGACTCGGAAAATCGAAGCAGTATGTGACGCCTAGAACGCACAGCAACAATGTGAGAGTCGGCCTCATAGGGTCTCCATTCTTCCATGAGCAAGCGGTGGCGTTCGTTGAGTTTACTTAAGAACCTAACAGGAACGTTATAGATTGGACGCAAGCATTCTAATTCGACAACACGGATCGGTTGATGTGAACCGCAGCGACAAACTGCTGCGCCGCATTTAGCTAAGTGGACGCGTCGCATATTGCTGTTCCTGTGTCGCAAATCGACATCTAAAATTTCTGATTATCCCTGGGTTTTCCAAGTTTACGTCCCAAGAAAGCGAGGCTGTTGATAGACTCGGGTCGGGGTCAGATGTAACCAGGTGTCATCGACCATTTCCTTGTCAAACTGAGTCTCGACCCAAACAAGCTTGGTTACTTCCCCACACCGGTTCGAGGTTCGGAATCTATTTCGTACTTTTCTAACAGGAGCACAGTATGAAGAGCAGAATGAAACGCCGGGGCTTTACCCTGGTCGAACTTCTCGTCGTCATCGCGATCATTGGGGTGCTAGTAGGGTTGCTACTGCCTGCGGTCCAAGCGGCGCGTGAAGCGGCTCGCCGGATGAGTTGCAGCAACAACTTCAAGCAACTTGGACTGGCAATTCACAACTACCATTCGGCTTTCAAAGAGCTGCCGATGCACCAAGGTGGAACGCATGGGGTCGGATCATGGCGAGCCGACAATGGAAACAACCAACTGGACCTGTCGAGTTTGGTGGGAATGGTTCCGTTCATGGAGCAACAAGCACTTTGGGAGCAAATCAGCAACCCCTACTCGGTGACTGAGGGAACGGCTGGTTTGGGCAATGTTTACAATCCAATGGGGCCATGGCCAGGTCGCACGCTCAATACAGCAACCAACGCCAACGGTGGTTTCTATGGTCCCTGGATGACCAACATTCCGACACTTCGTTGCCCAAGTGACCCCGGCCAAGGTTTGCCGGCACAAGGACGCACGAACTATGGCCCGTGCCTCGGTGATTCGTTGGACACGACCTGGGGCGGATACCGGATTCGCAACACGGGTGCTCAGCAGACTGGCGGTAACCCGTTGTACTACGTTCGCGTCAGGGCTTCTCAGCGAGGCTTCTTCAAGAACCAACGGTCCATCGGTTTTCGAGATGTACTTGATGGACTCTCGAACACCATTGCGATGGGCGAAATTGCCACTGACCTAGGTGACCGAGATATTCGTACGCATTCGGCGGACGGTGCCAACAACCTTTTAGGGATCAACGGCAACACGTCGTGTGAACAGTTTAAGGATCCCCTACGTCCAAGGTTTTGGGACGCGTCTGCTCCGCTCGTTGGAGACGCCGAGCGCCGACGGGGATTCAAATGGGCTTATGGCGGTCCGATCAACCAACAAGTCAACACCATTCTGCCACCGAACACCGTACTCTGCATCAACAACACGAACATCGTTTCGATTGCGATCGCAAGTGCGTCGAGCCGCCATCAAGGCGGCGCTCACGTCTTGATGGGTGATGGTGCTGTGAAATTTGTTACCGACTCAATCGAAGCCGGTGACGCAAACCGTGGACAAGTGGGTGCGCATCCGGCCCACAACGATCCGCTGTCCGTCCCAGGTTCGGCAAGTCCCTATGGGCTATGGGGTGCACTGGGCACCGCAGCTTCCAGTGAAACTATCGATGAGGAGATTTGATCAATGAAAATGTTCAACGGATTCAAAATGTTTGCGGGACTTGCCCTGGTAGTCTCGCTGTGCTTCGCTTCTGGATGCGGGAGTTCCGAAGCCGAATTTTCGGCAGACACTTCCGAAGTGGAGGCTTTCTTGGAAGCAAACCCTGAATCAGCCAACGCGGACATGGAGCCGCCGGCTGACCCAGAAATGTAAAGCAACTTGCGATAGCAAGTGAGACCATTGCTGAAATGCAAGACGCCGTTGTCGAGGAGCACAGTTTCTGTGCTCCTCGCAATTGCGTTACAGCGAAAGACAGCTTGATCGCGTCATCGCCGTCGGTTGATCAGCATTGCAGCGTTACGCAAGTAACTCGGGCAAATTCCCGGTGGCTCCGGAAAAACGGTTGGTTTCGATTCCCAGTTGTTGCAGCATCGTGACAAAGACACGCGTGAGTGGTTGGTCTTCTTGCTTGATTTCTTTGGTGTATGGTTCTGGCCCGCCACTCCAGGCTCCGCTGATCGGATTGGTTCCCGCATAGTTCAGATACTTGCCGTGCTTGAATTCCATGTTGCGACCACCGGCAAGGACTAGCGGATAGTTGCGTGAAAGGTGGAAAGCACTCGACGCAGAACCGAACAACAGCAACGTGTTGTCGAGCATCGAACCGGTACCGGCCGGTTCGGGTGTTTCCTTCAGTCGGGTTGTGAACCGAGCAAATTCTTCATTGAGGAACCGGCAATATTTCCCCAGGTTTTTCCAGCCACCGGGGTTCTTCGTGTCGTGCGTTAACTGGTGTGCAAGATTGAACCCGACCGCGCGAGCGAGACGATCGCTGACGCCGGCGCCGTTTTCGCGTCCGATTTGATAAGTCGCGACGCGAGTCGAATCGGTCTTGAACGCGAGATAGATCATGTCGAACATGGTTTGCACGTACAGTCGTGGCGACTCGGGCGAAATGTCTGCTTCCATTTTGACTCGGTCGGTCTTTTCCCCGCCAACACCTTTTTTCCCGTCAACACCTTTTTCCCCATCAACACTGGGCAGTGGCCGGTTGACCCACTCCCTTGCTTTCTGCACTCGAATCTCGGCTTCGCGAACGGAGTCCAAATACTCGTCGAACCGCAACCGGTCATCGCTCGACAGCGTGCTGCGAAGATCGCTTGCGTCTTCCAGCATCTCATCCAAAGCACTTTGGTTATTCGCCAACCTGCGGGCCGCATTGGCGTCGCTCTTGACGAACAGCATGTCGAAAATGCGTTTCGGGCTTTGTTCGGCAGGG
The DNA here is from genome assembly GCA_049680385.1 of Rubripirellula sp. GTDB lineage: Bacteria > Planctomycetota > Planctomycetia > Pirellulales > Pirellulaceae > Rubripirellula. Next base: position 9,918 of record JBAUHR010001006.1, on the reverse strand, counting down.
ATCGCCCGACCCGCGCGATTGAACGAAAGTGTTTGGGCGGCACGCGGCGTTCCGATACCACCGTCGGTCGACATCACAAGCGATGAAAACCGCGTTTGATCGCCAACATGCTCGGCGTAGACCTGATCCAAAGAGACCGCGTTCTGGTATGGTCCATCGCGACGGATTTCGGCGCCAGTCAAAAACTGGTCAGCATTGCGATGGCCGTGTACTTTGCGAGCCCCTGGGTGCGAAAACCCCGACAACACGGTCAAGTCGTTGCGTAGTGGTTCGAAGACATCAGTACACTTGGTGAACGTGAAATCGTTTCCTTCACCATGCGGAAACCACGACCAATCTTGATACGCAGGATCTTCCCGCAGCGGCATCGGCACGCCGTCGGGAAAGTAGATGCAAGCCATCCGTTTTGGATTTTTCCGATCGGCATTGTTCGCTGCCGACAACGGCAAACTGGAACTCAGCAGCGGCAGCGACAGCGCGGCACCCGACCCGCGAAGAAACCGGCGACGATCAAGCTGATTGAAATTGAATGCCATTTGACGTCATTCCTGGCGGAACCGAAACACGGACTGCGATACTGACCAGCGTACCGGTTGATTGTAGTCATTGCACCCTGTCGCTTGTTTCTAACGTGATCCGAATGGGCGAATCAGAATCAAAATTTTCGGCATTCGTGGCTCGCAGGCCGCTGGTGTAGTAGTCGGCATAGCGGCGCGGGACCGTTCGGCCATGCTGGTGATCTTCGGCAGCCAAGTCCTCTGTCACAACGATCTGGACCACAACGACCTCATAGTCGCCCGGTGGGCACGCGGGTTCGCCGTCCTGGTCGGTCAGTGAGAAGCTGCCATCGCTGGCGATGCGACTGGCATAGCGAGAACCATCGGCGAGCGATCGGAACTCAATACTGCCTGATTGCACAGGTGTGCCGTCGTCAAAGGCGACGACGCCATCGTGGTTTCCGGCTGGGTTAGAGCAACCGCAAAGTAAAAAGGCGAGCGAAGCGACGATTCCTAAGACTGTCGTCCGATGTTGACGACCGTTCAATTTTCCAGTTCCACGACGCGCGAGTCACGGCGATTGGCGAGCGATCCCAAAACTTTGGTGTCGATGTCCGGGCTGTAAAGCCGAACGCTGCCATCCACGAGCGCAAAGTGAACACCGGCGGGATGCCAACTTCCAAATGAAAACATGTCAGCCAGCACATCGCTCGGTCCATTGGCCAATCTCAGACCTGGGCCTGCCAAGCGACACGACGCGGGCAAGTGGTCACCGTCGTAGGCCGGCGAGTCTTCGGGGAACTGTTCAAGCCCATCGCGTGATACAAACTTTTCGCCGAACAAGAATGTGCTGGACGTGCCATCGCTGACCGACGCCATGCGAATCCGGTCGGACGGTGCGATCGCCGTTCCTGCCTTACACTTTGGCCGCACGCTGATGATGACGCCTGTTCCGTTTCCACCGTAGTAAAAATCCGTCGGCGCGCCGATCGCGCCGGGAGTCAGGTCGCCGTGGTTGCCGGCATAATCGCTAAGGGCTCCTTCGATATCAAGTGTCACATCGATCGGGCGTGGCTTAATCGGGCAGCCACATGGCAATCGCCCCTCGCCTCCGGCAACCGTCGTGCGCAGACTACGCGTGCCGATCGGACGCGTGCCGCTGCGCCGTGACGGGCAAAGGAAGATATCGGGAACCAACGTTCGCACTTCCTCGGGGTGTTCGTGCCAAGGCTTGGAATAGTCCCACTGATCGCCTAGCGAAACTTGTTCGATATACGGCATCACACGAGCGAGCCATGTTGGCGTTTCCAATCCACATTGATCGGCGGGATCGGCGTCGGGACGCGTCTCATATCGGGCGGGCGGAAAATAGCCGACCGCATCATGGTGCAGGTGCGTGGCGAGCGCCAGTTGCCGAATGCGATTCTTGCAATCGGTGCTGCGGGCGGCTTCGCGAGCCGATTGAACCGCTGGCAAAAGCATCGCGATCAAGACCCCAATGATCGCGATCACGACCAACAACTCGATCAACGTGAAGCCGCTCGAATATCGTTTTTTCAACGCTAACATGAAACGAACCATCCGCAATATTTCTTGACGTGATTCGGTCCGACCGGAGTTGATTCTAGTCGGCAACGGATTCAATGTCACTCAGTTGGCCGAAATGCACCTACCCAGCGGGAATTCGTAGACAGAATATCCCGCACAACCCGCTTGGTCTCATCGGGTTCGAACGGATCGTGTTCCAATTCATGCTCAAGGTTTTCAAGCTTTTTTCGGATCAAATACCCCTGCATTCGTTGATAGGGACGAACCTGGCCGGCGCGGATGAACGTGCCGACCTCCAACCGCCGGCTCCAGTCTTCCCAGACCGGCAGCCAAAACAGAGCGTGATCGACTTGACCGCTGTTGGCCGCCGACAAACATTCGGCCCGCGCCATGCTGATTTCTTCCAGACATTCATCGGGCGATGGATAGTACGCATAACAAGCGACAACGCTTAACGCGACAAGCCCCGCCAGCATCGTCGCACCGATCACGCCCGGTGGAACGACGACATCCAGCCCGCGACGAGGCCGAGCATCATCGGTCTGCAGCGACGAGGCAAACGAGCCTGCGCTAGCATTACTGATCAGCGAAGCCTCATCAATCTTCAGCATGCGACACAACAGACCACCCGCCGCGACGATCGCGAGCACGACAAGAGACGCAATCGTGCTGATGTCCAAGTCTTTTGTGATCGCTTCACCCGTGGTTTCGAAACTCAGCGAGTGATGCGCCGACAACGGGTTCGCAAAAATGTCGAAGGCATGCGTATGACCAGCCGGCTCGACGCCAGCCGGGACAAGTGGCTTGTTGATCGCATAGGACAACGCCAACACAATCAACAGCAGCGACGCAAACCACGATGCGGCGGCTTTCCATCCGTAGTGACGTCCAAACCAAAGCGGCGTGGCGAAGTTCATCCCCGCACCTAAAATCAACAACGTGAACGAAGCACCGGGGGAATTAGCATGTTGAAACATCATGCCCATCTGGCTCATCGCCCGCATTGGCGTGGCATACACGGGAACGGCGACGAACAACATCTTCAGCGGCGCCCACCAATCGTCTCGTTCGACTTCATGTTGCAAGGCGCCAAAGGGGAGCGCTACGGCGAGCAATGCCAAGCCGGACAGCCCGACCAAGGCGACCAGCATCGTCGTTCCCGTGGCCTCGCGAGCAAAGTGAACCATCGTCGCGAAGACACGGCGGATTCCGATCAGGTGGTCCGGCTTGGGGCTGCCGGCCGGCGCGTCATCAACACCATCATCGCGAGTTGAAAGCCCACGCCACCCTGACGACGCGTCCCAAAACAAACCCAGCGCCGTTACCACAACCAGCGATCCCAACGCAAAGAGGATGATCACTAACGGTCGGCTTAGCGTCAGCCCGTACAACAACGAAAGCGGATTGAACAGTGGCGCGGACAGAGCGAACGCCGACATGGCACCAGGCTTGACTTTCGCTCGCCGCATTTCAAACAAAATCGGCAACACGCCGATCGAGCAAACGGGCAGCAACATCCCGACCAACCACGATTGCGGTAGCGAACGTAGACTCTCGCCACCAAACAACCGGCGCGTTCCGCCGCTACCCAGATAGTAACGCAGGATCGAAGCGATCAACAAACCAACCAGTAATGTCGGCGCCGCAGCACCAAAGCCTTGCAGAACTCGAATCAATCCCCCAAGCAACATCATCGAAATGGATTGACTCATGACGAAGTCACCTTCAGGCTAGGGAGCTGTTCAGGGATTTTTGGCACAGCATCGTCAATCAATTCGCACAAGGATTCGATTTGTGACCGAGTATCACTGCTTAGCCTGCCCGTTGCCCCACGCAGCTTCGCCATCAGTGAATGGGAAGCGTCGTAAAGCGGCAACCAATCGGCTTCGGACAAATTTGTGTCGGCAGCGACCTCCGGAATCCAAGAAACCAAATCGACCAATTCAGCGTTGGGATCATGGTCGTGATGATGATCGTCGTGTTCATCATGCTGGTGTTCGTCATGCTGGTGATGCTCAGTCACTTCACCTGTCTCGGTCCAAACGAGACGTTCGCGAATTTTGCTCGCCGCGTCCGCGAGATCGCTGGGCCAATGCGGAGCGACGTCATGGTCGTGTTCGAAATGAGACGTTTTTGGTGCCGAGTCTTGTTGGTCGCAGCCGACGAAAACCCCCAACATGGCCAAGCAAAGTAGGGAGTGGACCCGAGTCACTTCTCGGACGGAAAAGCACTTCATCACTTGTACTCCGGTGCAGGGACTTGTCCCATGATGCGATCAATTACCGAATCAACGTCGTCCGTCGTCGTCAGCAGTCGCACCGACAAAACCGGGTGGGCGACCTTTGCGACATCACTCGGCGTGACAAAGTCGCGGCATTGCAATAACGCCCACGCCTGAGCGATTCGCTGCCAGTGCAACATGCCTCGCGGACTGACACCCAACTGGATTGACGCATCGCTGCGTGTGGCTTCGACCAGATCCACCAAGTACTCACGCACTCGCGGATGCACCGTGATTGTCTGCACTTCCTGCTGGATCTGTCGCAGATCCGTTAGCGACAGCACGCTGTGCGGTCGGTCATCGACACCGCTCGGGCGTGATGCGTTTTCCAGAATGCCTAGCTGCGCCTCACGATCGGGATATCCGATTTGCAACTTGATCGTGAAGCGGTCAAGTTGAGCTTCGGGCAACGGGTACGCCCCATGTGAATCGATCGGGTTCTGAGTCGCGATGACAAAAAACGTTTCCGACAATCGGTGGGGAACCGCGTCGATCGTGACTTGCCGTTCCGCCATCGCTTCGAGCAGCGCGCTCTGGGTTCGCGGTGTTGTCCGATTCAGTTCGTCTGCTAACAAAATATCCGCAAAGACGGGTCCGGAATGGAATTCGAACTCGCGAGTCTTCTGGTTGAACAGATTGAATCCGGTCACATCGGTCGGCAATAAATCAGGTGTACATTGAACCCGTGCTAGTTGCCCACCCAAACATTCCGCAAGCGCCTTCGCCAACGTCGTTTTGCCAGTGCCCGGTAAATCGTCCAGCAACAAGTGCCCCTGGGCGAGCAAGCACGCGATCACCAATTCAATCTGCTCTGACTTGCCCAACAAGACGCGGCCAAGTTGCTCGCGCAAAGTACTCAACACTGTTTGGGTACAGTTTTCCATTACCGTGTTCATGTTGCCACCTTTGCACTAGCCATTTTTAATCGTCGAGCGCTCAAACCGTGAACGACGCCGCTCAAGCAACCGCGGTCGATCACGTGAGTTCCGCCAAAAATACTCTTGTCCGCGTCATTGCAAAACTTGCGCACTCGATCACGAAGAATCGCGTCGGAAGCGACCAGCGATTCCAACCAGTCCCGTTGTGGAATCCCGAGTGGACGCTGCTTACCAATCAACTTTGCTCGCGTTTCGACAATCTTCATCGCCAGCCGAAGTTGTCGCTGGCGACCGAGCGGCCATGACAACGACCAACCCGCCGCCAGCAACCATTCGATCCAAATCAGACGGGTGACGAACAACAATCCAAACGCACCGACAATCGACAGACCGTGCAACCAATGCGCGGCGACAAATCGCTTGGCGACTAGCCAAGTCGACGGTGCGTAAACGGGTTTGCGGTATCCCGGCGTCGGCTCGATCTCGAACCAACGCCCGTCGTCGAGCCGGATTTCGGTCCAGACATGAACGTCGTCCGCAGTCACGGATGCGTGTCCCGCCGCGATGTCGTACGAATCGGGCCGAACGTAAAACCCCGTCACGACTCGAGATTGCAAACCGATCTCGCGAGCCCTCAGCGCCGCAACCGTTGCGAACAAGTGATCGCCGCCACGACCGGTGCGAAGAAATTCGGCAACCGGATCGTCGGTCGTGGAAGTGGCGTTTCGGTCAAGCGTGAATTCGTTGCGAAGATCGTGGACGATCGATTGCAGTTGTTCGTACGCAGAAAGCATTAATAACTCGTCTTCCATCACCTTCAGCGAAGCTAAGTGGACCACGGTCATTGGTGGCACCTTGTCTCGGCCAGGCATGTACAGCGAACCGTCGTCGTCAATTCCAAAAAAGTCTTGGCGATCGACGTCCTTGATGTGCAGGCCGGCCGTCATCATTGGTGCTGGCAAGCGTGTCGTATCGAGCCGCAGAACCTTCAACAAATTAACCTCCAACGCATCCGCTTCTTGGAACGCTTTGGAACGCAGTTTGGAATCAAAGAACCAAACGTGCTTGTCGATCTCGTTTCGTTGCAGCGCGTCGTTAGCGAGGCTGGCCCTGTTTGTCCAATCCACACCATCAAAGGTGTCGTATCGCTGCATCGCCAAGCGAATTCCCGTCGGGCCATCCCACTGAACCACCGCAGCTTCGACGGCATCGTCAAAGTGACGATGCTTCTTCGGTGGCAGACGATCCGTGCTGAACGAAGAACCGCCTTTCTCACTTTTGGCGACCCGCTCGTGCATGGGAATGACTTTCTCGTTACCCATCGCTTGACTGCGTTCCCATTTTTTCTTCTTTTTGGGTTCGCCAATGGAATCACTAAACATGTCGAACAGTGTTGGCTCGGTTGACTCTAAGAAGATCTCGGAATCGACGGCCCCAAAGGATTCCGCATGGTCCTTGGCCGCGATCACTGCGTCACCGGTGCCGACGCCTGACCGAGCGGCCGGGTCCGACCATTTCGATCCGCCACTGGTGGGCATGATTCCGAACGACAGCCGTTGGTGCTGACTAAAACGGTCTTGAACCACTAGCCCGCCAATGATGCAAAGTGCGACCGCAATCAACACGCTTGCGGGGCGAACCCCGATCGTTGGTCGTACGGAATCAGGCAAGCAGAGGTCGATTCGCTCCCAGTGGTTGGCGACCAGGTGCCAAACGCAAACGGTCATCCAAAGAACAGCCAACCACACCGCGCGAGGGTCGTCTGAAATCGACGTCGAAAACAGAACCAAAAATCCACTGATCACTAGCGACATCGCTCGCGTGCGATTGCGGTGGGCGGATATCGCGATGGCGAGTGATGCGGTTCCGAACGCGGTTAATCCGGACATCTCAAACGCAATCGGCGATCCGAACGCGCGAGCGACGACGGCAACGATCATCGGCGTGGTGACAAGTAAAGCCGTAGCGAAAACCACCATTCCTTTCGGCGTGCCCCGATTTTTAATGCCGAAATTCCTGGCGACTTCCGCTACGGCAAACACCCCAACGATCATCCCCATCTCGGTCAAGAACCAACCACGTGACTCAACGAAAATCCGCAGTGGGACGACCGATACAATCGCCAGAATCGCCAGTCCAATCGTTTCATTTCTCTTACGCGGCGACATCGGCATCTCCCACCTCCGACCAGAACTGACGCACCTGATCCGCCAAAGTGACTCCGCAGGTAACCCGTTTCGTCTGCACACGACCACCCGCCCGACGTCCGCCTCGCGGGTCGGTCATACGAACGACCTCGCATCCGCTCGAATCCGACGAGAACTCGATCACCGCATGTTTGCTCGCGGCGACTCGAACCAGCCGATCGCCATTTCCATCCGCCGGGACATCCGCCAAAGCATCCAAAATTTGACGTCGCCCCTTGCTTCCGCTGGCCAACCGCAGTCGCTGCGAACCGATCGACACTCGCATGGGAACGTTCGTCTGATGCAGATTGACCAACACGCTCGCGGCGACACGAACGCGATCGGCTAGTTGCTCTCGCGTGCCAGCGCCACAGGTATCGACCAACACCTCAAGTTCGACACATTGGGGGCCGCCACGCTCGGTAACGACCAACGAATCCACTCTGGCCGACGCAACCCAGTTGATCTGTTTCGCGGAATCGCCTTGGCGATACGCTCGCACGCCAACAAAATCCCCGCTCCGTCCGCCTCGGCTTCCTTCACCTTGTTGGGCATTGGCCGCACCCACGATTGGGCAAGTTCCGCTAACCGCAAAGATCTTCGGCCACACCGTCAGCGATTGAGTCTTCGTCAGCTTCCGTCGCGCCGTCCAGATTCCAAACGGAAACGCGCAAGCGACATGCGGCGTTTGAACGGGGTAGCGGCCACGCAGCGACGGGTTCACCGTGATTCCAAAATCGCTGATGCAAAGCGGCGGGACACACGCCAAACCCACGGTCGGCAACGCATCATCGCCCTCGCAATCCAGGTACCCCTCGACAGCCAATCCCCAGACGGGAACAGGAATGCGATTGCGAACCGAAACGATCATTCGGCACGCGTCGCCTTCATGAATGCAGTCGACCTCTGGCCGCAGATGGCAAGTCGTGACGTGTATCGCAACCAACGGCCACGCCATCCCGACAACCATGATTGCGGTCAACGACGCGGCAAGCGTCCAACCGATTGGGCTGAAATACAACCCAATCAACACACTGACCGCCGTCGCCAAAACGAACCAACCAATGGGCTCTTTGAGCCAATAAACAAAACGATTCGCCCAGGGGCAAAAGTCAGTCGTCATCAATCGTGACAACCAACCCGCCGGCCTGGGCACATCATGGACCATCGCCATGGGAGCGCACCTGCGGTACGGGAATCAACCGGGGAAAGACAAAACGCAAGCGTTCCGCGATGAACCGAACAGAAAGAAACATCGTGGATCTTGTTAAGACCCCGGAAGTGAATTCCGGCATTTCACGACGGCGTGAAGCGATCTATCGCAAGATCCACTCCTAAGCCCAAACTGAACGACCACCTCGCGAACTAGACGCTCGGCGGTCCCCGAACCGTGTGGCTGGGCGATTGATGGTTCGGCGCGATTACGTCGTCCAAGAACACGACTTTGCGAGAAACCGCGAGCCGTTCGATGGCCAAGACAGAGTCAACCAGCGTCACCGCATTTCGCGACGCAAAGAAGCTCTGGCACACCGCACAACCATCGGAATCGTGCGGTTCCGCTGGCAAACTCGAATCGGAAGTTCCCGAGTCGGCAGTGTCCGCAGTCGCCTTGGAATGGCAGGAACCATCTTGACGATGGTGGCAACAAGCATGCCCGACAGGCTCTTTTGACGAAGTTCTAAGCGAAGCTGCTTTGCGAGAACCGCCTGAATCAACGGCACAGCAACTCGACGCCTGATGCGAGCAGCCAACGTGTACCCACCCCGCAGCGTTGCCCAACAGCAACGCAACCAAGGTGATGTAAACCGTAAGCGTGCGATACGACTTCAAGATTCGGTCTTCGACGTTTAAGAAACAGAGCCCGCCTGGAAAGCAATCATCCAAACGAGTATCAACGGCCCGACCAAGGTGAATTGATTGTTCTTGGTACGTTACGCTGCGTCAAGTCATCCTGTTCGCCATATTGCAAATCTTCACGATCATTCGATTCGCAACGACGCTACGCTACCTTGACTGAAAAAGCTCGCTGGTCACCAGTTCGATCACCATGGCTCGCAGGCCGTCGCCTGATTCGCGAACTCGCCCCGTCATTTCTCTGACCTCTGCACGGTCGGCAAACTCCAGCCGCCGGCCCAGTGCATACGATGCCATTTTTTCAACCGTTGCCCTGACAAACGGTTGGTGATGTTCTTGGACGAGATGGTCTTTGAGTCCCTGCATTCCGTCCAGGCGGGTGGTATTGGGCAGTACGCTGATCGAGTCAACGGGTTTCCCGTCAATCTGATCGCGCCAGCGTCCCAGTGCATCGTAGTTTTCAAAAGCGATCCCCCACGGATCGATCTTCTGGTGACACGACATGCAGGCGGCGTGACTGCGATGATCTTCGACGCGCTCTTTCAACGTCATCTTTGCGATCGCCGGATCGGTCAAATCGATTTCGGGAACCGCCGGCGGAGGCGGTGGTGGCGGATCGTTTAGCAGGTTCGTCAACAACCACACGCCTCGTTTGACCGGGTGCGAATCTTTAC
>JBAUHR010001005.1:0-12179 GCA_049680385.1 Rubripirellula sp. | reverse complement strand
ATGGAACTTTGATGAACCAAGTCTCTGCCGAAACGCTTTCGATTGTTGATCGTCTCAACGACGAATTTGAAATTGCCCTGCGAACGGGTTCCGACGCTAGGATCGAAGACTACTTGGAGAGTGTCGATGATGAAACTCGGCCGCATCTATTTCACCAACTCCTAAAAGTCGAGTTGGAGTTTCGCAACGAAATCGATCAGTCGCTACCCCGTAGTGACTATGTCCAACGATTTCCGCAGTATCAGATGTCAATCGACCAGCTAGCCGAAGTCGCTCCTTCGCAGAACCCGCTGGGACGCATCATCGTTGAGCCACCGAGTGTCCTTGGCCCGTACAAGTTACTCGGCAGGATCAAACCGGCATCGACGTGCGCTGTTTGGGTCGCCCAGCAAGAGCAGCCAAGTCGTCGTCGTGTGGCGATTCGCTTCGTGCTGCCGCCAAACGAATCGTTGCCGCTCCGGGATTGGCAAGCTCAATGCCGGATCCGTCGTCACCGACTTTCGCATCCTCACATCGCGGATTGTCTTGATATCGGCGAAGCGGATTCAGGGTTGGTCTATGTAGTCAGTGATCTGATCCAGGGACTGCCGATCACGGAATATTGTTGCCAAAGAAATCTAGATTTGGACTGCGTTTTGAATCTATTTCACCACGCATGCGATGCCGTCCAGCACGCGCACCGACGTGGATTCATTCACGGAAGATTGAAGCCAAGTCAAATCTTGGTGTCCGAAAGGAACGATTCGCCACGGTCGACGGTCATTGGATTTGACGGGCTCGATGTAGCAAACACTGAGGCTGACACGCATTGTGACATCCAGGCACTCGGCAAGGTACTTGAAACACTGGTCTGCGCATCGGGAACGCAGGGCACAAAAAGCGTTTCCGTCAAAGCACGGCGGTCGCTGCTCGAGTGTCTGGCTGCGTGCTGCACGCATGCGGTGTCTGCAACTGCGCGGGATTCTGATGTTGAATGGATCATTGCCAAAGCGAAGCAGTGTCAGCCAAATTCGCAGTACGAATCGGTTGCCGAACTGGTGCGTGATTTAGAACGCATTCGCCAATATCAACCTATACCGGGCCGCCCAACTCATCTGACACAACGACTGCTGCGACGATTCCGCAAGAAAGAGAATGTGTCGAGTGCTTGAGAACCGAGGCAATGCGATTGCGCATGATTAGGTCGGTAGTGTTAAGGTGAAGTTCGTTCAATCGGACGAGTATCATATTTGATGCTTCAGGAATTTCGCATTCAGTTTGAGTAACGATGAAACCCGAGCAAAATCCGCTTTCAAAACTGGACCAAATTAACGACGAATTCGAGTCCGCGCTTCGTGACGGTCACCCCATTCCGATTGAGTCGGTCTTGCCCAAAGTCGACCTCCAGCAGCAGGATGAACTATTTCGTCATTTGTTGGGTGTTGAAATGGAATACCGATACGGTTCGGCAGATTCGTCGGGCGTCGCTGATTATCGACGCCGTTTTCCTGATTATTGCGAGATTATCAACGAGGTCGCGTTGCGCTGTGCGAATCTCGAAACAGTGGTCGGTACGGCCTCGCCAACGACCGAACCTGCCATCGGTACGGTCCAGCGTACGATCGGTCCGTATCACTTGCAGAAGCAGATCGGTGCCGGTGGAATGGGCGAAGTCTGGTTGGCCGAACAAACGGAACCGGTTCGCCGGCGAGTGGCGCTGAAGCTGATCAAAGGAGGGATGGATTCACAGCAGGTGATCGCCCGATTTGAAGCCGAGCGGCAAGCCCTCGCGATGATGAGTCATCCGAACATCGCAACCGTTTTCGATGCTGGCCAATCGGACGATGGGCTGCCTTACGTTGTGATGGAGTACGTCGATGGCGAGCCAATCACGGGGTACTGTGATCGGCTTCGGTTGTCGATCGCTGATCGCATGCGATTGATGACGTCCGTCTGTGATGCTGTTCAGCACGCGCATCAAAAGGGCATCCTGCATCGTGATTTGAAGCCGTCCAATGTCATGGTCGCCGAAATCGAAGGTCGGCCGATCGCCAAAGTTATCGACTTTGGATTGGCCAAGGCAACGGAGCCGCAAAACCATCTTACCGACAAGACACTGTTTACTGAATTTGGGCAAGTCGTCGGGACGCTGCTGTACATGTCACCCGAGCAAGCCGACGCCAGTCCGCTGGGCGTCGATACTCGAGCCGATATTTATTCGCTCGGTGTGATGTTGTACGAATTGTTGACCGGCACCACGCCGCTGCCTCAGGAATTCGTGAAGCAAGAGACTCTTTTAAAAGTGCTCGAGCGGATTCGAGACACTGAACCACCCCGGCCAAGCACGCGGCTGAGCGAATCGGGCGACCGGATCGATTCCGTTTCAGCGGCCCGGCAAATTGGCGCCCAACGATTGGGACAAATCTTGAAGGGAGACTTGGATTGGATCGTAATGAAATCGCTCGCCAAAGAACGCGAACGGCGATACGACTCGGCAGCCAGCTTGGGCGACGACGTGCGCCTTTACTTGGACGGCGACGCGATCGAAGCTCGTCCGCCGTCAACCGTATATCAAACGACTAAATTCATCCGACGCAATCGATTGCTAGTCGGTTCCGCGATCGCCACGTCTTTTCTGTTGATTGCCGGAATCAGTGGCACCACTTGGTTTGCCATTCGATCAAATCAAGATCGTGCGCGAGCAGACGAACAAGCCGAGAGGGCCCGGCAGCAATCGCAGCTGGCGTTTGAAACCCTGAGCGCAGTGATTGACGATCTGCACAACGGAATCGCGGACTTCCCCGGCAGCGACCAGATCCGGCGAAAAATTTTGGAGACGTCACTCGAAAAAATTGAACTGATTGCCAAGGAGAACATCGACGAGGATGTCTTGAGTCTCAGCAACGTCGCTCTCCTTCACAATTTGGGACATAACCTGGACCGATTTGGCTCCACTGATCAAAAAGCATTGACGGTTGCCCGCGACTTTCACAATCGTGGACATCAGTTGGCGAAACGGCTCGCCCAGCGCTATCCCAACGATCTTAAAACGCAATCCGCATACGCCAGTTCTTGCCAAATGCTAGCCGATGTTGTGATCAGCCAAGGCGAGTTTGACTACGGATCGTCGCTTCATCACCGGGCGGTTGAGCTGCGAAAACACGTTCTGTCGTTGGACCCCGCGAATCGAAAAAGCACCTATTGGCTGGCGCTGGCCTACAACCGCGTCGGTGACATGCACATGGGACGAGGCGAGAATCAAGAATCCATCGCAAGTTTCCAGCAAGCGGTGGACCTTTGCAGTCTGCCGAAATCGCGCGCAGATCTTCGCTTTGCGGCCGGCCAAGCTTTGACCAAGATGGGAGAAGGTTTCGTGCTGCTGGGTGAAATCCAAAGTGCACGAGAGTCTTACGAAATTGCACGGGATTTCCTCGCTCCCCTGTACGAGGATGAACCTGATTCATTCACGATTAGCATTCAATACGCTTATGCGCTCGATGGGTGCGCGAACACATTGAGGGATCTTGATCTAGTCAAGCAATCCAGCGATTCTTGCGAGAAGGCTCTTAAGATTGCAGAAGAACTTTACCGAAGCAGTCCCACCAGTATCGACGTTACTCGAATCCTGACCAACAATTGGTGCCACCGCGCACAGATCAAATGGAAACAAGGCAAGCCAGACGAGGCGCTTCGGCAATTCAAACAGCTGATCGACTTCGTGGATGATGGAAGACCACTGTTCGATATTGAACGCGGCGCGTTGCTAAGACTGCGTGACGCGTTGATCGGGTCTGGCGAGATCTGTGGAGTCAAAGGACGATTTGGTGAGTCAATCCCCTTTCTTGTCCGGTCGATCCAAGCTCACGAAACGATCGTCAAAGGAACCGGTTGGGTGCCGTCGGATGGATTGCTCGAAGTCCAAGTTCATTCGGATCTCTGTCACGCTCACCATTCCCTTGGCAATTCATCCGCCGCGATCGAATCAGCCAAGCAGGCCATCGCCAGCCATGACTCACTGCCTTATCCGATGGTCGACATTCGGCCAAGCCAGCATGCACGTGCGCTCAGTGGGCTGGCTCGTGCACTGTCCGAGACGGGCATGGAGGACGAACTTGAGCTTTGCTTGAAGCAGCTATCTCAAGTGACCTCCAGATTGCCAATCCAGCAACTCGTAGCGATCGTCTGGCATCTCGGCAGGCTACATGAATCGGTGGGTGACAAGCGAAGCGAGATGGAGGTCCATGTGCAATTGGGGGACGCCGCAACCATCGGAAGCGTCCGATATGTTGCTGGCCTAGCTCAGAAACTTGGGCTCGAAGCCCTCGGTAATGGCAATCTCGAGCAAGCTCGTGATGACTTTGAACTGGCGCACAAGTATCGGCAACGAGCGATGGATGTGGAACCTGAAAACGCAGATTCCTATTCGTCATCGGCTTGGCTCGCGGGATCGTTTGGGCGATTGGAGACCCTTGAAAAGAACAATGACGAAGCCATTGATTGGTACGAACGGGCGATCGACTATCGCCGCAAATTACTTGACCTGATGGCCGAAAGCCCTGAGCCGGAAATCAAACTGGCGCGGAAACGACTTGCCGAATCGATTCGTGATTTGTCCAACTGCCTTCGGCAACGTGGCTCGCCCGACGACTTGGCAAAGTCGGCTAAACTTCTTCGGCAAGCCAGGGAAGTGTACCCCGAGTCGTCGGGATACACGGGCGAGGATGGATGGAATGCGCTGCGCGAGGCGGATCGTCTTGCAAAGGAAGGTCAGCGGGATGCCTCGCTGGCAATGTACCGCAAAGGCGTAGAGATCATGACAGCCGTTCATACCGAAACGCCCAACGACACCAATGCCCGGGCCAAAGCCATACTTCTTTGGTTGTTGGGCAAATCGTTGCAGGAATCGCAGCAATACGCTGACTCCATCGAACCCATCGAGCAATCAATCCAGATTATCGACTCGCTCGCTTCCGAAGTTCGCGAGAATTTGCTGACGGACCTTGTTCAAGCATCGCGGTTGCTGGCGATTGCCTACCAAGAGACCAAGCAATTTCAATCGGCCGAACGTTTGTTCCAGAGTGCATCCAAGGTGCGTGCTGAGATTGATGAGTCAGGCGTCGAGGTGAAGACTTGGATCCCCAAGCTAAAAGACTTGGATCCCCAAGCTAAAAGACTTGGAAATCAAAGCCATAGAGATGCGGGGGAAATTGGACACTATGAACGCGACGGATGTCGACGAGTTTCAGTGATCCGGTCAACATGCCTTTCGTCGTGCCTCAATCGGATCGATGGTTCAATCGCCGCAACGCCGCGTTCGCATCCAAACTTGCTTCCATGACCGACGCGGTAACTTCGCGTCGACGCGGCGGCCTTGCAAATACCGTTCAATATCACACGCCAAATCTCCAACGCTGCCATACCGGTCGACTCGGTCCTTTTCGATCGCTTTCATCACGATCGCATCCAATGCACGCGGGCAACTCGCTGGCCGGCCACCTGCCTTTCGGATCAAGCGACTAGGTCGCACAGGAACATCCTCGCGAATCTTCCGCACTAGCACGTCGAAAGGATCGGTTTCAATTTCGGATCGTGGAATCGGCGTCGTACCCGAAATCAGTTCGTAAAGAATCACCCCAAGCGAATAGATGTCGCTGCGATGATCGATACCCAAACCGTTTCGACAGGCCTGCTCGGGACTCATGTACGCCGGCGTGCCCAAAACGGCGCCGACCTGAGTGAACAGCGTCCGATCCGTCAGCGGCATCTGTTCGATCGTTGACTTGGCCAATCCAAAATCGATCACCTTGACCATGTCGACACCCTGTTGGTCGATGACAAGCGCGTTGGACGGTTTAACGTCGCGATGGACGACGTTGCGACCATGAGCGTGGGCGATCGCATCGCAAAGTTGACAAAATAATTGCAACCGCGCTTGAATCGGCAAATCTCGTTCGAAGCAATGGTCCGTGATGCTGGTCCCCGGCAACCATTCCATGACAAAGTACGGTTGCCCGGGACCGGAAACGCCGGCGCCAAGCAACCGAGCAATGTTCGGGTGGTCCATCAAGGCGATCGCTTGGCGTTCGGCTTCGAATCGGGCCAACGATTCGCCACTGCAAAGATGCGAGCGGATCAGCTTGATCGCGACTTTCTCGCAAAACGGCCCCTGACGCTCGGCTAGGAAAACCGTCCCCATGCCCCCTTCGCCGATCATTTCGACCAACCGATAGTCGCCGATCCGGTCGCCGACTGAAATCCGTTGGTCGTGAACAAACGACCCGGCAAAGCGGCGCTTTGAAACAACAGCCTTGTCACGATCCACGGTCGTCTGCAAAACGTTGTCCCGCCTGGTTGACTGATCGCGTAGCCCCTTTACATCAAGCTGACATTGTTGGTCAATCGAAACGGCCGCTTCACCCAGCAGTTGCAAAATCTGGTCGCCAACGGCTTGCCGTTGGCTCTTTGGCGAAAGACTCCCGTCGACCTGACCTTCAGCTAAGTCTGCGGCGAAACTGCCATCGCAACCGTGAATACCGGATTCATACAGGTCGATTGCGCGGTAAAGAATGTCGTCAACGTTCCGATCAGCCACGACGCGACCTCCCCGCAGATTTGCACCGTTTCGCACACTCTCTTCTGCGGTTGCAGCGTAGCTCAATCGATCGAAAGCCAAATTGGAACATTCGCCCATTAGAATGCCTGTTCACTATGAAATGCAAGCAACAGGAACCCAAATTTCGCCAGGAAAAAACTTTGACTTTCTATCTTTTTTTGGCTGTTTTTGTCGGGGAAATGGCGGGCAGCTTGTGAGTAATTACCTCCGTTGTGTTTGTTGCAGCGGGCTGGGTAGAAAGCGACGACTGTCGTCCTTGTGCGGTTCTGGCGACCAAGCAGCCAGCTTGAGCGGTTCAAGCTGACCCGGCTCGACAATTCGTTGGCGGCTTGCAGATTCAAAGCCGTTTGGAACGCTCGGTGTCGCGTGGCCGTAGCCCGCTGTCCGCTCGCTCTCGACCGTCGCCTGACTTGAAATGGACGCGAGCCGGTTGATGATCAGCAAAGCATCCAGCGCCGTCGTGTTACGATCGCGATTTGTGTCAGTTGCCCATTCAAATGAGTCCGAATCACCGATGCGTGACAACGCGTTGATCACTTGCAATGCGTCCAGAGCCGTGATCTGTCCGTCGCCACTGACATCAAGCGGATCAGCGAGGCTGGCAAAGGCTTGGTCGACTTCCGCGGCTGTCATGCTTGGAACCTGCGGCTGCCCTGGGTAGGCAATCTGCTTGAGACGATTGCCCTGGAAAACGCTGGCGTCCGCGATGTCGACAACCTCGTCGCCGTTGATGTTCACATATCGTGGCGCAACTGCTGAAGACTGATTCATCCAATAGGAAAGCACGCCCAAGTCGTTCGTCGTCAACGATCCGTCGCCATCGAAGTCGCCAGCCAAGACGTACAAGCGATTACCATCTTCTCGGCCTACGGTCACCGACTGGGCTCCAGTGACGCCGGGTGTCAATGCTATTTCCAGACGACCATCCCCTAGCGGTGCGTCACCGAAGTGCAGGTGCAAGGTGTGCTGGTCAGGATCAATCGAAATCTGTGTCTGCGTTAGCGGTACAGCTTGCCCAGTCGAGGGCTGCCCGGATTCAGATAAGTTGAGTGGGAAATGTGTTACCCGCACATCAACGGGGCGCACGTTGGGAAGTGACTTCGCAGTCTCGATGGAAATGGATTGGATCTGGCTACGCTGAGTCGACCAGTCGGTCGGCTGGGAAAGCTCATTCAGGTCATCTGCATCGATCTGATCACCATTCAACTCGACTCCAACGATGTAGTTGGGAACCGCCAAGAACTCGAGTGCTCCGATGTCAACGGTCGGTAGATCAGAATCTGATTTGCCAGCCGCGATTCGCTGGAAACCGAAACCTCGCTGGTCGTATTCAATCTGGCTTTCCGCTGGATCAAACGGGTCGACCACGTATTCGACCAGTTCGTTGTTGCCAGTGTCGACGAGAACGCTGTCCTCGGCAGGCAGCCACAACAGAGTCTGTGCATTGCGGTTGGGGATGGGCACCAACTTTGGATCCAGCGGCTCTTCTTCGGATCCAATTCGATTGCCGTCCGCGTCTCCGGTTGGACTAACGATTAGGCCTGATCCCGACGCATCGCCAATGAAGCTGGACCGGACATCGATGTGGTCTTGCGAGTCGTCAGGGGCGTCGTACCAAGTCAGATGCACGTCGCGATTTCGGTCATCGGCAGTATTGTTGGCGATTACGGAATTGTGGATGACGACTCGATTGTTTTCGCCGGTTCGATAGATCCCGCCACCGATTGCCGCGACATTTTGCGTGATGGTGGAATTGAAGAGGCGCAGGTCGTAGTCCGCATCCGTAGCGATCCCACCGCCGACGCCAAGCAAATCCGATCCAAGACCTGAAACGCGATTGCTAGAGATCGTGCTGTTGACGATCGACATCCACCCGTACCGATTAAAGATACCGCCGCCACGCTCGTTTGCTGTATTGCTGCTGATCGAACTGCTGATCAACTGAAGCGGAGCGGAATTGTAGATCGCGATTCCCGCACCTTCGATACTGGAATTGTTGTGGATGGTGGAGTTCTCTACACGCACTAGTTGTCCGTAGCCCCTGATTCCGCCGCCCAAGTTATTCCCGATCACTGAGTCGACAACGGTAATCTCCCAGCCGGTCAATCCTGAGGACGAGTTGTCAAGGATGTGACTGTGTTGAACGATCAACGTGTCGGCGAAGGCTGCGCTTCCGTGGTGTCCCGACAACTCACTGCGAATCAGCCGGACCGTCGTCCGAACACGCCCGTCAATCCCGGCCGTTGCATCCAACTCGTCACTGACAATGCGTCCATCGACCAACCGACTGTCTTGCAGAGTCACTGTGCCCGACGTTTCGGCAAAGATAGAAGCACCGCGTTCGTCTTCGACAAACCCGCCAGTGATCGTGACAGCCGCAAACATCACGTCAAAATCGCCATCGGTGATGTGGAAGACTCGCGACTCACCGCCAGCATCAATGATGTTTGATTCCGATCCGTTGCCTAGCAGTTCGACCGCGTCAGTGATCTGCAATTGCCCCTGATCTAGCGAGATCGTGCCGCCAAGATCCGCTGCAAACGTGATGACGTCGCGTTGCCCCGCGACAACATCGCTTTCGTTTGCCGTCGAAATCGCTTCCCGCAAACTGACCAGACCGTCATCGGGATCCACGACATCGTCCACTGTCGTGACGACCAAAGCCTGAGCGTCCATCAGACGCCGGTCCTCCAGCTTTTCAAGACGCAGTGGCTTGCGCATGGTCGGTTTCCTGTTGGCCGATAGGGCAAATTGAACTGACTGCTGAGTAGCTGAGTAAGCGAAGGATGACGTGAAATTTGGCCGTTCATCAACCTCCTTCTCCTCTCAACTGAACTCAATGTATCTGTTGGTTTCCCCAGGGAAATTCTGCGGCACAAATGTGACTGCACCGGATTGCATCTTCTTGGCCGCCCGTTCAGGAGCCGAAACCGGATCGCCGAGTATCCGAAGTTGCATCGATCTGGGAAAAACTAAAAATTGATTGGGGCAAGGGGCGACTTTTGTTGAGGGACTCATTGGTTCCCCTCCTTGATTCAGCTAGGCCCTTCTATGCGTTTTCGCAATCGAAAGACAAAGTCACGTTCATCCCAACGACGCCCGTTCCGAGTCGAGACGCTTGAGAAGCGTCAATTGTTGGCTGCCAATGTGTTCAACGAAGTAGAACCCAACGGGACTTTTGGGCTCGCCGATAGCACTGCTCCGACTCCGGATGCAGCGGGTGACTCATATTTGGTTCGCGGAGCGTCGATAGGGGCGACAAGTTCCGATCCGGATTTGGACTTTTATCGATTCACTCTGCAGGGACCGTCAACGGTGACGGTCGACGTGGACGCTCGTGAGAACGGGCTGTCGACGCTTGATTCCATGGTCGCGTTGTACGACGAAAACCGCAGTATCTTGGTTTCGAATGACGACGGCGTCGATCCCGACACTGGCGTTTCGGGGCGTGACTCAGCGCTAACCTATCACTTCGAGACGGGCGGTGAGTTCTTTGTTCGAGTGCGAGGCTTTGGAGAAACCACGGGCGCGTACGAACTAGATGTCGACGTGGTTCCCGACCCCGCTGATGATCCGTACGAGCCTGACCAGGCCAACGATACTCGTGAAACGGCGACAGGGTTGCGAATCGTGCCTGTCCTGACTGATCCGACAACGGGGCTGGCAAGCGGCGGTTTCAATTCAGAGATCGCGAGGATCGGAATTGCGGGGCAAGATTCGCCGGGCGATGCAGACTGGTACCGTTTTGAAGTTGCCGCAGCGGGGACCATCGCAATCGACATCGATGCTCGCGAGCACGGATTGTCGTCGCTCGATTCGGTCGTTGCGCTGTACGACGACTTTGGCAATCAACTAGCGATCAACGATGACGCGACGGACCCACAAACTGGATATCAAGGGTTCGATTCATCACTTGAACACTCCGTCGATCCGGGCGACCAAACCGGCATCTACTACGCTCGCGTGACCGGATATAACGGTACGTCACAGGGCCAGTATCGAATGAGCATCGATGTCACGCTGGATGAGGTCAGCAATCCGTACGCCAATGCCACTGACTTTGACAGCGCGGCGGTGATCGGAGTGCAAGACGGGTCTCGCGTACGAACTAGCGGCGCGCAAATCGAAAATCGCGGTGACAAGACGTTCTTCAAAATCAATGTGGCGAGTCCCTCGACCATTGTTTTGGACATCGATGCCCAAGAAAACACGTTGTCTCAATTGGATTCGGTGGTGCGACTCTACAACGTCAACCGCGAATTGATTCTATCGAACGACGATGGTGTCGATCCGGACACTCAGTACGACGGTTTTGATTCAGCAATCGAAACCTTTATCAACGAACCCGGCGACTACTTTATTGAAGTAAGCGCGTATGCCAATGCAAGCGTTGGCCGTTACCGACTCAACATCGATCTGCGTTCGGAAGTCGATTCGGACCCTTACGATGGAGCGGCCACGAACGACACTATCGCGTCGGCGTCCGTCATTGAATTGAACAGCGGAACGCCCGCTCGAACGCGCAACGCAGCGATCGACCCAGCGGGCGACCGAGACTTTTACCGAATTGATGTTCGTTCACCGGGCTCATTTTCCGTCGACATCGATGCTGCGGAACAGCAACTTTCGGGCCTCGACAGTGTGGTGACGGTCTACTCGATGTCGGATGGTGGAAGCGAAGAAGTGCTGGCGTTCAACGATGACGCCGAAGACCCGCAGTCGGGCGAGTTTAGCCGTGATTCTGCGATTTCGACCTACTTCGCTTCTGCGGGAACGTACTTTGTCGAAGTCAGCGGCTATGCCGACCGCAGCGTCGGTGCGTACGACTTGATCTTGGATTACCGCGCCGATTCCGTAAGCGATCCCTACGAACCTAACGGCGCGAACGACAGTCCTGCCGAATTGCTGCTTTCCGATGGCAGAACCTCAGAAACCTTCGGCGCGGCTATCGGTAGGGTAGGGGATGAGGACTTCTATGAGTTCACAGTGGCAGGTCCCGCCACGGTCACGCTTGACACGGACGCACGCGAAATTGGCTTGTCGAGTGTTGATACGGTGCTCACCCTGTTTCAGCGAGCGGGCGGACAACTCCTTCGCATCGCCCAGAACGATGACGGAACCGATCCGGTTAGCGGCTACCAAGGTTTCGATTCGTCACTCGTCGTTGATGTTGAAGAAGCCGGCACCTACGTCATTGGAGTCACCGGTTACAACGGCACCAGCACGGGCGCCTATAAACTGGAAGTCAACGTCGATTTGGTACAGCAAGGACTCGACCGCTTTGAGTCGAACGATACGTTCGAAACGGCAACGGCGTTGCAAGAGACCGATGGGCAGGTCGATATCTCCGATCTGTCGATCCATGCTAATTCGGATGGCTCCGCGAACCCCGACTTCTACGCCTTCACTTTGCCGGCCGCAGGGCGAGTCGGTCACTTTGTCGGAATCGTGCTAGGGCAATCGGTAACCGTTCACGGGTCGGTGCAAGAGTTTTGAAAATCGCTCTGGACACGGATTACTATTTTCGGTCCCAATACTTGCATGAGCAAGATACCGCCGGAACTCGAAGCCGAAATGACGCCCGCTG
>JBAUHR010001004.1:0-2350 GCA_049680385.1 Rubripirellula sp. | reverse complement strand
TTCAAGTGAGACTCGAAACGATCAAGGGCTTCGGTGTCGTCCGACTGCAACAGGATTCCCTGCGGAGTCACTTGGCAGCGAATCGTCGGGGCTTTCGCGTTAGAAACAACCGTCAATTGTTGTGGCCCGGCGTCTCGGTTCGCCGAAGCTGTCGGCATCGCCGCCGCGTGATTTCGAAACGCCAGCTCGTTGACTGTTTTGGCTTCGTTGGGTGCCGTTCCTTTCGAGTCATCGTCTTTTTGGGCTGG
This sequence comes from Rubripirellula sp., assembly GCA_049680385.1. Classification (GTDB taxonomy): domain Bacteria; phylum Planctomycetota; class Planctomycetia; order Pirellulales; family Pirellulaceae; genus Rubripirellula. Next base: position 2,102 of record JBAUHR010001004.1, on the reverse strand, counting down.
CACCCGTTCCGTCGCGTTCTGCGATCCGCCGGGGGTTGGGTAGACAATCACAGGATTGCCTGACCGCCAGAATGTTGCCGCAGTCTCCAGCACTTCTTCGGCCCGCTTTCCCTTGATCGGGATCACTCGAACACGATCAGTGGCAAGTGGATCGGCACCATGGCTTGTCGGATTCGCCGAAGCAGCCGCACTTGATTCCAAACCCTCGACAATCGTTTTGATCTGATCAAGTTCATGTCGCTTGGCACGCACGAACAATCGCTTGTTACCCGGATCAGCATCGATACGCGGTGCGGCGGGATCAACGTCATCTGGATCATCCAACGCCGTTGGCAGATCAAGCATCTGTTCCAACAGCGTGATCACAAAGTACGGATCGGTGTGATTCAGCGGGATCACTTCAAAAACGGCATCGGATGCTTGAACCTGCTTGACCGTGTCCTGAATTTGCTTTTGAACGTCCGCGGTCGCCAGAGCAACAATCGTGCTGGCGTCGCTGTCGATCGACAACCGAACCGTTTTGCCAGACAACAGAGTTTGCAGCACATTGTAGACCGTGTTTACATTCCCGCCTTCGACCAAGTGAGACTGCAGCGTCATCTCGCCGCCAATTTCCATACCGTTTGATTTCGGTTGGTCGATCGATTCGACCAGTCGCTCGATCACCTTGACCTTGTCTTCGACGCCAGTGACAAAGATGTGTTTGCCCAGCATGTCCGCCGACAGACTGACGTCGATACCAATCATCTCGCCCGTGGCCAAACCCAAGTGCGGTCGCGCGACCAACAAGATGTCTTCGGCTTCGACGTGATTCAATGCGAACGTCTTCACAACCGTTCCGTTGTCCATGAAGCTGGGTTCGAAAGCGGACAGCACATCGCGGACATTGCGAAGCTTCGCAACCGTGTCCGTGATCATCAACTGATTGGTCTTCGACAATATCTTGGGCGTGGACATCAAACTAAGTGCCGACAGTTCATCGACCGCGTCGTCGGCTTCGATTTCGCCGAGTGCGAAAATGCACTTCACGACTTCATGGTTGTTGCTGATGGTGTCAAGCGATTGGATTGGGATCTGCTTGGCCAACAGGTCGAGTTGTTGAAGACTGCGCGGATCGCCGAGGTTGATCACCGAGAGAAGTTGCCCGCTGCGGACGAGCGTGTAGCCTTCGGCAAGCAAGAACAGGTTGATTCGGTCGATCGCGCCCGCCACTTCGTAAGACGACGAATCCGAGTACGTGAAGCTGCCGGGCGGCAAATCACCGACGTGCAGCGCCAAACCGGATTGGTCCGCGACCCAGCGAATCACTTCTCGCCAAGGCGTTCCGTTGAACGAGAAATAGAGTCCGCCGTCCGCTGACGCATTCGTCGTGTCGGAGCCTGCGGTTGTGTCGGATGCTGCGGTTGTGTCAGATGCCGGCGCCGCCAGCGGATCGTCGATGGTGTCGACTGTGGCACTCGCCGGTCCATCCGGCAGGGGATCCTGTCCGTTGGCGACCGGCAAAGCGTTGATCGATCCGAACAGGCATGAACCGATCATCAGACAGTGAACCCGATTTGAGGTTCGGCGTTGGAGCGCTTTCATTTTCATGCGACCAGCGGACGGCCCGAAGGCCGAGCGTCATGCGGGGGGAGTTGGAAGAGACAGTGAAGTGGATTCTGACGATCACCAGCATCCGATGGCTGGTGATTTGGAAGCGTCAGAGAACGCCTTCAAGCTCGAGGGTGGGATTTATAGGTAGGACTCGTTAGCTTACTGGTTTGGCAAGAAATGTCAATGTTTTCGGGGGCGTCGCCAGCCGCTGATAAGCCGGCAAGGCCGCATAATCCGACCTTTTGGCGGATCCTTTCGGCTAGTCAGCATTGATAAGATAAGCACCGATGCACTGCGTCCTGCCTCTTTTCTTTGCCTCGACTGGAAACGTCCTGTGATTCGATCTTCGTTCGGCCGCCGACGGGTTTCGCCGTATACACTTGGGATTGTTGCCGTTTTGGCCCCCATCTTGATGACTCAGGTCGTTCGTGCTGCGGGCGAGAGCGACCTGGTGCCTCGGTACTTGCTGGGGCTCGTTCACGCCCCCGAAGTACACCAGGAATTGGATC
>JBAUHR010001003.1:0-5177 GCA_049680385.1 Rubripirellula sp. | reverse complement strand
CCTACAACCCGGCCCGTGGCGTCTTCACCTGTCGCTGGCCCGGGTACTGCTTGGAGCGGACGTTCGAAAACTTCACCGAACAAGCGGTTGCGCTGCGATTCAATTAGGATCGAGCGGAAAATAAGTGGCGTTAGCTTATTCGGTCCATTGTCCGTCCTTGACCCGGGTTCGCTTTCCGACATGGGCTTTGATCGTCCCGAGAATTCCCGGCTGATGCGGGATGGGAAGTCCAAGTAAGTCGATGCCGCCTGTTCGCTTGGTGGCAATCAAACCGTCGGGCAGCGTGTGGCCCAAGAGTCCTGATGTCCAGTAGTTCCAAGACTGTGACGCGGTCCCCGATTGAGGATCGAATTCCAACAAGCCGCCAAGTTCACACAACACATGTTGATTCCCGACCCAGCCTACAAAGGCGCCGAGTGTTTTTTCAAACTCAGTCGAAACAACCATCTTGGCCTGGGCCACGTCCCAGATCGAAATCATTTTTCCAAACACAAACGCTAGATACTTTCCGTCGGGTGAAAAATGAAGCTCGACACTCGCATAGCCAGGCAAGTCGATCTTGCCGATTGGCGTTGCGCTGGCCACATCGTTCACATAACAAACATGCGATCTGGCCACCGCAAGATACCGGCCGGATCCACTAAGAGCCTGGCGATTGGTGAGTGCCTGTTCGATCTTAAAATGCAATTCGCCGGATCCCATCGACCAGCAGTACAGCGAACTATGCGTGCGAACCAGAACGTGTTCGCGGCTAACCCAACGAGCGAAGTCGATGGGAGGGTTTCGGTCCATATGCGGAAGGTGCCAACGTGCGATCACATCGGGTTGCCCCGACGACAGCTTGTCCAACACGACCAAGTCCGAACCAAACGCGGCAAGCGTCAGCCCGGTGCCAAAGTGGTGATCGGTGACACGAAACGGCTTTTCAACATCGATCACGGGATCGCTCATTTCGGCACTCCCGTCACGAACGTTGGCTAGATAGAGGCGGCCGAAATTTGGATCGAGCGACGATTTCTGAAAGACAGACACCGCCATGACCATCTGGTTCTGATCGATTATCACCGGTGCCGCCGATTCCACATGACCGGCCTGATCTGCGTCTTCGACAAATACGTGAAAGGGAGTCAACGCGGGCACGATGGGCGATGGATCGAGGGCAAACGGTCCCGGCGGCGGCTCGTTCGGAGCAAACAGAATCTCGCGTCCCTGCGTCGACAACGACCGAATGCCGCTATTTTGTTCCAACAGCGTCAATCCAGTGCTGGTGGATGGAATCGCCTTCGTTGAAAGTGCTTGCGATGGCGTCTTTGATGACATCGTTGATTGCGCCGTCGTTGATTGCGTCATGTCCGTAATCGAATCCAGCGGTTCGCCACCACCATCGCTGTCGTTCCATTCACCGAGACGAACAATACTCTCGCCGCCGGTGCCGGCCGAGCCAAACGCTGGAAAAGTGCGATGGGGAAGCGGCAACACCATTAGCGTGGCCGCAGGCACCTCGTCCGTAAACGCGACGGATCCACCGAGCGGCAGCACGTTTGCCGTTGACGGAAAACGGTAGGTCCAAATCTTTTGACTGGTCGTGGCATCGATCAAACCATTGAGCGTCAGCAGGGAATCGTTTCCGACCCAGCCCAGTATTTTGGTCATCGATGCGTCCAACTTGTTTTCGCTCAGCACCGAGGCTTGCGCGAGATCCCAGACACGGCACTGGGTTCCGGCGACCATCGCCAGTCGATTTCCGTCAGGCGAGAACGCGACGTCCGGAATCGTGGATTCGGAAAACTCAAGCGTCTCGAAGACTTCACCTTTGACAACATCGATCACCTGCGCGCCGCCACGAATGCCGATCGCCAAATACCGCCCTGCACCACTGACGCTGTAGTTCGACTGCAAACCTGAAACGGTGAACAGCAGCTTGCCTCGCTCGAGTGACCAAACGTAAAGATTGTCACTCACCTGCACGACAGAAATGTCTCCGTTGATAAGGTCGGCGGATACGATCCGCTGGGGACCGAACTTGCCTTCGGCCGGCGGGACACGGGCTCGCCCCAGCGCAACCGGATTGCGATCCGCCAATCCCGACATCAAAACCAAGTCGCCGCCTAGGTGCGATACTCCACTTGAACCAATCACCGCCAATGTTCGCCCCGTGGGTTCGTGATGATCGAGCAAGCGGATCGCTTGATCCAAATCCAGGATGACCTCCGGCGACCGCTGATTCGAATCGACCAGATAAACCCGCCCCTCACCCGGCCCGGTTCGCGATTGCCCCAGTGGCCCCTGGTACACCGACACGGCAAACGAAGTCGCTGACAACATGATTGGCGTCGACAAATCAGTAGACGAGTTGATCTGCTGGAGCGGACGTACAAACGGAGCAACGTTTCCGCGAACAAAAGCGGGATCGGGTGTCATCGGTTGCGGCGGTTTCCGAGTCAGCAATGACACCTGTTTGCCAGTGCCCGGAAGTGTTGGCGCGACAAAGGCGCGCGACAGCATGTTCGCTGAATTTGGTTTCGTTGTTTCGTTGTCGTTGTCGTTGTCGTTGTCGTTGTCGTTGTCGTTGTCGTTGTCGTTGTCGTTGCCGTTGCCGTTGCCGTTGCCGCCGCCGCCGTTGGTTGACGCCATCGACTGCGCTAAGAATTCGCGATCAGGCTGACTCAAACGGTCAATCGGCACTTTGACCGTCTTTCCGTCTGCGGTTTCGAGAACGGCCGTCGTCGCGGTTTGACTTTGCAACTTCGCGGTGATCGAAAACTTGCCCGACACATCACTCCATTGCCTGACGGGCTCGTCCGCCATGATCGGCCCAACGCTAAGCAATAAACAAAACCCAGATGCAATGACCTGGCGGACGAATGAATGCATGAACATGGAACTCTCGCAATGACATCGAATTTCAACCCGCATAGTCTGGCAGTCGCTGCGCAACAGGTCAAACTTCGAATTGAAACGAGCACGGATGAACTCGTTCCTATTGGTTGTCGGTGCCTCCTGCGCGCCAACACTGTATGGCAAGTTTCGATCGAACGGTCATCGTGGATCTAAAGCAGCAGTCCAGCGATCGCGCCGGTCATGCAGCACGCCAGCAGTCCGCCGAACATGGCTCGCAATCCCAGCCTTGCCAGGTCGTCTTTTCGCGAAGGTTCTAGCCCGCCGATGCCGCCGACCTGGATACCGATCGCACCAAAGTTACTGAACCCGGCCAGTGCGTACGTCAACACCGTCTCGGTACGCAGGCTGATCTGGCCGCCTTCGCCGGTACTGAGTTTCCCCAACGCGTCATAGGCGATGAACTCGTTGGCGACCGTTTTCAGTCCGATTAAACGTCCGGCCTCCATGCACTCGGCAGCCGGGATGCCAAGCAGCCACGCCAGCGGCCAACACACGTAACCCAGAATCACTCCCAATGTGATTTGCGGAACATCATTGGCGTCGACCAGACCGACCAGCGAACAACCGTAACCCAAAATCACGTCGACCAATGCCAACAGCGCCAAGAACGCGATCAACATCGCACCGACGTTCAGCGCCAACTTCAATCCGTCGCTGGCGCCTTCGACCGCCGCGCCGATCAAGTTGACATGACTACCGGCGCTGGCAAGTTTCATCTCGGCAGAAACCTTTTCGGGTTCGGTTTCCGGCACCATCACTTTTGCGATCAACAATGCGGCCGGCGCGCTGATGATCGACGCGGTTAGCAAGTGCGAGATGTCGATGCCCATGCCTGCGTACACACCCAGCAATCCGCCGGTGACCGTTGCGAATCCGCCCGTCATCATCGCGCACAATTCGCTGCGTGTCATCGTTGCAAGATAAGGACGCACAACCAGCGGTGCTTCGGTGTGCCCGACAAAAACATTGGCGGCTGCGGAAAGTGTTTCGGCGCCGCTGGTGCCCAGCGAAAACCGCATCACCCACGCCATCACCCACACCAATCGCTGCATGATGCCGATGTGATACAGGATGCTCATCAGCGACGAAAAGAAAATCACTGTTGGCAGCACACCAAACGCAAACGTCGTTAGCAGCGTTTCGTCACCGCGGGCCGAGAACAAAAAACCGCTGCCAGCGGCGACCGTATCCATCACCTTCTCGAACGCTTCGCCAATTTTGACAAAGACGTTGCGACCGGTTTCCGTTTTCAAGACCAAGAACGCCAGCACCAACTGCAACGCCAGCCCACCGACGACCACGCGAACGGGAAACCGCTTGCGATCGGTGCTGATGACCCAGGCGAAAAAGATAAACACAAACAAGCCGAGGACGCAGATCAGCCGAGCTTGCATAGGACGATCTTCCGACGAGGTTAGCCGTGTTGGGGCGTGTCAAATATACGGTCGCCGGCGTCGCCAAGCCCCGGCACGATGAACGAATGTTCGTTCAAGTCAGGATCGATCGTGGCGACAAAGATCTTGACGTTGGGAAAGTCTCGCGCGACGCGATCAACGCCGGCTTGCGCGGCAATGATGCTGAGCACCCGAATGTCGGGGACGCCCCAGCTGATCAATCGTTCGATGACCATTTCGACGCTGCCGCCGGTGGCCAGCCTCGGATCCAGTACCAGTGCGACGTTGGGTGCGCCGGACTTGGGTAGCTTGTCGTAGTAGCCGACGGGCTCGGCCGTTTCTTCGTTGCGATACAAACCCAAGTGCCAGACCGCCGCATCGGGAAGCAAACCCTGCAGCGGTTCGACCATTCCCAAACCGGCGCGCAGAATCGGCACCAGTTCGACACGCACGTCGATCCGCTGGCAATCGGCTTCGCAGATCGGCGTTTGAATCTTCACCGGCGTTAGCGGCAGATCCTCGGTCGCTCGCATCGCGACCAAAACGGCCAGACGACCGATCGCCGCCCGAAACTCACTCGCGCGAGTCTGCTTGTCGCGAACGGTACATAGGTGGTGCTGGATCAGCGGATGCTGGACTTTCGTGACGCAGTTCACAGGTGTAAAGCACCTTTGCAAAAGGTCGGCGAAACGAAATCCGAAAAAGAGCGGACGGTGAGGGATTCGAACCCCCGGTAGAGTTTCCCCCACGCCGGTTTTCAAGACCGGTGCCATAAACCAGACTCGGCCAACCGTCCCGTTCTGTGTCAAATTCTAACGATGTGAAACGCTGATTGCAAAGGCGGCTAAACCCAGTTCCAGCAAATCATTCGCCATCCCAACC
>JBAUHR010001002.1:0-12470 GCA_049680385.1 Rubripirellula sp. | reverse complement strand
ACCGTCCGTCAATCACGATCAACCCGCCGCCGCGAGTCACGAATTCGCGGATCAAGCTCGCATCGGACGCATCAAACTGGTCGGGCGGCACTTCGCCAAGCACGATGACGTCATACCGCGACATGACCTCGCGATTGCTGGGAAATTCGCCTGGCTGGGTGCCACGTTTCAGACGCAAATTGTCAGTGCCGGGCCCGTACAAAATCGTGTCCACCGACCATGCTGGGTCGCGACTAAAGACGTTACGGATGTAACGCAATTCCCAGCGGCTCGATCCATCCAAGATCAGCATCCGGCGATCACGCATCGACGCAGCGACTCGAAACGGCATCGCGTTGTTGACGTCACTGCTGTCGCCTTGAACCGGATCCAATGCGGCACGCAGATCCATCACGACGGTGCTGCGTCGGACACCACGCTGGGACACGGAATCCATGTTGTCGAGCACCGGTTCCACGTCGATCGTGAACGGGATCGTTTGCTTTTCGTTGGCCGTTGATTTAACCACGGTTTGCCAAACAACGTCGCCGCCTTCGCCCGATTCAATCCGCAAGTTGAAATCGCGGCCTTCCAAACCAAATTGATTCAGCACGATCGAACCAGTCAACGTACCATCGAACGCAACGGATTCCGGATGATCGATCTACACGATCGCGACTTCCGTTGGTTCAGTTTCACTGCCCATGCCGATCGTGTGAACCGTCGCGCCCGTGGTCTTCATCGGACCTGCCACGTCGATCGCCGATTTGCCCACGTTGTCGCGGCCGTCCGAGATCACGACGAGTGCTGTTTGGGTTCGTTCGGCAGTGTCGTCCGGCGTCCCCGTTGCGATAGCCGAACGTTGCCGGCCTAATGTTGAAACAGCGGACGCCAAGTCGGTTCGTATCCCGTCGGGTTCAACCGCCAAAGACGTGAACGAGTCCTCGTCGCCGGTTCCCGCTTCATCGTCGTTGCTTGACCACACGGCGACCGGTTCGCCCGAACTAAACGCAACGACGTCCACGTCGTGAGTGGTCTTTAGTGACGCGAGCCAACCGTCGGATCCTGGTTCGCCCGTCAACATTCGCATCGCACGCTTCAAGCGGTTCGGTTGGGCCGAGGCAGGATCACTATCGGAAACGCTCATGCTTTCAGACACATCGATCGCAAAAACCACACGGCCAAGCGTCCCAACCGTCACTCGTCGATGCCAGACCGGGCCGGCCAGAATCAGAATCACCATCGCGACCGCAGCCGATCGCAGGGCGGGCAGCACAAAACTTAGCGGACCTTCGATATTGCGAGTCTCACGCAGGTACAGCCACGCAACCAGCGCCGCGGCGACCAAAGCAGACGTGCAGACCAACCAAGGCGATAGGTCACTAGCGAATCGAATCGATGCAAACATCAGCGAGCTCCTGCGGCTTGGCCGGTACGAGCGATCAAAGGTGACTTTCGCAAACCAATGCGTCGCTGTTGCAACAACAACTCACCGACTAGCCCCACCAACAACGCCACCAATAGCCAACGCCAAATCTCGCGACCGAATCGCCGCGTCTGGTCGTCCGACTGCAACGAATCCAGATCTCGGTAAACCGATGCGCTAACCAGTTCGGCCGCCCGGTTAAGACGCGACTCATCGGCGTCTCGCAACTGAGACTCAACGGCCGGCACCTCGGCGACGCGAATGGTCCGGTTCACGATCGGGTCCCCTGTGTCGGCCGAGTAGTGTTGGCGGAACTGATACACACCCGGCATTGTCGCACGAGACACCCGCAGCAACGCCACTTCATCGTCGTCGTACGGCTGGATCGCAGCTTCGACGCGGTCAGGCGTTTCATACGAGTAAGTTGCCTTAGCTTTCGAATCGATCTTTGAATCGGCCGATCGCTGCGACGTCAGTTCAGAAACGGCCACATCGATTGGCGAACCCACGTCCACCGTGGTTTGCTTTTGCGATCCAGCCAGATCTAGGACCAATTGCTGCATCATCGGCAAAAAGACCAACCGCAGCGGCAAGTTGGACCACGAAGCATCGCAAGGAATCGCAAACTGGATCACTTGGCCTTTGCCGCGTCTCGCTCGCACAACCAACGGATCGCCCGATGAAAACGACAGCAGCTTAGTTGCCGTGGCTGTTTCGGTTTCCGTTTCGACGACGGACAGTTTCCGATAACCGGTAACCGCGATCTCGCCGATCGGTCCAGAACTCGCATCTGCACCGGAGCCGGCGCCGATGATCGACCAGGGCGCGTAAAGGTTGTTCAGTTGCCCGATCGAATACCGAGGGACATCATCGTTGTCCGCGCGTGGTCCGCCAACACCGTCGCCAAGCCGAGCCGGCAATTGCCAACCGTCGTCCGAATCGCCCCAGACTTCGTTATACGATTCAGGTTTTAGCTTGTCGCCGTCGAACACGACCAACGATCCACCACTCCGGACAAAACTAGCCAAGCGACTTCGAAGATCGCCGCTGATGTCGTCGACGTTTGCGAGCACGACGATGTCAGGTGACTGTTTATCGATTTCCGCAATGGCGGCAGATTTCGTCGTGACTTGATTTCGCACGGCGTCCGGTTGGTCCTGACCACCGAATGCGAATGGGCTCAGTGCGATTGCTAGAAAGTCCGTCTCGCCTTCCAGCGGCCGGTTGCTCGGGCTTCCATTGACCATCAACACGTTGATCTCGCGAATCACGTCGACTGCGATGATTCGTTCGTTGTCGTCCGGCAACGCGTCGGAATGTTCAATCGAAACGCTGATCGGGTGCACGCCGACCATGTCAATCGTGTGAGTCAGCCGTGTGACGGTGGATGAACGTGGCGGCAGTGTGATCGTGCGTGTGTCGAGCGGTCGCCCAGCAACGGTCCACGCCAAACGCAAGTCGCGAATCGTATGATCGGTTGAGTTGCGGATGCGTGCAGAGAACTTCGCGCTGCGTCCGGCAACCACCGCCGGCGAGTCGGACTCGATCGATTCCACGAATACATTGTCCAGCGTGCTGGATTGATCGCCGACATTCAGGAAGCTGATCGTGGGTCGGATCTCTTGCTCGCTGAGCGATTTTTCCAAACGCTTTAACGACTCAATCGCCGAGTCACCAACCATGTGGCTTTGAAAGTCCGAAACGACGACGATTTGTCGCTGCGGGTGGGCAGCATCACCGGATACGTCAACCGCTCGTCGCACCAATCGGCCAAGATCAACCGGGCCGCCCGTTGCGGTTAGGTTACCTGTTTGTTCAATCGCATCAGCAGTGCCCATCGAGCCGACGACGGCATCGATCGAACTGGTTCGGACCAAGATGACCTCATCGCGCCGCGACAGAGTCTCAAAGAACTTGGCTAATCCGACCGAAACATGGTGCATCCGCGTTTGCCCATCGGCATCACGCGCCGCCATGCTACGGCTGTCGTCGATCGCAACGACCACCGTCCGCGCCGCGTCACCGGGCAAAGAACGAAAGCCGGTCAACACTGGCCGTGCCAAACAAAACGCCAATAAGATCGGCAGCAAGCAGCGCAGCAACAACAGCAGCAAATTCATCAACTCGATCCGTCGCCGATTCACTCGCACGACATCGTCAAGCAAGTGCATCGCGCCCCAGTTCACCGTACGGAATCGACTGCGAAAGAGCAGGTGGATCGCGAGCGGGATGGTGAAGGCAAGGGCGCCGAGCGCAAGCAGGCCATTTAATAGCGTCACCGCAGTCTCCGGCGAAGTGCAAAGTACTCGTGCAACGCATCGTCGAACGGCTGATCGGTCGTGACCGGGAAATAGTCCACGCGGTTTCGGCGGCAAGCACTTTGCAGTTCCGATTGGTGGTCGGCCAAACGCTGCAAGTAGATGTCACGGACCGAACGCGAATCAACCACGTGCTCGTTCGATTCGTTTTCGAGATCACGAAACTGGACCCGGCCAGTGAACGGAAAATCCATCTCGTCTGGATCAAGAATCTGAAAGAACAGCACTTCGTGATTTTTCGAACGGAACTGCGTCAACGCTCGACTTATCGAGGCCACGTCACCCATCCCGTCGGAAATGATGATCGCCAGCCCTCGTCGGCCCAGCTTGGACGCAACCTTTTGAAACACGCCGCCCAAATCGGTTTCACGTTTGGTCGCATCCGATGCCAGCGCCGTCATGACCGCACGCAAATGCGACGGGCGACTGCGAGTCGGGATGATATCGCGAGGCTGGTCGTCAAACGTGATGCAGCCAACGGCGTCTTGTTGCGCTAACAGCAAGTAGGCGAGCGAAGCGGCAAGCTGTTGAGCGTAATCGTACTTGGTCATCGACTCGGAACCCGCCGCGACACCCTTGCCGCCACGATCGCCGCCATACCGCATCGATCCACTGCGGTCGACCAGCAAGGTGCAACGCAGGTTCGTCTCTTCTTCGAATTCACGAATGTAAAGTCGGTCGCTCTTGGCGAACACTTTCCAGTCGATATTCCGCAGCTCGTCGCCGCGGACATACGGTCGGTGTTCCTTGAACTCGACACTGAAACCCTTGTGAGGCGACCGGTGGCGACCGGAACAGAACCCCTCGACGACCTGGCGTGCCAGCAATTGCAGCCGCGCGACGCGCGACAGTGCCTTCGGCGTGACGAGGTCCAGGATACGCATGGTGGGATTGGGCCGAAGGTGGGTTGAGGCGAGAACCACCATTGTAGCCAACTTCGCCGGCGATCGCGTCGCGTAATCGTAATCGCAATCGAAATAACGTCAGTGCCAAATTGCGTCGCCCTCAGTAAATCACGGCGATTTCTAACGGGGGGAAAGAATTTGTCGTCCGTGACACGCGGCAGAATCGAAAGCTCCTAAGCCAGGCGTTCTCTTGCGCACTTCGGATCACGAAATCGACAATCCGCCGGAGGGCTTTCACGAGTTTGCGACGGGCCACAATCCGTTACACTTCCGGCATGTTCGGACTCTTTCAAACTCGGCCTCCGCTGTCGACCTTCGCTCGTGTCGATATCGAATTGCTGCTGCGCCGCTGTGTCGAAGTCATCGGTGCCGACGTGGTCGCCAAGACCGATGTCATCACCGACATCAAGCAACTGAAACTGAATACGGATTCGCCAGCAGACCTGATTGCGTCGGCGGCCGAACAGGTTGGTCGTTGTTTGAAAGTGGATACTCGCGACATCCAGTTCCTGCACGACGACGATCCCGAGTTTGCCTTTGCTTCGACCTACACGGATGGAACGATTCGGCTGCACCGCGAAGTCACGACAGACCCGCTGCGGACGGTGGTCGAGATCGCTAATCAGTTGGCCCATCATTTTTGGGCGTTGCAGCCTGCGCCACGTCCGCTGGACACTCACGCGCGAACGACCACGTTGATGCCGATCGCGATGGGGCTGGGGATTCTGGCCAGCAACGCTTCGCTTCAAGAATCGCACTGGAACGCAGCCGGATACAGCGGCTGGTCGATGTCGCGATGCGGCTACTATAGCGCCCTCGAAATCGGGTACGCCTTGGCGTTGATGGCACGGCTTCGCGGCGAGTCATCACCAACGTGGCTTTCGAGCTTGCGTTTGGATACCAAGAAAACGGTCCAAGCTGCCCAGCGATACTTTGCCAAGCATGAATCGGCCGGCGGCGAGTTGCTGTTCGACGCCAGCCGCATTCCATCGAGCGATCGAGACGCCACCGAGCTGTCGAATTGGTTGGCCGGTAGCGATCCTACGTTTGCGATGGCGGCGGCTTATGCGCTGGCCAAGTTCGACCAAATTCCTAGCGTTGCGGCCGATGCTGCACTTCAATTGACTCGTTCCAAGGATTCCGAGCTGGTCGTTCTGGTGACGCGTCTGCTTGGGAAAACGCCGCCTGACGACGCGCGAATCGATCCGCAAATCCTGAAACTGGTTGCCCAGCGAAACAGTCCGATCGCTCTGGCGGCTCTGCATTCGGCTAGCCAGCGTGGGATGTCGATGTTGCCGCTGAAACCGCAGATCGAAAAACGATTGTCCGATCCCGCGCTCGACTTGATCCCGGTTGTCGAATTGATCCGCAAGCACGCTCGCGAGCTTTCTTCGTTGTCGGCGGCGGTCTGCCAGCAAACGGCGGCGGCGATTCGCTTCAAAGACGACGAAGCCACCGCGGCGCTGTTGGAATGTCTTTCACAAATGGTTGACGATCCGGCCAGCGAAGTTGAAAGACACATTCGCAGCACCGATACTAGGGCGGTGGCGATCGAGAGACTTCAAGCGGGCAACGCGAACAAGATGGGCGGTTGATAAAATTCATGACCACTCGACCGACCGGCGAAACGGCTGAGCAGAATCCGGACCAAGCGGCGATTGCCGATTACTTTGCGTCCGAACAGTTCAAGAGGTCTCGTTCAACCAAGTTATCGGCGGACGAGAAAGCGTTCCGCGACGAAGTTCGACATGACCAGCGGCGTGGGCGATTGCTGCGAGCCTGGACGCTTGAACTGGAACAAGAGGACGGGCTCAGTATTGGGATCGCGTTCTACGGGTTGGGCGCCTGTTGGTTAGCGATTGCAATCTTTGTTCCGCACGGCATTTGGATGCTCGGCGGATTCACGAACCAAGTTTTCTGGTTTTGGATCACGCTGGTGCAGTTTACGTTCGCACCGATGTTGATGTGTTTGGCGATGATTTCGGTCACGTCGTCGATGTGGTACGTCTCGCTTGCCAAGCGTTTTGCGACGGCGATCACAATGCTGACACCAGCGACTTTGATGCTGGTTTTTGGGCTGGTCCAAATAGCTTGGATCGACTGGAACGACGTTTGGCCGCGAGTTCCCTTCTTGGTAATCGCGTTCTGCGTCGCATCGACCGCAGTGACGCTGCCTCTGCAAATGTGGGGCGGATGGTCGTTGTCGCAGGCGCGCGAAATGCCTCGCGAACTACCTCGGCTTAGCACCTACCAGATTCTTGAATTGACGGCGATCGCGTCGGTGATCTTCGCCGTCGGCTTGTTCGTACGTGATCAAGACGTTTGGTTCGAAGGACTCGCGTGTACGCTCATTTCCCTGCTATGCACGTTGTCCGTTACCGCGATGATCGTGACGCGACTGAAGGCCCCGCGACGATTCCGCTACGTCGGATTCATCACCGCAACCGTGTTCGGGTTCACCGCGATGCTGATTGTCAGCCTGTTCGGGTTTTCCCGATTCGAAGAAACCATGTTCTGGTCCAACCAAACCCAACAAACCGTCGCAATCCTGATCGCGTCCACGATTGGAACGACGATTTTTGTCGGGACTCTGCGACTAACCACATGGTGGCTGCAATTGTGTGGATGGCAGTGCGTCGAACTGAACAAAACTGCCGGCACACCGATTTATGAATAACGCCTTCCGAATGACGGCCAGGCGATGAGTCAGACTGCGCTCGAAATCTACTTGTCTACTTATCCAGCCACTTTTTGACCGCACGCACAGTCGTTGCGCGTCCGGCACGCGCGATCGATGTCGTCAGCGGAATCTCTTTCGGGCATACCGAGACGCAGTTCTGGGCGTTGCCGCACGCAGCAACACCGCCAGGCCCCATCAGCGTGTCCAACCGTTCGTCGGCGAGCGTTTTGCCGGTCGGGTGATTGTTGAAAAGCACTGACTGAGAGATCGCGTGTGCGCCAACAAAACCTTCGCTGAACTCGGCCTCTTTGCGAGCTTCGAACGCTTCGTCCGACTCGCCGGATTCCTGCGTCAGTTCGATCTTCAAGTACTGTGGGCATGCTTCCAAGCAGCATCCACAACTCATGCACTGGCTAAGCGGATAGTTCTGTTCCTGGGCTTCGCGCGGAATTCGTTCGCCGGGACCAAGGTTGTAGTAGCTGTCGACTGGCACCCATGCTTGAACGCGTTTTAGGCCGCTGAACAATCGTTGACGATCGACCATCAAATCGCGCAGTACCGGAAACTTGCTCATCGGTTCCAGCACGATTTCGTCGGCATTCTCTTTCATCAACTGATCGACCAACGCGCTACAGCTCTGGCGCACGCGGCCGTTGATCAGCATCGTGCAAGAACCACAGACTTCTTCCAAGCAACCGCAATCCCAGGTCACCGGAGCAACGGATTTGCCGTCCGATGTTGTGGCTTGCTGCGCGAGCCGCTGAAGCACGGTGATCACGTTAAGCTCGGGTTCATACTTGATCTTGTGCAATTCCCAGTATGGCTCCATGCCTGGACCATCTTGGCGACGCACGCGAACGTTGATGAATTCAGGTCGTTTCTTGCTGCTGGGTTCGAGGGCAATCATCCGTCGATCCTATCTGCGTTGGAATTGGAATTTGGGTTGTTGAAATTTATGGTCGCGGTCAATCGACCGCAGCCAGGTGCTGCGATGCAATTCAGTTTACGCCGCAATCGTTTTACGCCGCTATCAATTTACTCCGCAATCAATTTACGCCGCTATCAAATCGTTGAGTGCGATTAGGCGTGTGCCGCGGCCACACCTTGCTGTTGCTTCTTGGCCAATGCCCGCTCGTTCCAGACTTTTTCGATGTCTTCGGCGCCGACCAATCCATACAACCGAGGACGTGGTGGTTGCAGCGACGTGTCGACGTCTTCGTAAGCGATTTCTGGCATCAGCGTTTCTTGGTTCCAGGTCGCAATCGAGCTCTTTAGGAACTTGCGATTGTTTTCTTCGAAGTCATCACACCATTTTTCAGCCTGCTTGCGACGTTCGGTAGGATCTTCGGCGGTCAATGACGGCTTAGCGAAGTCGGGTTTGAAGTGAGCACCGCGGCACTCGTCTCGCATCAACGCGCCCTTCAGCAACGTCTTGGCAAGCGGGAACATGTCTTGCAGTGCTTTCGTGAAGATCACGTTCTGGTTGGACCACGTTCCGGTGTCCGACAATTTCGCCTTCATCGCACGCTTGTGCAGTGCGTCGACTTTTTCAATGGCTTCGGACAGTTGATCGTTGCGGCGAACAACGGTTGCGACCCGAGTCATGATGTCACCGAGTTCTTGGTGAATCAGGTACGGGTTTTCGTCGGCCGACGCATCGCCCTTGAGCAATTCGTCGTGTCGGTCTTGTTCTTTTTTGACCGCAGCATCCGAAATCGCAGGCGACAGATCCTTGTAGCTTTCCTTTTGGCTGGCCGCATAGTTTTGGATCGACGTGCCCGTGAACAGGCCGGTAAAGATGCACGACAACAGCGAGTTGGCCCCCAAACGGTTCGCACCGTGATAGTGGTAATCGCATTCGCCGATCGCATACAAACCAGGAATGTTGGTCATGTGGTTTCGCGGCGCACCGGCTTCCATCCCGCCGCTTTCGCTCTTCACATAATCGGCCCACAGTCCACCCATGCTGTAGTGAACAGCCGGGAAGATCCGCATCGGTTCAACTCGCGGGTCGACGCCTTGGAACTTTTCATAGATTTCCAAAATGCCGCCAAGTTTGCGATCGAGTTCGGCTTTCGGGATGTGCGTCAGATCCAAATAGACCGACATCCGGTCCGCTTCGATACTGAGTCCTTCGTTGACACAGATGTCAAAAATCTCGCGTGTCGCGATGTCGCGCGGCACCAAGTTTCCGTAGGTCGGATAGCGTTCTTCGAGGAAGTAGTAACGTTCGTTTTCGGGAATGTCACGAGGTTCGCGAGGATCCTGCGGCGTCCGTGGAACCCAGACGCGGCCGCCTTCGCCCCGTGCCGATTCGCTCATCAAACGCAGCTTGTCGCTGCCCGGAATCGCGGTCGGGTGAACTTGAATGAACTCGCCGTTCCCGTACTTCGCACCCGCTTGGAAACAGCGACTTGCCGCACTGCCGGTACAGAAAACACTCATCGTACTGCGGCCGTAGATCAGGCCGCATCCGCCCGTCGCGACGACAATCGCATCCGCTGGGAAGGCTTTGATCTTCATCGACACCATGTCTTGGGCGACCGCACCACGGCAACGGCCTTCGTCGTCCAAAATCGGGCCTAAGAAGTCCCAGAATTCGTACTTCTTGACCAAGCCTTCGCTTTCGCGGCGTCGAACTTGTTCGTCCAAACCGTACAGCAACTGTTGGCCGGTGGTCGCACCCGCAAAAGCGGTTCGCTTGTAAAGCGTGCCACCGAACCGTCGACGATCCAAGAATCCTTCGTCCGTGCGGTTAAACGGAACGCCCAAGCGGTCCATCAACTCGATGATCTTGGGCCCCCAGTCGGTCATTTCTTTGACCGGCGGTTGGTGGTTCAGGAAGTCGCCACCGTAGACCGTATCGTCGAAGTGATTCCACTCGCTGTCGCCAAGTTGACGAGTCTGGTCGTTGCAACTGTTGATGCCGCCCTGAGCACAAACGCTGTGCGATCGCTTCACGGGCGTCAGGCTTAGCAAGTCGACCCCGACACCCAGTTCGGCCAATTTCATGGTCGATGCGAGGCCTGCCAAACCGCCACCGATGACCACTACGCGATGTTCTGACATGGGATGCTGTTCCTAACCGTTTTCAATATCTGGCGTTGAGTTCAATTTTGCAGATTCTTCATCTGCACAGTTTCGGGTTGCCTGAAAACAACCGCGATTTGTATTGTGGAGTTAACCGCTGTCACTTGACAGCCTGCCGACTTGACACCTGCCTACTCGGATTCAGTCACTTCGATTTCGATGACTTCACCACCTTGCGTCACGGCATCCCGTTTCGACCGTTTCTCTTCGTTTTCGGGGATCCAGCCTGACTCGACCGACGCTTTGTACATGCGGTCTTCGGTCTGGCGGTACTCGGCGATCTCTTTTTCGCCCGGTGCGACCGCAGCCCACCACGCGGTGGTCCCGATGATCGCGATCAGAACGCCGAACGCAGTGCAAATCTTTGATGCACGAGCTTGCGAGTTTGGCGAAATCCACAAACCCCAAGTGATTCCGGCGGTCCACAATCCGTTGGCCAAGTGATAAACACAAGCCAACATTCCGACTAGGTAAAACGCGGGCCATAGGTAGCCTTCCATCGCAGCGACCAGCGAACTGGCGGCATTGTAAGGCGAGAAGGCCCCCAAGCCGATCGGCTGAATCACGCTGAGCCAAACGTGAGCGTGCAGCCAACCGTGCAGGTGCAATACGTGGAAAAACAGGTAAACCAGCGCGATAATGCCCGTTACTCGCTGCCAAACGTACCGACGGTTGTTGGTGAACTTGTAGCGGTCGCTGTTGGATCGGCCAGTCTTGGCGATCCAGACGCCAATGATCGCATGAAACAGCAGCGGCAGGAAAATCCCACCCCATTCAATCACCGGCAGCAACTCGCCCGGACTGTGGATCAAATACACAGCCCGCTGGAACATGTCGGATCCGCTGATCAAGCTGGCGTTCGTCGTCAAGTGAACGCACATGTACAGACCAAGCGGAACGATGCCCAACAACGAATGAATGCGGCGAATCGCAAACTCGTGTCGCATGAAAAAGCTGTGTGCCGATGGGGAGGCGGACGCGCTCATGTGTGAGATCGATTATGAGTATGAGACATTGCGAGTTGATGGCGCGAGCAAAGCACACGCTCGTCTCGCTAAGCGTTAGGTTAATGCAAAAACCGTCCGAGGTGTGATGCCACTAAGGTTGGATAAGTTGTCGCAGCATGCGAAATCTTGGGACTTTCATATGAACATCTGGGTCATTGTTTCGTCAGCCGTCGCCGTCGTGCTGGTCAGCATTTTGGTTTTTCGATTGCACGCGTTCTTGACGTTGCTGTTGGCGGGAATGTTGGTTGCCGTTCTATCAACCGGCGAACCGATCACCCGGTTCACTGAATTTCAAGTCTCTGGCGGCCAAATGTCGTCCGTTGATGCGACCGCGATCTTGAAAATGTCGCCGTCCAGTCGGTTGGGGCAGGCGTTCGGAGAAACAGCCGGCAAAATCGGAATTCTGATCGCCCTAGCCAGTGTCGTCGGCGGATGTTTGCTGGAATCGCGAGCGGCGTCGGTGATCGTCGATCGGATGCTGAAACTGGTCGGGCCCAAGCGGGCTCCCGAGGCGATGGCGGTCAGCGCGTTTGTGCTGGCGATCCCCGTTTTCTTCGACACGGTCTTCTACTTGATGGTGCCGCTGGCTCGCAGCTTGCGAGAAAAAGTCGGCGCGAATTACGTGCTGTTCATTTTGGCGATTCTGGCCGGCGGGTCGATCGCGCACTCGCTGGTTCCGCCCACGCCTGGTCCGTTGCTGGTCGCCGGCATCATCGGCGTCGACGTTGGCACGATGATGATCGCGGGACTGTCGATTGGTTTCATCAGCAGCATCCTGTCGCTGTTTGCCGCGCGGGTCATCAATCACTTCGTCGACGTGCCGCTGCGGTCGATCGAGGAAACTCAAGGCGACTCGGCTGGTCCCGTCCGAACAGCCGAAGAAAACGCGATGCCGATGCCTTCGCTGCTCGCGTCGCTGTTGCCGATCGCGATCCCGGTCGTGTTGATCGCGATGGGGTCCGTGGTTTCGTATCTGTTGAAATCAGGCACGATCGAAGCCTCGGTAATGACGGACGTGCTGGGCAATCTCGGTGACAAAAACATTGCTCTAGGGATCGCGGTCGT
>JBAUHR010001001.1:0-2092 GCA_049680385.1 Rubripirellula sp. | reverse complement strand
CCATCACGCTGGACTGGCCATACTACGCCGCCGGAGCGAACAAAAGGATCAATGGTTTGCGTCCTTGCGGATTCCGCCAGCCATCTATCGACCTATTCAAATCGATGCTATGCACGCCGATATTTGGGTCAACGGATGCAATATCGCGATTGACCCAGGAACGTACCGTTACAACGCGAGTGGTGCATGGGCCACTATTCCCTTGGCACTTGGCCGATCG
Organism: Rubripirellula sp.; assembly: GCA_049680385.1. Taxonomy (GTDB): domain Bacteria; phylum Planctomycetota; class Planctomycetia; order Pirellulales; family Pirellulaceae; genus Rubripirellula. Next base: position 1,872 of record JBAUHR010001001.1, on the reverse strand, counting down.
CATAATGTGATTGTCAGCGGCGACCAGGACTTGGCCAAACGGGCTGGACGCTTCCTGTATGTTCCGTGGCCGCGCGTGGTCGTCGATGATGTCGCAGCAGTGTTGCCCAGCGACGACTCATCTTTCCAATGCGAATTTGGCAGACCTATCGGACGAATCAAAAGGTGGAATCGAAAGTTTGCGTTCACAGAGAACGGAGCCGAAGTCACTGACCGCTTGGAATGCCAGCCTGACTGCCCGATTTCAGTTAGATGGCAGCTTGTCGATGGCGAGATCGTCAGCGATTCGTTTCCATCGAATCCAGAAGCAACCGACACCGCCGTGTTTGTTTGGCGGACGCCGGTAGGGACAGTCGAGGCATCTTTTCAGAGTGATTTATCAAGCATTTCCATCGAGCACACTCGTGGGGGCGGTGCGTCTCGAGACCCTGCGGCCGGTTGGTATGCGCCACGATACGGCGAATTGGCCCCTTGCCACAGCTTGAACGTACAGACATCTAATGGATCGGCAACTCAACTGACGATTACTAGTCGTTTTCGATTAATCGAGCCACCAGCGGTGTGTGACAGTAGTAAGTCAGTGAAGGAAGCAACATGAAAATACTGCTGATCCATCAGTCGTTTCGAACCGCAACCGAAGGCGGAGGAACTCGCCATTATGAACTACTGCAGCGAATGACCGAAGCCGGTCACAAGGCGACCGTCATTGCTTCGGACTTTAGCTACCTGGACGGTGCAAGATCCGATTCGAAGGCTGTAACGACCACCGACGGCATCGAGGTGCGCCGCGTCAAAATGTTTCGCAATATTCACCGTTCGTTTTTCCATAGGCTACTTGGTTTCGTCAGCTTTATGATCTCCGCTTTCATCGCTGGATGGAAAGCGGCCAAGGATGCTGACGTCGTGATGGGGACCAGCCCCCCTTTGTTCCAATCGGTATCGGCTTGGGCCGTTGCGGCGCTGCGTCGAAAGCCTTTTTTGTTAGAGATTCGTGATCTTTGGCCAGACTTTGCCATCGAAATGAACGTGCTTAAGAACCCAGTTCTGATCTTTCTGTCGCGGCGACTGGAGTGCTTTCTCTATGCTCGGGCAACGAAGATACTGGTGAACTCACCTGCTTTCATTACGTACCTCACTGAATCACGTGGCATTAATCGATCGAAGGTTCATTTGATTCCAAACGGCGTGGATCCAACAATGTTCGATCCCGCAGCGCAAGGCCAGAGCGTCCGGCAACAGTGGGACATCGCCGACCAATTTGTGGTGGTGTACGCTGGCGCCATTGGCCCGGCGAATGACTTGCCAACCCTCGTTGAAGCCGCAAGGTTGTTAGAACCAAGAGCCGACATCCGCTTCGTCATCATTGGTGATGGAAAAGATCGTCGCAAAGTAACTGGTCTGATCGCGAAACAATCGCTCACAAACATCCAGTGGCAGGGCGTTGTGGGAAAATCGGAAATGCCCAACATTCTGGCCGCTGCAGATGCCTGTGTCGCTATCCTGCAAGATGTGTCAATGTTCAAGACGGTCTATCCGAACAAGGTGTTTGACTACATGGCAGCGGGACGTGCAACGATTCTCGCCATTGATGGTGTGATCCGCGAAGTCATCGACTCCTGTCGCGGTGGCGTTTTTGTTGCACCGGGCAATGCCCAGGAACTCAGTGAAACGATTGCCGCTTTGGCTGACCAAAGAGAAGATACAGCGGAGATGGGACGGCGAGCACGCGAATACGTCAGCGAGAATTTTGATCGACAAACTCATGCTGACCAATTCCACGACTTGATAATGAACATGGCCAGGTAAGTTGAATGAATCACTCATTGCTTTCACGAGCGATTAAGCGAACCTTTGATGTTGGTGTAGCCACACT
>JBAUHR010001000.1:0-5162 GCA_049680385.1 Rubripirellula sp. | reverse complement strand
GGATCGTTTGGCGTCGGCAAAAGAACAGTTCCCGGCGGCAAAGAGTTGCCAAGACATGCGAGAACTGATCGACGACAAGGACATCGATGCGGTCGTAATCGCGACGTGCAACCATTGGCACTGCCTGGCCGCGATTTGGGCGATGGAGGCCGGCAAGCATGTCTATGTCGAGAAACCTCTTTCCCATACCCAGTGGGAAGGACAGCAGGTCGTCGCGGCAGTGCGAAAGTATGACCGAATCTGCCAGGTCGGAACGCAACAACGCAGTGACCCGATGCAAGCCGAGATCAAAAAGTTCCTGCACCAGGAAAAGGCTCTCGGCGAAATTCAGTCCGCTCGTGTGAATCACTATTTCATACGTAAGCCAATCGGCAAACGCGACACACCGCTAGCGATCGACAATAACGTGGCTTACGACTTGTGGTGTGGCCCGGCCCAAACATCGCCACTGTTTCGTGACAATTTGCATTACGATTGGCACTGGGATTGGAATACCGGTTCCGGTGACATGGGCAACTGGGGCGTGCATGTTTTGGACGACGTTCGCAACAACGTGTTCCAGGATTCCGTCGCGCTGCCCAAGCGAATTCTTGCAGGCGGTGGACGCGTTGCTTTCGACGACGCGGGCCAAACCCCGAATGTGCATTTCGCCTACTTCGACACCGGTTCGATTCCGGTCGTGATCGGGCTGACAAATTTGCCCGGGCAACCAGGTGCGAAAAAGAGCCCAGAACATTTGGGGCCTGGAAGCGGCTACATCGCCTACTGTGAAGGCGGACGCTTCGAGGGCCAACGAAGTCGTGCGGTCGCCAAGGATGCCGACGGCAAAGTCATCAAAGAGTTCAAAGGCAACAGCGGTGACGTTCTGCATCAACAGAATTTCATCGATGCGGTGCGAAGTCACGATCGATCGATTTTGAACGCGGAAGCCGCAGTCGGTAACGACAGCACGGGTTGGTGCAATCTGGCCAACGTCGCCTTCCGCGCGGGCAGATCTTTTAGCCACGACGCGGCCAACCGCGTTGCGATCGACGATTGGCAGAATGTGCTCTCATCAATGGAAAAACACCTGAGGACTTATGATCTTGGACTCGACAGCGTCAACATTCGACTTAGCCCCATGTTAGAAATGGACACACAGACTGAACGTTTTGTTGGAAGTCATGCCGACGTCGGAAATCAGTTTCTGAAGCGTCAATACCGCAAGGGTTTTGAAGTCCCGGAACTGGTTTGACGCAAATGGAAGCGATTCGCAGCGACGACCGCCAAAACAACCTGAGTCCAACCAAGCGGTTGGCGCTAGAATCACGAACCGAGTAGTTTCGAGTTACAAATGAAGTATTTAAGAGTCCTGCTGTTTCTGTGGGCGCTGGGATGCGTCTTTGCGAGTGCCGCTGATGCCGTCGAACCGCAACGTCTTCCGGACATCGTGGTCTATCTTGCCGATGATTTGTCGGCCGCGGACGTGTCGTCGTATGGCGGAACGAACATCAGCACACCGGCGATCGACCAGTTGGCGGCGGAAGGCATGTCGTTCGACCGTGCGTTCGTTGCTAGTCCTTCATGTGCGGTCAGCCGCGCTGCCTTGCTGACCGGGCTGATGCCCGCCCGCAATGGTGCCGAGGAAAATCACAGCTACCCTCGTGAAGATGTACTGCGGTTGCCGAAGGTGCTAGGCGAACTCGGTTACGAGACTGCGGCGTTTGGCAAAGTCGCGCACTTGCGCAGTGCCGTTAACTACCACTTTGACACTTTCGATTTGAAGTCGAACATTCCCGAGTTGCGAGAAACAGTAAGCCAGTTTCTGGACAGCCGCACCGACAAACGACCACTGGCGTTGTTCGTCGGCGTCTCGGATCCACACGTTCCCTGGCCAAGCGAATCGACGGTCGACCCAAAATCAATGGTGATGCCGCCCCAATTGCTAGATACGCCGCGGACGCGTGTTCAGCGATCGCGTTACCTGCAGGAGGTCAAGAACCTTGATGCCTACTTGTCAGAACTTCTTGACCTGACCGACAAGCACATGTCCAAAGACAAACTGGTAGTCCTTTCGAGCGACCATGGCGCCCAGTTCCCCTTTGGCAAATGGACTCTCTATGACGAAGGCATCCAAGTTCCACTGATTGTGTCCTGGCCTGGCAATATCAAGGCTGGATCGCGAAGCAATGCGATGGTCAGTTGGATCGACATTTTTCCGACGCTGATTGATATCGGTGGCGGCGATGTGCCAGAAAACTTGGACGGTCGTTCGTTCACGCCGGTACTCCGTGCCGAAACCGATTCGCATCGCGATCGCATTTTCACCACGCACAGCGGTGACCGAATGATGAACGTGTATCTCAGTCGCAGTGTCAGGACGGATCGATACAAACTGATCTGGAACCCGCATCCCGACTTTGCATTCACGACGCACATCGATCTGCTATTGCGTGAAACGTCGGGTGACTATTTCAAAGAATGGATGTCGGCGGCCAAAACCGATGCCCACGCGGCCGAGGTTCTAGCGAGACACTACGGTCGACCTGAGTACGAACTGTTTGATCTGGAACAAGACCCACACGAGCTAAACAACTTGGCCGGGGATGCGAAACTTGCAACGGTCCAGCGAGACCTAACGACAGAGTTGAAGCAATGGATCCACGACCAGGGTGATGCGTTGACCGTGTTCCATGAACCGCTAATGCTGGACGCGCCCGAGACTTGGGTTCCTCGGAAAGAGAGTCGGAAATCGACTCGAAAATAGCTTGCTGCACCACACAGCTTGACTACGAACACGAATCCCTCATGATCCGCCAACTGCTACTGACGCTGTATTTTCCAAGGCTCGTTTGTGCCCTGCTGTCAACGACTTTGGTTTATGCGGAACGCCCCAATGTTGTCTTTTTAATGAGCGACGATCATGGCTAGGAAGACTACGGATTCATGGGGCGTCCGCACATGCAGGCACCTCATTTGGATCATCCAGCGAGTGCTGGAATGCTGTTTGAGCGAGGTCATGTCACGGCCCCACAGAAACCACACTTCGAGAGTTAAACAACATGGACCGACGAAAATTCATTGGCTCGCTAACCGCCGGGTACGCCGGTGTGTCGCTCGCTGGGGACGGAGGGTGGTTCCCGATTTCTGCGTGTGCTGATGAAACTGGCCAAGTCGCTGGGCGACGGCATGCGAATCGTGAATTTGATGCATTGACCAAGAGTTTGTTGGTGGATTGGTGCGATGGCATGATTCGTCACCAGATCAACGCGCCCGACGACCCAACGCGTCATGGTGCGCTTGCTTGTCCCGCTTGCACTCATATCCACGGTCGCTGTAGCGACTCGTTGTATCCGTTCCTTCACCTGGCGCACGTGACTGGTCAAAAAAAGTACCTCGACGCTGCGATCAACGTATACGACTGGGCTGAACATAACGTTAGCCAGCCGGATGGAAGTTGGACAAACGACATCAACCCGAAAGCGTGGCGCGGGACGTCGATCTTTGGTGCGATTGCTCTCGCCGAAGCTCTGCACTACCACGGTGAAGTACTAGACGAGCAACGCCGGGCCGCGTGGACCGAGCGGCTTGACGAAGTCGCGGGCGGCTATCTTTATCGAGACTTCAAAACCATCGACTTTACCAATCTGAACTACGGAATGACCGGCGTTTACGGCTTCCATCTTTTCGGACGAGTCCTGGGCAAGCAAAAGTACACGGATCGCAGCGACCAATTCGCTAAACGTGTGAAAGAGTTCTTTACCGAGCCGAACAAATTGTTGTGGGGTGAAGGAAAGCCGAACAACGGCCGCAGTGACCGTGGGCTGTTACCGGTTGACTTGGGCTATAACGTCGAAGAATCGCTAAACGGTGTCGTGCTGTATGCGTTGGAAGTCAATGACACGGATCTGCTTGAATTCCTGACCGAAGCACTCAATGGACACTTGCAGTTCATGCTTCCCGATGGTGCGTGGGATAATAGCTGGGGAACACGTTCGTCCAAGTGGTGTTACTGGGGCAGCCGCACGTCCGACGGATGCCAACCCGGGTACAGTTTGATGGCCGGTTACGATCCTGCGTTCGGCACCGCTGCGATCAGAAACGCCGAGTTGCTGCAGCGATGCACCGCGGATGGCTTGATCCACGGCGGACCACACTATGTTTCGCGTGGCATCAAACCGTGCATCCATCACACATTCGCTCACGCCAAAGTGATGGCACTTGTGCAGGACAAAATGCACGACATGCCCAAGGTCGACACTCACACACCGCTGCCTCGCGCGGTCGCGCAAGGCATCAAGCATTTCTCTGAATTGGATGTATGGTTGGCGGCCAAGGGCCCGTGGCGAGCAACGGTATCGGCCTACGATTCGATCTACAGCACCAAGGGTTCTGGACCGGTCCAACAGCCGACGGGCGGTTCGCTCGCCGTGCTGTATCACGAAAAAGTCGGCACATTACTAGCGTCTAGCATGGCACGCTACGTCTTGGTGGAACCGCTGAACCAACAACCGCAACCCGGCGACGACTTCCCGCTGACCACGCGAATCGAAACGCGAAAAGGCGGCACCTTGTATTCGAATATCTTTGATTTGAAAGCACGTGTGCAGACGCAGGAAACCGACTCGCAAGTCACTGTCAAAGTCGAAACGACACTGCAAGACGAAGACCGAATCGCACTTCCCGACGGGCCTGCAGAATTTGGGTTCCGATATGTGCTTGAAATGGACAAGGTCACTATTTCCGCTTCGGCGTTGGGGCAAGCCTTGACCAGCGCGGGGACGACCTTGGTTGTTCCCATCGCTTCTCCATCGGGCGAGGAAGTCCGACAGGTCTCGGATTTTCGTATCGAAATCGACAAGCCCGAAGGCACCGTCGTTGTTGAGTCGAATGTTCCGCTGAAGATCCGAGAAGACGCGAACATGCGAGTCTTCAATATGGTGCCCGGGATGGAAGCCGTGCCGATCATCGCCGAGTTTCCAGTCGCGGACACCACCGAAATAAGCTGCGAGATTTTCGTTGTTTAGCACCAGGACTCTCCTTTAACGAACTCGTACGTTTATGAAACTTCCGCCTCCATTCGTAACGTTTCTATCAGCGGTGGTTTGTGCCATGGTGCCAAGCCTCGCATGTGCGCAAACGACTTCGACGGGCAAGCTTGCCGAGTTGTTTCAAGCACCGCC
>JBAUHR010000999.1:0-2410 GCA_049680385.1 Rubripirellula sp. | reverse complement strand
ACATCAATCCGGACGCTGTGGCAATGCAACGCAAGACCGCTGAGTTCAACAAAATTGAACACCTCGTCAACATCTATCATTCGGATTGTTTCGATAGTATTCCTGATTCAGAAAAATGGGATCTAGTTGTGAGCAATCCACCACACTTTCCGTTGGATTACGTGGTTGGCAATACACCTCCAGGGGAATTTAATCTGAAAGCTCATGATCCAGACTGGGAACTACACAAAAAATTCTACGCTGGAATCAAGAAGTTCATGAAGCCTGGAGGACACGTTGTGATCCAAGAGAATACGCAAGGCGGTCAATCGCTGGAGACGTTCAAAGAGATGATTGTCGCTGGCGGTGGTGAAGTTGTCTCATACACCCAGTCCGTTGATGTCTGCGGTCGCGGAAATCCAATGTACTACCTAGTCAGTAAATGGTAAGTGGGTCCTGCTGGTTCGCGCCGGATAGCAACATCGGGTTAGTTTCAAAGATGCCCGTTGGTTTAAAGAGTGAAAACGCTTGCGTTATCCGAGCCAGAGAATCCGATTTACAGCACTCGAGAGAGCAAGAGCTGTTCATCGCAACTCCGTTGCATTTTAAGACACTTCGATGGCTTTTTCATCGGTTCCGGCTGGCGAAGTCTCTCCACTATAAAGTCAATGAATGGGATCCTCGATGAGCTTGAAATCGAAAGTGCTCAATGTGCGGGCGCGCGTGAATGTTGTTCGGCGCGATATAGGAAAGCGATTTCCCATTCCGATACACAAGAAACTGGCGTGTTGGCGGAAGGGTTTTTTGGCGGAAAAGTCAACGCTTTACAATTTTGACAGGTATGGATCGAAAGATTTTTTATCAGACTATCACGCCGATATTGCTCGCCGAATTAACGCCCCGTTCACAGATGTGTTGACGAATAAGTATATCTTTCACGAAGTAGCTCAGGGCATCATAGACAATCCGCAAGTATTCGGTCTCATCATTAGCGGGACGTTTCACTGTCGTGACGCCAGAAAACTGCTGAGACCGTATCGCCTGACGGAACTATTGGCTGAGCATCAAACTTTGATCATGAAGCCAGTTACCGGCGGTGGTGGAAAAGGCGTTTGGCGGGTCGACAAGAAGGAATCAATTGTCAGCTTGAATGGCGAGGAAATCACGACTGAGCAGTTGGAGTCACGAGTAGGTGAATTGAATAATTATTTGGTATCTGAATTTGTAGAACAATCAGATTTTTCCAGGTCGCTTAACCCTTCTACGACGAATACAATTCGCGCGGTGACACTTTGGGATTTCAAAGAGAAGAAGCCGTTCGTCGCTCGCGCCGTCCAGCGAGTCGGAGTAGCAAAGTCCGCCCCATTCGACAACTTTACGCGCGGTGGCCTGAGTTGCTTGATTGATGAAAGTGGACGATTAAGTGCGGGGGCCTCGCATCCGCACACAAGGGTCTTGCAATGGCATGATGTTCATCCAGATTCAGGTTGTCGTTTCGCAGATCAGGTGATTCCCAACTGGCCACAAATTCACGACGAGCTTTTGGTTGCCGCTGGCAGCTTTCCGTTTTTGCCGGTCATTGGCTGGGACTTGATGTTAGCAAAAAGAGGGGCAGTAGCGATCGAGGGCAACCATCATCCTGATCCCGACGTGTTGCAGTGTCATGGTCCTTTGTTGAATGACGATCGTGTCAAGTCATTCTATTCTCGCTTTAGAATTCTCTGAGATAGGTATCGCCCCTTCGTGTGTGGCTTCGCCGGTATTGTTGGTTTGGGACAGCAGGTCTCCAATGTTCGAACGATTGTTCCCATGGCGGACGCGATTTATCATCGTGGGCCGGATGATCAGGCGTTTGGTCATTTCGCGTTTGCAAATGGTGTTTTCGACATCGCGGCCTCTGCATCAGAGATCTGTGACACGCCAGTAGATGTGACGGTCGGGTTTAATCGATTGTCCATTCGTGACGTGTCACAGGCAGGTCGGCAACCTATGGTGCATGCGGAAGCTGGCATCGGACTGATCTACAATGGCGAATTGTACAACGCCGATGAGCATCGAGAAAAACTGAAGGCATCGGGTATCAAGTTCCGTAGCGGATCAGATACGGAAGTTCTACTTCAATTGCTCGTTCGCGATGGCCCACGCCGAACGTTGGATCAACTGAACGGCATGTTCGCGTTTGCATGCATCGACTTCAAAAAGGGGCTGGTGACGCTGGCCAGAGATCACTTCGGAATTAAGCCGCTTTATTGGACTTTGTGCGGTGGAGAATTGTTGTTTGCGTCGGAAGCGAAGTCTTTTCTGTCACATCCGCGTTTTGCGGCAGAGATCAATCCGGATGTCGTAAGCGAGTTTCTGGCGTTTCGGTTTGCGGCGTATGACGACACGCTGTTAAAGAATGTCCGACGGTTGCCGCCGGGACATTTAATGG